>JBDLQW010000178.1:0-21844 GCA_039800365.1 Pseudomonadota bacterium
TCGCGCTTCTTCTTAGAAACACGTTGGGCAAGCTTGTAATACGAATCGGGGTGTAAATAGCGAAGACAAAGGTCTTCGAGCTCAATCTTCATCCAGCCGATCCCCAAACGATTGGCGATAGGAGCGTAGATGTCGAGCGTTTCCTGCGCGATGTTTTTCTGCTTATGAGGTGCTAGGTGCTCTAGCGTTCTCATGTTGTTGAGCCGGTCAGAAAGCTTCACTAAGATCACGCGAATGTCTTTTGACATGGCCAGAATCATTTTTCTGAAATTCTCTGCCTGCTTCTCTTCGCTAGTCTTGAAAGTGATTTTCGAAAGCTTGGTAACGCCATCCACCAATTCAGCAATGTCCTTGCCGAATTCCTTGCTGATTTGCTCGATGGTGGCCGGAGTGTCTTCGACCGTATCGTGAAGCAAGCCGGTGACCACGCTAGGAATATCGAGCCTGAGCTCGGCTAAGGTCTGAGCGACATCGGTAGGGTGAATCAGGTAGGGGTCGCCGCTGGAGCGTGTTTGTCCACGATGGCATTCCTCAGCAAAGGTAAAAGCTTTGTGAACCAGATCGAGCTTCGCCTCTGGGTAGTAGGTCTGAATCGTGTTACAAATCGAATCGATCGATGCAGAAGGGGGCTTCGCCATTAGACCTTGCCTCCAAGAGTCGTCATCACAATTTCTCTGAGCTTTGCATAAGCGCCTTCGAAGTCGTCATTGATGATCTGAAAGTCGAAGTGCTTTGCTTGATTGATTTCTTGAACGGCATTGGTCATCCGGCGCTGGATGGCCTCTTCGGGGTCAGTGCCTCGATTTCGAAGTCGTTTTTCAAGCTCTTCGAGGTTCGGTGGAGCCACAAAGATCGTCACGCAGCGCGAGCTGAAGGCTTGCTTGAGGATCTCAGCGCCTTGCACGTCGATGTCTAGAAGCACAGAAACGCCCCGAGCGAGAGATTCCTCGATAACAACTTTCGAGGTGCCGTAATAGTTGCCGTGAACGAGGGCCCATTCCACAAACTTGCCTTCATGAATCTGGCTTTCGAAGGCCTCTCTCGTGGTAAACCAGTACGCTTTGCCGTGTACCTCTTGTCCCCGAGGAGCTCGAGTGGTGGTCGAAACGGAAAGCTCGATCGTTGGAAAGTCTCGAAGTAGTCTCTCGCAAAGCGATGTCTTTCCGGCGCCAGATGGGGCGGCAATCACGAAAAGAAGAGGTGGAGCGGAGAAGACAGGGGCATTCATCGCAGACATCCTTAGTGGCATTATTCCAGATTCAGGACTTGTTCTCGGAGTTGCTCGAGCCGAACCTTAATCGCAACGACTTGTTCAGAGATCGAGAAGTCCTGGGCCTTGTTTCCCAAAGTGTTGATCTCGCGTCCTAGCTCTTGAAGGATGAATTCAAGCTTTCGACCCAAGGCTCCGCCTTCCTGGAGCGTTTTTTCGAAATGGGTGAGGTGAGCAGCGAATCGATCGAGCTCTTCCTGGATATCGGTTCGATCGACTAAAAGCGCGAGTTCTTGGGCGATCCGAGATTCCAGTAGCGAGCGAATCGATGAGGCGGCACTGGTTTGCGGGTCGTTCAGTGCCGAGAGCGCTGGCACGGGGTAGGTCTCAAACAGGGATTTTACTCGTTCGGTAATTTTTGAGGAGTACGCTTGAAGCGAGGTTTTTCGTCTTTCAGAAATCTGGTGAATCGAGTTTTTCAGGCCCTGTACCGAATCGCCTAGCAGCGTCGCCAGATGTTGGCCCTCTGTCTGTCGCATTGCTAAGAGGGCTTGCACAGCGCTCGAGAGTGCAGGCTCCCACGAGCTCTTCCAAGACGCCTCGAAGGTCTCTTCTTCTAAGGTTTTCGTTCGAATCACGTCGGGAAAGAGGGCGATATCGCGGAGCGAAGGGCCTTCCTCAAGCTTCAGGGTTCGTGCGAGCTCTTGATACGCTTGAAAGGCTTCTTGTGCGCGAGCAGTGTTGATCTCTAGAGTGGGCTGCGAAGTTTTCTCGTTGCTTGAGTCGCCTGGAGCGCGCTCGACTTTCACTTCTAGCGCTCCGCGATTGACTCTCGTCTGGATCAGAACCCGAAACGAAGACTCTAATGTTTGGAGATCACGGGGCAGGCGAATTTTGAGATCCAGAAACCGGTGATTCACCGACCGGATTTCGATGCGATAGCGCGATCCCCGGTATTCGGCCTCTGTTGAACCGAATCCGGTCATGCTTCTGACCGACACGGTCATGGAGCCCTCTTGGGGGGTTCACCAGCGTGCTGGATTCCCACTTCACCCATTTTCCTGAATTTGCTCATGCGCTGTTGCGAGAGTGATTCAGGGTCGCGGTGCATTTGTTCAAGGAGGGGCTGCATTTGTTCGTCAAGCGTCTTGCCGATGAGTTCAAACGCCAGCTTCCAATCACGGTGAGCTCCTCCCTTGGGTTCAGGGATCACCCCGTCAATCACTTCTAAGCGAAGCAGGTCAGGAGGAGTCATTCTCAGACGTTCAGCGGCCCGCTCGGCAAGGCTCGAGTCACTCCAAAGAATCGAGGCGCAGCTTTCTGGAGAAATCACCGAATAGACGCTGTATTCTTGCATCAGCACGCGGTTAGCGACCCCAATCGCAAGCGCGCCGCCGGAGCCTCCCTCGCCAATCACGATCGCGATGACCGGAACCTTCAGGCCGAACATCAAACGGATACTTTCGGCGATGGCTTGTGATTGCCCTCGTTCTTCAGCATCGAGCCCGGGATAAGCTCCAGGAGTGTCGATCAAGGTGACGATTGGCATCTTGGAACGATTGGCAAGCTCCATTAACCTCATGGCCTTTCGGTAGCCTTCTGGGCGAGCCATCCCGAAGTTGCGTTCCATTTTCTGTTTTGTCGATCGGCCTTTTTGGTGTCCGAGAATCAAGAACGGCTGGCCATGGCGTGTGCCGATTCCCCCGAGGATGGCCTGGTCGTCGCCAAAGGCACGGTCGCCATGAAGTTCTTTGAAATCCGAAAAAAGGGCATCGACGTAGTCTCGTGTGTAGGGGCGATTGGGATGCCTCGAAAGCTGCACTTTTTGCCATGGGGTGAGCTTCGAGTAAGTCTGGTCGATCAGACTCACGACCTTTTCTTGAAGAATGTCGATTTCGCGACTGAAATCGACGCCCTCCTGTTTCGAGAGCTCTCGGAGGTCGAGGAGCTTTTTTTCGAGGCTGACAATCGGCTTTTCAAAATCAAAAAACGCTTCCATGGGGCTCTCACGCTAGCATGTCGAGGGTTTGAGTGAAAGCCATGAGTCGGGTTCGACATTTTCAGGGGGGCTGGTACACTCAAGAGGTCATGGACGCTCAGGAATCAGGTTCAGAGTCACCGGAAGGCTGGCGAAAAGGGTTTGTCTCGGCATTGCGCTCGCCCGGGCTTCCTCGCGTTTGGGCCGGGGGAGCGATCCTGTTTTTTATTGCTTCGGTCGGACTCTCGGGTTGGGCCGTAAAGCGTATCGTAGCGGCTTCTCGGAAGGGAAAAAGCGAGAAGGAAGAGTGTCGTCAGCTGAAATGTTCGCTGGAGGCGCTCGAGGAGCAGATCAAAAAGAAGGCCGAGCTCGCCGAAATCCAAGACGCGGTCGTGAGTTTCGGTAACTTTGAGATCGCCCTGGTGGGTTTGGGGAACGGCCGGAAGGGCGAGAGCGGCATGAGTTTGGAAATGGATGTCGCGATTCGTTTTGATTCGGCCGATACGGGCCGTTGGGTGAAGGCCAATCAAGACTCGGTTCGGGGAGAGATTTTTGACGCCGTTTCTACCCTTCGAGACCTGACCCGCGCCGACCTCTTGGAGGCCGAAGGGAAGTTTGCGATCCGGGACAAAATTCAGGACCGCGTGACTCGAGCCATTCCCTCCGGCAAGATCCAGGAGATCTATTTTAGTCGCTTTTTAGTGCGATAGTCGCGACTCATGCGCTGAGAGTGGATCGGGGGCCGATGATCTGGTGCCTCTTGAGCATGTCAAAGAGCGTGCTTCTGGCCACTCCTAAGATTTTTGCTGCCAAGCTGCGGTTTCCCTTCGCGCGTTTCAGGGCCTTTAAAAGCAGAATACGCTCCATTTGGTGCAAATTCAGCGTTGAGGTGACCTCTTCGAAGGCGGGTTCTCCGGGGGTGTTCTCGGGAGAGAGCAGGAAGTCAAAGGCGGTTTCAGGCAGAATTTGAGTGAGGGTGCTCGAAAGAGCGCAGGCCCGTTCGACGGCATGACGAAGTTCTCGAACGTTTCCCGGCCAGCTGTAAGCCTGTAGGCGCGTCAGCGCCGGGGGTGAGAGCACTTTTCCCATGCTGCTGGCGAACTCACTGGCCAAAAACGAAATGTCCTCTGGGCGTTCTCGAAGGGGGAGAATCTCGAGGGTTACCGAGGCAAGGCGGTAGTAGAGGTCGCGCCGAAACTGGCCCGCTTCGACTAGGGCCTTGAGAGGCTTATGCGTGGCGCAGATCACGCGAACCTGGGCATGAGAGACATGGTCAGAGCCGACTGCGCGGATTTCGCCATTTTCTAAGAATCGAAGCAGTTTGACCTGAATGTCCATGGGAAGGTCGCCCACTTCATCAAGAAAGAGTGTGCCGTTGTGGGCTTGAAGCAAGGCGCCCGGACGGGGGTGGCTGGCACCCGTAAAAGCGCCTTTGACGTGACCGAAGAGCTCACTTTCGACGAGCGATAGGGATAGTGCTGCGCAATTCAGTGGCACGAAGCGGCCAGACCTCCGGTCACTCCAGTCGTGAATCAATTGGGCCATCACTTCCTTTCCGGTTCCTGTTTCGCCTGCCAGATAAATCGAAAGGGGAGTGAGAGCTGATCTCTTGGCCATCCAGAGGAGCTTTCTGCCCTCGTCATTCTGGGTGAGCCAGGGGCGAGTGCCCTGGGGAACCGGAGGCAGGACGCCTTCTTTGGGGTTCTTTGGTAAAACCCGAAGCTGAGTCTCTCCGACTCGAAGCGAAGCCCCGAGGGGCAAGCAGGCTTCACGCACTTTTAGGCTTCCGAGTTCGAGCGAGGGTCCATTGGGCTCGGTCTTAAACCAGACCTCGGTTTCTGAGGCGCGAAGCAGGGTTAAAGCCCTTTGAGGGACTGTGGGATCGCGAAGTACAATGGGGGCATCGGGCGAGCGTCCGGCCCATGCTTCGGACTTAAACGCGAGCGTTCTTGTTTCGCCCGAAGGGTCTTGAATTCGTAACTGCAGGGCTGACTGAAATGAAGTGCTCATGAGGTGTCTCCTTGACGGCGCCCATTGGCAAGAGCTGTACCGCGAGGCTAGACTCGAGAGTATGCCAGGTGAATGGATTGCAACTGTTGGTGCCGCCGATCAATTTCCGAGCGTGATTCGAGGAGAATTTCTGAAGGGAAATCCTCATTCGCGAATCGCCATGGTGGGACGATCGAATGTCGGAAAGAGCTCCTTGATCAATTCGTTAGTGGGATCTCGAGTCGCCCAAGTCAGCGCTGAGCCTGGCAAGACACGATTGATTCATTTTTACGCCTGGCACGAGCTTAAGAAAGTGGTGGTGGATCTTCCTGGATATGGATTCGCCCGCGCATCGCATGCCGATAGGAACAAATGGGCCGCCTTGATTCAGGCTTACCTTGAGGCCGATTCGAATTTGGCCATGGCGTTTCTTTTGGTGGACTCGAGGAATGGTCCAAGCGCTTTGGATGCCGAAGCTTATGGCTTTCTGAAGTCTTCGGCGATTGAGGTTCAAGTGGTTTTCACCAAAACCGATGGTTTGAAGACTCAAAAAGAGCGAATTCAGCGACGTCGTGAGGCGGGCGAAGTCTTAGAACAGTGGGGCGTCGACCCGCAGTCGGCTCTCTGGGTTTGCTCTCGAACCGGAGATCGGATGAATGAGCTTGTGAGGCTGATTCGTGGGTTAGGGTTAGCCGGCCGCTCGGATTCTGAAGCCGGATCGTAGTGAAAAAAGGAGAAATCAGATGATCGGAAGTCGTGTGGTGATTGAGATCGTCGCGCCCTCATCGGTGGTTCCACGGGCTGAGCTTGCTCTTGGAGCACAAGCGTTGCGCGAGGGGGGCTTCGAAGTGCGAGTCAGTCGCCAATGTTCGAAAAAATCGTTATTTTTCGCGGGAACCCACGCAGAGCGCGCCGAGGCGCTGTTACAAGCAGTTTATGATTCGGATTGCGACATCGTGTGGTGCGCACGAGGGGGCTATGGCAGCAACCATTTGCTGAGGGCTTTGGCTGAGGCGCTCGCGCTTCGGGGCAAGCCACCCAAGCGCAAGCTTTTGGTGGGATCCTCAGATGCCACTTCGCTTCTTGAGTTCGCGCGTGCGCGCTGGGGATTTGAAGTGTTGCACGCTCCGATGCCCGGACTGCGGAGTTTTCAGCTTTTAACCAATCCGGAGTGCGATGCCTTATGCTCCTGGGTTCGAGGGGTTGCTCCAGCCAAGCCTTTTGGCCGATTTTCGCGCTTGAAGTGGTGGGGGGAGCGTCCTGAGAAAGCGATTCAAGGTGAATTGGTCGGTGGAAATCTGACGGTATGGAATACGATGCTAGGTACTCCCTTTCAGCCGCGATTGAGCTCGGGACATGCCAAAATTCTCTTTCTTGAGGATGTGACTGAACTCTTGCCCCGCTTAGACCGCGCATTTCGGCATCTTGTGGATGCAGGGGGGCTTGAGGGAGTGAGTGCCCTCGTCCTTGGAAACTTCTTGAGCTGCGAGGATGCTGTTCCGCAAGCGCTGATCAAAGTGCCTTCGCGGTATTCCGACGAGCAGCTTCGAGATCCGCCTAAGAAATGGTTGGGCCCGATTCGAAAACGATATTCTCAAGAGCAGGCCTTGCGGGCCATGTTGAGCGAGCTTTCTCGCGAGACGGGAGTGCCCGTGGCATGGCGTCTTCCAGTGGGGCATGGGCCCGAGCACTTTCCATTGCCGCTGGGCGTACCGGTGGAGCTTTCACCTGATGGAAAATTCACTTTTTTAGAGTGAACCCGAATTTCGAGGTAGGGCTACTGCCAGGGGCTTGGTTGAGAAAAGCCAGAAAACCGTGATTCCAAAAATCAGGATGGGTTGTAACCAGTTTTGCGCGACCAGCGCGAACATCAGCAGAAACGGAATCCAAATCACGATTCCCAGAAGAACGGCGAGCCGAGAGTGTTGACGCAGCCGTTGTTCGTGTTGCGCGAGTAAATCAAGAATGAGGGGAGCTAAGAAAATCAGCCAGTAGTTCCAGACCAGCGGGTTCAGGATCAAAATCGCTGCCAAGAGAAAGGAGAGTTGAAACTGTCCGGAAGCGAAGCGGTTTCTCCATTGAATCACTAAAAAGCTCACCACCAGAGCGACCCAGCTCGCTTGGGCAAGCAGGAGCGATCCGGTAGCTTTGGCAATAAATCCCCACCATGACACATTAAAACGCGACACCATCAGTGCGCTCGAAGAACGAGTCAGGCTCGTGCCCCAAGCCTGAACCTCATGAAGCGCATGAGCATGGTTATGGGCTAGCGAGAGGCCTCCTTCTAAACACGCTGCAGTGACGGCAAGCGAGCCCAAAATCCAGCTCCATCGCCTTCGAAATGCCAAAAGAGGAAAGAGAATCAAGCTAAAGAGCTTGAATTGAACGGCAAGCGACAAGGCGATGCTACAACTGAGCACCTGAAATAACCTTCGGCTCCAAGAATTCGGTCGGTGATCAAGCTGGTGAATCACGAAAGTGATTCCAAGAATGGGAATCGCGTTGAGTTGCCCTAGTCCCAGCTCTTGAGCCAAGGGGTGAACAAGAAGGAGCGCGAGCAGCGCGAAATGCGTGTATTGATCTCGGTGCGGAGAACGTTCTCGGACGAGTCGTTTGAACCAGAAAAACCAGACGATTAGCCAACCCCAATAGAAAAGCGTTCCCACCGCGCGAGCCGATCCCCAAATGAGCGGACCTTGATTCAGGTCGTGATGACGAAAACCGCCTGGGGGAATGCCAACAAAAATTAGGGCTTTTTCGATGAGCTCGTAGATCACGCCCAAAAATAACGCCACGAAGGGCGAGTACTTGAATTGAAAGTGCCCGGGCTCGGTATAGACGGACAAGCCTGCTAACGCTTCTTTTCCTGCTCTCCAGTAAACTGTGAAGTCATCAAAGGAAGAGCTCCAGACGCGTACGAATGCCAGGCTGAGAAAAATGAAGACCAGCAAGATCTTCTGAGGTCGGTCGAAGGAAGGTGAGGCAGGAGTTCTTGGCAAGGTGCTTGCTTTTTGACGCAGAGAAAGAGGTTTGGGTTGAAATTGGTGCCTCGGGAGAGACTCGAACTCTCACACCCTAACGGATACCGGATTTTGAGTCCGGCGCGTCTACCATTCCACCACCGAGGCACTCTTCACAGGAAGACGGAGGTCTTTCAATAGACGAACCTGGTGCCCTTGTCTAGGGGGTGTTGCGAGATGGCTTGGGGGTCGGCCCATTGGCGCAGAATGAAATGAGCTCAAGGGGCGTTGTCAGAAAGCCGATAGTTCCAGCATGAACCTGCTGCATCGAAATCGGGGGATACCGTGGATTGTAGGCGCGCTCATCGCCGCGCTGGTTCCCCCCAGCTGGGCGGCCGATTGCTACACGCTTTTTCACGGACTTCAGGATGCGAACTTTCAGCGTGATCACTTGCAGCGCTCCGTTTCGCTCGTGTTGAGCTCTGCAGGAACTGACGTGCCGATCACTCGAGCCCTCGAGAAAGAGGGGCTTCTTTACGACGATATCGCCCAGTGGTTTCCATCCGTAAAGCCCGAGGCGGCGCAGAAGTTGCGGGATCGGTTACAGAAAGAAACTGCTGGCAAGGCGCCGCCGCTTTTAACTCGCTGGCTCGAGTACTATCGCGCTCGCTATCAGCCCGAGGGTCTAGCGATTGCCTCTGATGATTGGCGTTCTTTGAGTGCCTCGGAGCGGCTCGAGCGTCTTCTCGCCCAGGGTGACTTCTTTCGCGTGATCAAAATGAACGGAAAGCGATCGCTTTTTCTTGAGGGAATCCTGACTTTCGATGAGCTTGCCGTTTCTGAAGCGACGCCTGCCATGCTTCGGGTCGGAGATGACTTAGGATCTTACGAAGTTCGATCGGCGGGTGGTCTTGCTGACCGTGGCGCTTACCAAGAGTTCCGAGCGATGGTGGAACGTCACTTCGGTGGTGAGCGAGTGGGCCACCAGCATCTGGTACACGCTTGGCCCAAAGATGCTTCGGCTCGCGCGGCGATCGCCCCTCAGTATATCGAGCTGCTGGATTCGACGACCTGGCTTTTGTTTTGGCGTCAGATGAAACGCGATCCCGATACCGTCGATTCAGTTCTGACTCACCCGTATCTGGGAGTGTATTCCCGAGAAGCGCTCGACCGCTTACATGAAGCCATGCTTCGGGGCGATGCTTCGAAATTCAAAAACAAGTACCGCATGATCGGTGCTCGAAACGTGCCTGGCGATCCTGCAGTGCCGGCTCAGCAAGGAATGGTTCTACCCGACTTCGAACTGCGTTCAGGTAATAAGGGGCCCTTACGGGCGTTCTTAGAAGATATGATCGAGGCACGTATTTCTAGCGGTGATTACAGCGGTCTACGCGATTTTCGAGCACACGACTTCAATGCTTCGGCGCCGATCGACACTCTCGCCAAAGAGTGGCTTCAGCCAGAAGACTTAGAGATCCTGAAGCGCTTTGAAGGGTCGTTTCCTAAAATGAAGTTCAGCGATCATTCGCTTGCTTTGAATCACTATCGCAATCGTATCATCTCTCCGCTTCTGCCCTGGTCGCTGCGGCTTGATCTTGGGCTGAAGGCCGAGATTTTGAAGACCGAACAAGAAGCCTATGCGCGATCGCTGGTGAAAATCGCTAAAGAGTACCTGCAGGCTCGGTCGAAGGTCGATTCAGCTGGTGGACTCGTGTCTGAGCTGTATGCCAATACGATCGAGAAATTAGAAAAAGCGATTTTTGATTTCGCCAATGAAGTCCGGCTCGACCAGGATTTCTTTCGCTACTTGACTCCGCGACCCACAACCCTGCCGAAGCTCGTGGTTTCTTCTAGTGGACCGATTGATGTGAATCAGATTGCCCTGGGGCTTGAGTACACTTTTCGCTTCTCGGTTCGCGCCGAGAATTCAACTCAGGCTAAACGCGAGATTGCTGCTACGCTTGAGGCGTTTCGAGAGTCTCTAGGAGGCGGAACGATCGAAGAGCTTTCGCAAGGAGGGCATGGCCATGGCGTATCGGTGCGATACGAGTACACAGATCCTTCCCAGAAGGTCTGGCGTTTCGAGTGGGACGGAATTTCACGCGATTACGTTGATGGAAAAGTAGTGAACCCTCGAGGCGGGCTTCTTGAGGTTCCAACCCCGAAGTTCAATCCCCGGGATGCTGAAGAGATTCGGAGGCTTTACGTAGCGGCTAGAAAAACCGGTAAGCTTCCAAAGCGATCCGCAGGCGGAACCCATGTGAATGTCGATCTCGCCCCGATTTTCGAGCTTCCGCCATCCGAGGGGACGCGGCGTCTGATTCAGCTTTTGGTGTATTTTGAGTCGAATCGAGAGCTGATCAGTTTTCTTTGGCAGCATCCAAACCGGCTACGAGCAGCGATACCGGCAACACCCAAGCCCGAGCTCTTCTCTTCGCTCGAGAAGTTCTCGGGCGGGTGGCAGGAGCTGGCACAGCTTCTTTATGATTTTCAGTATTTTAATCCCTATGTGGGAAGGAAGCCGCGATACATGCAGATGGACTTGACGGGCGTGCTGTTTCCCGCTGTTCCGGATGAGTTCAAGAAGGTGAATATTGATATTAAAAATCCTCAGGTGAAGTGGAAACCTGATTTCGGTAACTCAGCAAAAGAGCGTATCGAGTTTCGGCTTTTTGATGCGATGGAAGATGAGTACCTGGCTTCGCTGCAGATCAAGTACGTGCGGGCACTTTTGAATGCCACTTTTAACTCCTCCAAGAAGTTAGACTACCGAAAGCCCTTAGAAGAGCAGGGTCGGGTTTGGATTGAAAAACCCGCTCGTTTTATCGAGGCAGCCGAAGCGCATCTTGAGGAACTGGGGCTCTCGCCTCAGGAGTTTCGTCCTCTTTTGCTTCAATCGTGGGCACAGCGAGCTTCAGATCCGAAGAAGGGGGCGGTAGCTGGGAGAGTTTTTGACGATTTCTGAGTTTGAGATCCGCTTTGAAATAAAACGCCGCTTGAAAAGAAATGGTGCAGTGCTGTAAGCACCCCGCCAAACCAAGAGCTTCAGTGGGCAATCTCCGAGAACTCTCTGGCTGAGGTGGAAGGTCAACGAGCCAAATGGGGCTTTA
This sequence comes from Pseudomonadota bacterium, assembly GCA_039800365.1. Taxonomy (GTDB): domain Bacteria; phylum Bdellovibrionota; class UBA1018; order UBA1018; family UBA1018; genus CAIOHW01. The sequence continues at coordinate 11,248 of JBDLQW010000178.1, forward strand.
CGGAGCGGCGATGACGGACGTGTTTTTTCATTCAAGGTCAGGACGAAAAGTGGGGGCGATGGGGCTGATTTTTACCGCCTCGGTAGCCTTTTTGGCAGCCAAAGTTGCGCCCTCAGATCGTCAAGACGACTCGATTCGCCCGGTTCCTCTGCAGCGCTCTGAAGCGCTCGACCCCGATTACGAAGCATCATGGTTCCTGAAGCGCATCGGCGCCGAGGAGGCTTGGAAGGTGAGTCGAGGCGATGCCTCGGTGGTGGTTGCCGTCGTTGATAGCGGGGTCGACTATAATTCCCCTGAGCTTGCGGCCAATATCCATCGCAATTTTCGTGAGTGGCCCTTGGATGGCAAAGACAGCGATCAAAATGGCTTTATTGACGACGTGATTGGTTGGGATTTTTTACGGAACAAGAACCTCCCGCATGATCCGAATGGCCATGGCACCTTCATTGCCGGAATGATCGCGGCAGTGGCTCGAAATGGCATCGGGTCGGTGGGGGTCTGCCCCGAGTGTTCGATTATGCCAGTACGATTTTCAAATCGGGATGGGTTTGGCGATACCGAAGATATGGCTAAAGCCATTGAATACGCTGCCCGAAATGGCGCCTCAGTCATCAATGTCTCTTTCGCGGGTGAAGGGGCAGATAGAGATCTTAAGAAATCCCTTGAGTTTGCGGGAGAGAAAGATGTTTTGGTGATTGTTGCCGCCGGGAACGACTCAGAAAATATCGATCGTTCGAACACCTATCCCGCACGATACGAAATGGATCACCTGATCACCGTGACGGCAGTCGATGAGCAAGATCAGCTTTTAGATTCGGCAAGCTGGGGCAAAAAGCATGTGCATGTGGCGGCCCCTGGCATTCGCTTGATTGCGCCCTGGAGCGACGGAACCATATGGAAAAAGGGGCGGGGAACTTCGTTTGCTGCGCCGATTGTCGCGGGCGTGGCGGGACTGGTGAGAGCTGCTGCACCTCATCTGAAGGCACCCCAGGTTCGTGAGATTCTGTTAGCTACCGCTCGGCCGGTGAGGGGTCTTCAAAGAAAACTGGTTACCGGCGGTGTCGTTGATGCGGCGGCTGCTCTTGCGTGCGCTCGACGGTCGTCATTGCCCTGTTTACGGGCCAGCCGTCCGTAAAGCGTGCGGTGATCGGCTTGCCGAGAGGCGATCTGGCCAGGTTTGAAGAAGCCCGAGTGCCCGCATTCATTTTTCTGGCCTAGTTGACGCAATGCGTATAAGGTAGGGCCGTTCTTCTCAGGATCTCAGTCCTCCATGGTGGAGAGTTGCAGATCGCCGAGCCCTGTCGGCAGCAGACACGGCAGAAACGAAGTTTTTATTTCATGAGTCATTTTAAGAGTTTAGACCTGATTGCTCCGCTCCTGGATTCGCTTCAGAAGGCGGGGTACTCGCGTCCCACGCCCATTCAAGAGCGGGCCATTCCTATTGTGCTGGATCGTCGCGATTTATTAGCCATTGCCCAGACAGGTACAGGAAAAACGGCAGCCTTTTCGTTGCCCCTGTTGCAACTTCTTGCCTCAGCTTCGCAGATCCACAGCCCGCGCCGAGTGCGCGCTCTGATCCTGACGCCGACTCGCGAGTTAGCGTCTCAAATCGGTGAGAGCATCGAGACTTACGGTAGTGGGCTTAATCTGCGGCATGTGGTGATTTTTGGGGGCGTAGGACAGAACCCTCAGGTGGCTGCCGTGCGGTCGGGAGTAGATCTGGTTGTGGCCACCCCGGGACGCTTGCTGGACCTGCTGCAACAGAAGCTGATTCGTCTCGATTCGCTTGAATTTTTTGTTCTAGATGAAGCCGATCGCATGCTGGATATGGGATTCATTCATGACGTCAAGCGCATCATTGGCATGATTCCTCGTGACCGTCAGACGTTATTTTTCTCTGCGACGATGCCTCCGGAAATTAGTCAGCTGGCGTCTCGAATTCTGGTCGATCCCGTTCGCGTTGAGGTAACGCCAGTTGCGAGCACGGCCGAGCGGATCGTGCAGTCGGTGCATTTTGTTGCTGAGAACCAAAAGACGGCATTGCTGAAGAAGTGGCTAGAAAACAATGATGTCACTCGTGCATTGGTTTTCACTCGTACGAAGCGCGATGCCAATCGCGTAGCCGATTCGCTGCTTGCAGCCGGATTTGGGGCAGCGGCGATTCATGGCAATAAGTCTCAAGGTGCTCGGGAGCGCGCTCTGGAGGGTATCAAGTCGGGAAAAATCCTTGCGCTAGTTGCGACGGATATCGCCGCACGCGGAATTGATATCGATGATCTCTCACACGTGTTTAACTTCGATATTCCGAATGTTCCTGAGACTTATGTGCATCGAATCGGAAGGACCGCGAGAGCGGGTCGAGAGGGGGTGGCGATTTCGTTCTGTTCGCCCTCGGAGTCGCGCTTTCTGGCTGATGTCGAGCGTCTGATTCGAAAGAAGGTAAGTGTCGTGCCGACGCCGGAAGGGCTAGAGCCTGAATCGAAACGAGGATCAGCAGGCGGAGCTCGCCGAGAGGGCGCATGGGGGCCCCAAGGAAGTGGCAAGCGCCCAGGTGGTGGTTGGCGTGGAAAAAGAAAATCGAGAGGTGCCGGTGCTCCTTCTGGAGCTCAATCTGGAGCTCATTCTAGGGCTCATTCGGGAGCAGGTCGCTAACCGGTTTTGTTTTTTTTCGTCTTTCTTGTTTATTAATTCAGCCTTTTTTACAATTTTTTGGAGCAATCATGAGTTCATTTAACGATTTTCAATTAAGCGCACCGATCCTCAAGGCGATCACCGAGATGGGGTTCACTCAGCCTAGCGCCATTCAAGGAGCTGCGCTTCCGGTACTTCTCGGTGAACCCACGGATTTCATCGGTCTTGCAGCCACCGGCACTGGTAAGACGGCAGCATTTTCGATTCCACTGCTCGATCGCCTCGACTCGGCTCAGAAGGGGGTTCAGGCGCTGATTCTTTGTCCTACGCGCGAGCTTGCCATTCAGGTAGCCGAGCAGGTCGAATTGATTGGGCGTTTTCAGAAAGCAGGCGGTACGCGCGCTCTTGCCGTGTACGGTGGGGCGAGCTTTGGCGAGCAAATTGGCGGTCTTCGCAGGAACCCGGCCGTGGTCGTTGGAACTCCAGGTCGGCTTGTCGATCATCTGAAGCGGGGCACCCTGGTTTTAGAGCAGGTTCAGACTGTGGTTCTTGATGAGGCTGATGAAATGATCTCGATGGGATTCAAAGAAGATCTCGAGTTCATTCTTGCGGCAATTCCTCAGGGGCAGGCGCGAACATGGCTTTTTTCAGCGACCATGAGTCCTGGAGTGCGTTCGGTTGCAGATGCTTATTTGCATGACCCTCAGCAGGTTCAAGTCAACCGGGCTAAAATGCTGCCAGACAATGTCGAGCAACAGTATTATCTGGTGAATGAAGCCAATAAGCCCGAAGTGCTCTGTAAGCTGATTGACTCAGTCGAGGATTTCTACGGTCTGGTGTTTTTTCAGACGAAAATTTCGCTTATTGAAACGGCGGAGTTTTTGGCGTCGCGAGGTCTGAAAGTGGATTGTCTTCATGGCGACATGGATCAGGCCGCTCGCGAGCGAACCATGAAGGGGTTTCGCGATCGTCGAAGCACCGTTCTCATGTGCACCGATGTGGCCTCTCGGGGTCTTGACGTAAAGGACGTCACCCACGTCGTGAACTTCTCGCTTCCGCGAGAGCTAGATGCTTATGTTCACCGAATCGGCCGTACCGCTCGAAGCGGTAAGTCAGGCGTCGCGATGAGCTTGGTGAGCGGAAATCATCGCGGACTAGTGCGGCGGATCGAGAAGCTCACCGGTAGCCGCATGGTCGAAAAGCGTATTCCTTCACGCCGAGAAGTGGCGATTCAGAAAGTCGCTGCTTTACTTTCACGTTTTGAAAGCCAAGAAAATTGGGGCAAAGTCGTTGAAGTCATGGGCAACGAATGGAGAGAAAGCGTTTCGAACATGATGCCTGATGAGATTGCGGGGCGGTTTTTGGCCCTGATGCATCCCGAACTTTTCTCAGGCCGAGAGGAGCAGGCACCTGTGCCGGCATCAGCGGCTCGTGAAGATCGTTCGGCGCCGCGAGGCCGCGGAGCTCCAGCGGAGCGTTCGGGTCGTCCGGGCCTGCATTTCAAAAAGAACAAGGAGCGTGATTCGTCGCGCTCCGCGGGAGGACGCGCTCCACGATGGAGAACCTGATTCAGCTTCGATCGGGCTCGAAAGCGTACGGATCAAAACAACTTTTTGAGGAGGCCTCGTTCTCGATCAATGAGGGCGAGCATGTCGGGGTCATTGGCCCGAATGGCGCCGGAAAAACAACGCTCTTTAAAACGTTGATCGGCCAAGAGGACCTGGATTCCGGAGAAATCATTCGAGCGCGGGGCTTGCGTTTGGGCTACCTCTCGCAGCACGATTCGTGGCTTCCTGAGGAAACCATCGAGTCGTACCTGGAACGCGACTCAAAGCTTCCGCTTTGGGAGCTCAAGAGTTTAGGTCGAGGGCTGGGTCTTCGTGATGAGGATTACTCGAAACCGGTTCAGTCGTTTAGCGGCGGATATCGGATGCGGGCGAAGCTCTTGCGGATGTTGGGTCAAGAGCCCAATCTGATGTTACTCGACGAGCCCACGAATTACTTAGACCTTGAAACATTGCTGGTTTTAGAGCGCTTTCTTCAGGGTTTTTCGGGAGCTTTTCTATTAATCTCGCATGATCGCGAGTTTCTTCGTAGAACTACAGATCATATCGTTGAGGTCGAGGCTGGGTCGATCACCAAGTACAATGGGAACATCGACGACTATTTCGAGCAAAAGGCGCTTTTACGCGAGCAGCTCGAGGCTCGGGCGCTTTCTCAGGAACAGCGACGTACCGAGATTCTGGACTTCGTGGCTCGATTCGGGGCCAAGGCAACCAAAGCCAAACAGGCCCAGTCGCGACTCAAGAGCCTCGATCGTATGGAGACCATCGAGATTAAGGCGATTCCTACGCGTGCTCGGTTTCGAATTCCGCCTCCGGCAAGAGTGGGCAAGCTCGTGCTTGATGTTCGAGGTGCTGATCTGGGCTATCCCAGTCGCACGGTTTTGAGCCGGCTCGATCTGCGCTTGATGGGGGGAGAGCATCTTGCTGTCGTGGGGCTGAACGGCGCCGGAAAAAGTACGCTCTTAAAAAGCTTGTCCGGGCGTTTGCCGTTGCTGAAAGGCTCGGTTGAATCGGGCTATGAGGCGAGTTTCGCTTTTTTTGCGCAGCATGTGGCCGAAGAGCTGAATCCAGAGCATACGGTCTTGAGGGCTTTGAGTGAGAAAGCTCATCCCGCGGTGCTGCCGCAGGAGATTCTGGATTTGGCGGGAACCTTACTTTTTACCGGCGATGAGGTGCAGAAGCCCGTACGGGTGCTCTCGGGGGGCGAGAAGTCGCGCGTGGCACTCGGGCAGGTGCTGCTACAAAAGGCGTCCTGCTTGATTCTCGATGAACCTACCAATCACCTCGATTTTGATACGGTTGAATCGTTGGCGCAGGCGCTAGAGCGCTTCGAAGGTGCCTTGATTGTCGTGAGTCACGATCGATCTTTTGTTCGAAGAGTGGGCACGAAAATTTTGGAAGTGCATCAGGGCCAAGCCAGGAGTTATCCCGGGACCTATGATGAGTATGTGTGGAGTGTCGAGCGTGGTGGGTACGCGACTTTAAATGGCGAGAAAAAGTCAGCGCAGCCAGCCGTAGCTGGCCAGGGTGCAGCAGGTAATAAAAAAGAGGAAACTCGCCCTCAAGGCGCTGAGAAGACCAACTTTAAAGGCAACTTTAAGGAAGAGAAGAAGACTCTCGAGCGCCGCCTCAGACAGCTCGATCAGCAAATTCATCGGTCAGAGCATGTGGTCTCGCGCCATACAACGCGGATCGCCGAGCTGAATGAGGCGCTAGTCGACTTGGGTTTTGCCTCGGAGGAAGCTGCTTTGCGAGTTGCTGAAATGGGGCGACTGCAGTCTGAACTGAGTCAAGCCGAGCAAGAGTGGATGACGGCAGCCGAAGAGCGTGAACGAGTCCTAGCTGAGATTTCTGCCCTGTTAGGCTAGAAGCTAACCTATGAGCTCGAAAACGGCTTCGCCGATGACGCCCACTTCAGTAAACGCAGTACGCCTATTGGAAGAAATCGCCCATTTGATGTCCTTGAAAGGAGAGAATCCTTTTAAGGTGCGTGCATTTGAGAAAGCAGCCGCGATTCTTACGGGGCGCGAGGATTTAGCCGAACGCGCTCGCCAGGGAACCTTGACAGAACTCGATGGCATCGGAAAAGGCATCGCAGAGGTTCTGACCGAGTTCCTGATCACTGGGGTTTCGAAGGTGAAAGCAGAGCTAGAAAGCACCCTGCCTGCGGGACTGTTAGAGCTGACTCAGATCCCGGGGCTGGGGCCGAAAAAGGCGTTTCAGTTGATCGAGACACTTGAGATCTCTTCGGTGCGCGAGCTTGAGTATGCTTGCCAAGAAAATCGCTTGCTGAAGATCAAAGGCTTCGGTCCGAAAATTCAGCAAAAACTGCTCGAGAACATTCGTTTCCTTCAGGCGGCTACCGGGCAGGTGCGTCTCGATCAAGTTCTCGAGCCCGCCCAGCACTTGCTTGAGGAGATGCGACGGCTGCTCAAAACTCGGGTCGAATGCACAGGAGAGGTTCGTCGCCGTTGCGAAGTCCTGCATTCAGTGGGCCTTTTGATAGAGCTTTCGGCAGCCGAACTAGTCGATGGGAAGCCCTCTTCCGCTGCGATGAAGCGCATTTCTGAGTGTTTGGTTGCTGCAAAATCGGCATCGACCGGAGCTCCGATCGGAGTTCCGATTGAGCTTGAGTTTGCGGAGGCGAAAAATTGGGGCACCCACTGGGCGCGAGGCTCTTCGAGTGCGGCTCACTGGAGCGCTCTGTTTCCTGAGGGTTCAGAGCCCGGGGCCTTCAGAGACGAAGAAGCGCTTTACGCTTCGAAAAAGCTTCCCTGGATTGATCCTGTACTGCGCGAAACCGGTCATGAGCTTGAACTGGCAGCTCGCGGCGTGCTCCACCAAGTGATTCAGCAGGATCGGATTCGAGGGGTTTTTCATTTTCATACGACCCGATCCGATGGTGCCCATTCGCTTGAAGAGATGGTTCGTGCGGCTCGTGAGTGGGGGTACCAGTACGTGGGTGTTTCCGATCACAGTCAGTCGGCGTTTTACGCTCAGGGTTTAAAGGAAGACGAGTTGCTCGCCCAAGAGCGAGAGGTTCGAGCGGTACAAGAGAAGTATCCCGAAGTTCGAATTTTCTGGGGGATCGAGAGTGATATTCTAGCGGATGGGTCGTTGGATTATCCCGATCACCTTTTGAAGCATTTTGATTTCGTGATTGCCTCGATTCATTCGCGCTTTCAGATGGACCGAGAGACGATGACGGAGCGAGTGGTTCAAGCTATTCGGCACCCTCAGACGCGGTTTATCGGGCATTTGACGGGGCGGCTTTTGTTGGGAAGAAAGGGCTATGAGCTGGATGTTGAACGCGTGATTCGAGAGGCTGCCAAGCATGACGTGGCCATCGAGTTGAACGCGCATCCTCAGCGCTTAGATATCGACTGGAGGCATGGCCCGCTTTTAAAAAAAGCGGGAGCCCTGGTGTCGATCAATCCGGATGCTCACGAAGTGGCGGGCTTTTCAGACACCGAGTATGGCGTGTGGATGGCCAGAAAGGCGCTTCTTTTTGATGAGAGTGTGGTGAATGCGTGGGACCTCAGAAAGGTTGAGTCGTGGCTGAAAAGAAAATAAGGCGAGCTGCGGTAACTCGGTACTCTGAGCTACAGCAGCCCAGTCGAGTGAGCAAGAAGCAGCGACTCGAAGCCGATCGACGGAGAATGCGCGAGGTACTCTCGCTTTTAAAACGCGAGTACCCCGAGGCTCATTGCGCCTTGAGCCATCGAAGCGCCTTCGAGCTCTTGATTGCGACTATTCTTTCAGCTCAATGCACCGACGAACGAGTCAACCAAGTGACTCCTGCGCTTTTTCAAAGATTCCCTGATGCTGAGGCGATGGCCGAGGCAAGTCTCTCTGAGATCGAGGGCCTGATTCAGTCGACGGGTTTTTACAAAAACAAAGCCCAGTCCTTGAAAAAAACTTCGAGGATTTTAGTCGATCAGCACGGGGGTCAAGTTCCTAGCGACATCGAATCTTTAGTGGCCCTTCGTGGGGTCGGGAGAAAAACAGCGAATGTCATTCGGGGGACGATTTTCGGAATTCCGGCGATTGTGGTCGATACCCATGTGGGTAGGCTGTCGCGGCGTCTGGGCTTCACCAAACATCACGATCCGGTGAAAGTGGAGTTTGAGATGATGGAAATCATCGAACAAGCCGACTGGACATTGTCGAATCATTTACTGATCGATCATGGCCGAGCAGTGTGTCAGGCCCGGAAGCCTCGGTGCGAGGACTGTGTGGCACGGTCGTTTTGCTTACGAGTGGGAGTGGGCTAAGAGCTTCGCTCAGGCGACTTTGATCGTCCTGGATTCAAGCGCGACGGATTCAATCGCAACTGCGGCATTTCGGATTTCTGAGGGAAGGGCAGCATCAACGCGATAACCAATCGATTCTGGAAGAGATCCGAGCACTCCTGTGAAGAATGCCACAACAATGCGGCGTAGCGTTTCTTCGTGTTCCTGTGAAATAAGGTCGGGCTGATACAAGCCGAGCACGAATCCCGCGTGCAAGATGAAGTCAGGAAGTCCGATGCTTCGATCTGATTCCTGCGTCTGAATCAAGGGGCGATCCGCTGAAGGAATAAGATCGGAAAGTTCTGAAGACAATGGAGGACCCAGTCGCTGAAGCAGGAGCGTGGAGAGTCGAAGTGTGACCGCTCGAGCACAGTCGGGTCTTAGCCGATCGGCCTCTTGAATTTCTCGTTCCGCGGCGCTCAGCCAGTGGTCGTTGATCATCACACTCAGGTAGTGCAATCACGATGCTAGCTCGTACCGCGCTTGGGCTTCTGATGAGTTTCAGGCCACCTCAGGTCTCGAGGGCTCTTGCTGAATGGCGGTGGGCATTAGCGCCCTGCTCACCACTTGCTCAACTGTGTCGACGAAATCGATTCGAATCGCACTCAAAATTTCCTTCGGAACTTCACTCAGGTCTTGAGCATTCTTGCTCGGCATCAAGATCCGCTTGAGTCCCGCTCGGTGGGCAGCGAGCACTTTCTCTTTGATTCCCCCGACAGGAAGCACCACGCCTCGAAGCGTGATTTCGCCGGTCATGCCAAGCTCAGGATCAATCGATTGGTTACGAATCAGCGAGACCAGTGAGCTGACCAGAGTCACACCGGCCGAGGGGCCGTCTTTAGGAATTCCTCCCGCAGGAACGTGGATGTGAAGATCCCACTGAGAGAAATCAAAGGGGATGGATCCCAAGGTGGATCTTGCGAGACTAAGGGCGATCTGTGCCGACTCTTTCATGACATCGCCCAACTGGCCTGTGAGCACGAGGTTTCCTTTTCCTGGCATTCGGGTCGACTCGATAAACAGGATGTCACCCCCATTGGGGGTCCAGGCCAGTCCGGTTGCGATTCCCGGGCGCAGTGATCGCCCCGCAATTTCCTGAAAATACCGAGCAGGACCGAGGAGCTCGGTGAGGTGCTCTGGCTGAATCTGTAGGGGTTGGGTGGGGCGCTCTTTCACCCATTTCTCAGCGCAGGCCCGCAACAGCGCAGCTAGCTTTCGTTGAAGTTCGCGAACTCCCGCTTCGCGTGTGTAATCGGTGATCATTCGACTGAGTGTCTCGTCAGAGACCTGTACTTGGCTCGAGTGAAGCCCATGCGCTTGAAGTTGCTTGCGCAGGAGGTGGGTTCGAGCGATCGCAAGTTTTTCATGGTTGGTGTAGCCACTCAGTTCGATGATCTCCATTCGGTCTCGCAGGGGAGGGGGGATCGTGTCGACCACATTGGCGGTGCAGATGAAGAAGACCTTAGAGAGGTCGTAGGGGACGTCGAGGTAATGGTCGACGAAGGTTTGATTTTGCTCAGGGTCGAGAACTTCGAGCAACGCTGCCGAGGGATCGCCCTGAAAGTCAGCGCGAAGTTTGTCGATTTCGTCGAGCATCATCACCGGATTTTTGCTTTGGGCGCGTTTGATGCTCTGGATGATTCGACCAGGCATGGCACCCACATAGGTGCGGCGATGTCCGCGAATCTCGGCCTCGTCGCGCACACCCCCAAGTGATGTGCGGATGAACTTGCGCTCCATGGTGCGCGCGATGGACTGTCCGAGCGATGTTTTACCGACACCCGGAGGTCCCACTAAGCAAAGGATCGGCCCGCTCAAGTCGTTTTTGAGTTTTGCGACAGCAAGAAATTGCAGGATTCGCCTCTTCACGCTTTCTAGCCCTGAATGATCTTGATCCAGAACCTGTCGCGCGCGATCTAAGTCGAGGTTGTCGGCCGTGAAGGTATGCCAGGGCATGGCGGCGAGCCACTCGAGGTAGGTTCGAACGACATGATATTCGGCCGATGCAGGGGGAAGCTGCCTGAGACGCTTGAGTTCTTCTTCGGCTTGCTTTGCGGGCTCGGCGGGCAACCGGGCTTTCCGGATTTTTTCGGCCATTTCGTCGCTAAT
>JBDLQW010000179.1:0-16862 GCA_039800365.1 Pseudomonadota bacterium
TGTGGCACTGGCTGCGCCTGATGGCGAAGCGGCCTTGGCTCCCGCTTTGGTAGTGTCCGTTTTGCTACCGGCCTCTTTAGTCGTTGTTTTGGCCGTCGCGGTTTTAGACGTGACTGCTTTGGCACCGGTTGTTTTTCCGGTGCTCGAGCTTTTGCCCGCAACTGTCGAAGTCTTGGCCGATAGGCCTGCTTTCGCCGCTGCAACGTCTGACTCAGTCAGCTCGCTCATGTGGTTTTTGACTTTGATGCCGAGATTGCCGAGCTTGTCGAGCAAGGATAGGGAATCCATGCCAAGCTCTTTGGCCAGCTCATATACCTTTACCGGTTCCCGCTGGGTCATTTGTTCCATGCTTTCCTTCAATTCGTTTTAGCTCTTAAAAATCCTGTTATTCCGTCGTTTTCTTTTCTTCTTCGCGCATCATTTCGCGAAGGCGCGCTTCGGCTTGGCTCTTGGCATCGCTTGAAGCAGGCTCGACTACTGGGCCCGTCGTCATCGAAGCCATGAGGGCATCGACTTTATCGGCAACGGCCATCGCGCCTTCCTTCAGCTTCTGCGCAGCTTCAGCCGATTCGTAGCCAGGAATCTTCTGGAGCGCATCGATGGTCGCTTCAGCGACTTGTCGAACGCTCATGTAGCCTGCGCCATAGATCGAGTGTGCCAAGGTTTCCTGCACTCCCTCGATATGTTTTAAGCCGAAGATCGTGTCAGCCGTTCGTTTCTGGAGCTTCGACTTCGAGATGATGTCGAGTTTCCAGCCCGTGAGCTGCGAAGCCAAGCGCACGTTTTGTCCACGGCGCCCAATGGCCAAGGACAACTGATCATCTTCTACCATGATTTCCATTGCCTTGGTGCGCTCATCCAAGCGAACGGATGAGATTTCTGCTGGAGCGAGCGCCGATCGCACGAACATCACCGAATTATCCGACCAAGGAATGATGTCGATCTTTTCTCCGCGAAGCTCTTGAATGACGTTCTGAACGCGCATGCCCTTCATTCCAACGCAGGCGCCAACAGGATCGACATCTCGGTCTTTAGAGACGACGGCGATCTTAGCTCGGGCGCCTGGTTCGCGTGCACAAAGCTTGATCTCTACGATGCCATCTCGGATCTCGGGCACTTCCACTTCAAAAAGCTTCATCAGGTATTTTGGAGAGGTGCGCGACAAGTAGATTTGAGGTCCGCGCGTAGTGTGAGCAACATCTCCGAGGAAGGCCTGAATTCGGTCACCTGGCTTAAAAATTTCGCCTGGAATGATTTCGTTCCGGGGAAGGACAGCGTCAGTCTTGCCCAAATCGATGATGAGATTCCCGCGCTCGACGCGTCGAGCGATTCCGGTAATGATTTCGCCTTTGCGGTGAATGAATTCGTTGTAGATGATCTCGCGCTCAGCATCGCGTACTTTTTGAAAGATCACTTGCTTGGCCGTCTGGGCGTCGATTCGTCCAAACCCAGGACCTTCGACTTTCACTCCGAGCTCATCACCGATATTGCACTCGGGGTCGAGCTGACGAGCCTCTTCTAAGTTAATCTCTTCAGACTCTTCGAGCATTTCAGGTTCTGAATCGACGACTTTCTTGAAGAGAAACAAATCGATCTCGCCGCTCTCAGAGTTGTAGTGGGCTTCGAGTACGGCGTTGGGGCCGTAGCGCTTTTGCGCTGCAGAAAGGATGGCCTGTTCGAGGGCGCTGATAATGATTTCGCGCTTAATGCCTCGGTCTTTGCCGACGGACTCGATGACTCTGGATAGTTCGGATGTGTTCATGGTGGGAACTCCTTTTAGGCTTTATGATAATGAGGTTTTTGGTTTTTTCTGACGACCGGAAGGCCCAGTCGGCGACTCCTGTCCTGAAAAGTGAAAGTCGGGGTCGAGGTTGGCTTTTGCCACTAAGCTCAAGGGAATCGTTATTGGGGTATCCCCGATGCTGGATTTGAGGAGCACTTTTCCTGCGTCCAGCCCTAGGAGTTCTCCTAGAAAATTTTTCTGCCGCGGATTCTGCGAGGCATAATCCGTGTGACCGAGTTCTTCGGCTGATAAGGGACGGAAAGTATTTAAGCGGATCCGTCGGCCGGCGAATCGGCGATAGTCGTCTTCGCGTCGGAGGGGCCGATCTACCCCGGGGGACGATACTTCTAGTTCGTAAGGGGCGCCTTTGAAGATTTCGGTAACTTCAGGAATGCTTTCCAATGGTTCGTCCAGGGTTCGGGACACGAGGGCGCAGTCGTCGATTCCCACACCGCCTTTTTGCTCATCATGCGACCGGTCGAGCCGATCAATGAAAAGCCGTAGGATTCGCTGACGATTGGTCTGCACTTCGACGTGAACGAGCTCGTAACCTAGAGGTGCCAACATGTCGGAAAGCTTCGAGAGAAGTCGGTCTTCGGGCTTTTCATGCGCCGAAGGCTCTGGAAGGCTCGCCCCGGCTTGGGTTTCGGGGGCATGGGAGTGAGACGAGGTGGTCATCATGCGTTTAGGTTTCTGTAAGCTCTGGGGCTCCTGGGGTTTTTCGAGTTTTCGTCAAAAAGCCGTCAACGGGCAAAAAAAAAGGTGGGTTTTGGCCCACCTTCGGTGATCCCGTTTGTATCGGGGCTTAGCACAGGTGCTTCCAGTCTCCCAAGTGAAAATCGTCAGAGGCTCTGCCTTGACAGGGGGGGGCTGCTGCCTCCTTAATCAAAATCATGCAATCTCGGTGGGTCAATCTGGGGCTTTGGGTAGGGCTCTTGGTCGTGGGTGAAGTGAGTGGACTGAGCGATGTGATGGGCTCTGGAAAAGGCGCATCGGCATCTCAAATTTCCACGATATCAGTAGTTTGGCAGCGTCCTGGGCAGGCCGACCAGGTGTTGAAGGTCTTTCCTTCGAACGAGTTGAAAGCTCTGAAGGGGGGAACTTTGCGAGAACGGGCTCCGGGATCTGCCCAAAGTCTCGAGTGGAAGGGACCCTGGATTGCGACCGTGCTCGAAGAGTCGATGAAGGGGTTGTCGGCCGAAGCTCGATCTCAAATCGACCTCGTGGTTTTAAGAGGGGCTGACGGAGAAAAGGCGTGGATTCCCCGAGCCTTTTTAGTGCGCTATCCCATGGTTTTGGCTGAGCCGCGCTGGAGCAGCGCCGTGCCGGTTCAAAGCCGTCCGAAGCTTCGAACCGAAGAGCTTCCTCATGACACTTACTGGGTGAGTGGCGTGCAGCGCGTAGAGCTGACGAATTATCGTGAGCAGTTCGGTAAGTATTACCTCAAACGTCGAACCGATCCGGCTGCGATGAGGGGAGAAAAGACCTTCGTTCAGAACTGTCTTGCTTGCCATGCTTCGAACACCGGAACGGATTCTTGGCGCGACTGGGATGCGAGAACCATCGCAGAGCGGCTTCGAAAACATCCTCGGCGCGCCGGGTTTCAGGAGTTAGCGTCGCGTAGTGAGAAGGCGCTTCTCAGTTATTGGAGCGCTTACCTTGCGGAACAAATTGAAAATCGGTAGCGCACGGCTCGCCCTTTCGTTACAGTCTCGCGACCATGGCGCATTCCGTTTCGGTTTCTGAGTCTTCGCAAGTTCGTGTTCGTTTCGCCCCGTCTCCAACGGGCTTTCTTCATATCGGAGGCGTTCGTACGGCGCTCTTCAATTGGCTTTACGCCAAACAACAGGGCGGAAAGTTCCTGCTGCGAATTGAGGACACCGATTTGGATCGCTCTGAGCAGAGGTTTACTGACGATATCCTCGCGTCGATGAAGTGGTTGGGGCTTCATTGGGACGAAGAGCCCATTTTTCAAAGTCGTCGTTTGGAAGTGTACCGTGAGCGTGCCGAAGAGCTCGTGGCTCGGGGGCATGCCTATCGTTGTTGGTGCACTGAAGCGGAAGTAGAAAAAATGCGCGAGGAGCTTTTAGCGGCGGGAAAAAAGCCGATGTACGATCGGCGTTGTCGCACGCGGCAGGCGCCGGGGCCTGAGGGAGCTCCTTATGTCATTCGAGCGGCCATTCCGTTGGAGGGCTCGATTGAGTTTCACGACATGATTCGCGGAACGATTCGTTTCGAGAATGCCGACCTCGATGACTTCGTTCTGATTCGATCGAATGGCGCGCCCACGTACAATCTTTCGGTGGTCGTTGATGATGTTCACTCGCGAATGACCCATATCGTTCGAGGAGATGACCACATCAATAACACCCCCAAGCAGATGCATCTTTATCGGTTTTTTAACTATCCCGTTCCGCAGTTCGCGCATCTTCCTATGATTTTGGGGCCCGATAAGAAAAAGCTTTCGAAGCGGCATGGAGCGGTCTCAGCAAACGTTTATCGAGGCGAGGGGTACCTGCCCGAAGCGCTCTTGAATTTTTTGGCTCGATTGGGATGGAGCCATGGCGATCAAGAGGTCTTTTCAATCGACGAAATGGTACGAGCGTTTTCTTTCGACCATGTGCAAGTGAGTTCTGCGGTTTTTAACCTCGAGAAGTTGCAGTGGTTGAATGCCACGCATCTTCGCGCCTCTTCGCCCGAGCGGCTTGCTCAAATCATTTGCGAAGATTTTGGCAGTTTTTTTGCCCCTGAAGCTCTTGCTCGGGTCTCGACTGCGATTGGACGCGGATTGATCGTGGCTCATCTTTCGAAGGTGAAGCTGGTACAGGAGCTGGCCGAACCGTTAGTGACGCTCTGTACTCCAGGGGCAATTGAGTTTGATGCGTCGATCATCAAGTGGGGAAAGACGCCCGAAGCGAAGCCCGCAATTCTTAATGCGATCGCGAAGGCGGTGGAGAGCTTGAGTGCTCGAGTGGCTCAATCAGCGCCCGTGAAGCGCGCGGGGGCTGACTTGGCATGGGGATCGACTGCGTCGCTTGCAGATTTGGGGATGGGTCATGGAGATGTCGATGGATTCTTCAAGACTCTCAGCGAGCAGCATGGCGTCAAGCTCGGAGATCTCGTGGCTCCGATGCGAGTGGCTCTTACCGGTAAGGCGGTCAGTGCATCGGTTTTCGATCTGGTGAGTTTGCTTCCCTGGAATGAAGTCGAGCAACGACTGAGGCGCCTGCAGACGCTGGAGTAAAGCGAAAGCGTAAACAAAAACGAAAACAAAAACGAGAGCGGAAATCCCCACTCGGAGACCAGTAGATGAGCGACGTTCAGCAGACAGAAACGGTTCAGAAAGGTCCACCCACCGATGTTCCCTCGGTACTCAAGCAGGTGTTTCGCCCGAAACGCGTGGTCGTGACGGCGGGCATGCCTTACGCCAACGGGCCTTTGCATTTGGGTCATCTGGCGGGCGCGCATGTTCCCGCAGATACCTTTTCGCGTTGGATGAGCCTGCTGATTGGCCGTGAAAACGTGCTCTTCGTCAACGGAACAGACGATCATGGTTCAACGAGCGAAGTGGCCGCAATGCAGGCCGGAAAGCCGATTCGCGAATTCATCGATTCGATTCATGAGCGTCAGCAGCGAACGTTGAAGCGGTACTCGATCGGCGTCGATTGCTACACCGGCACGTCATCGCCCGAGACGTTTCCGATCCATCGAGAATTGTGCCAAGACGTCATTCGAAAGCTTTACGCGAATGGCATGTTAGAGAAGCGCTCGAGTCTTCAGTGGTTCGATCCTAAACTTCAACGCTTCTTGCCGGATCGCTATGTGAAGGGGCGATGTCCGAATCCTCAGTGCGATAACGAAAGTGCGTATTCGGATGAGTGCGATCGTTGTGGCTTGCAGTACGAACCAGGGCGCTTGAAGGATCCGAAGAGCGCGATCAGTGATGCGATTCCGGTGATGAAGGAGACCGTTCACTGGTGGCTGGATATGTGGAAGGTCTCGGATGTGTTGGCCGAGTGGTTGAAGTCGAAAACGGATTGGCGCAAGCCGGTTTTGGCAGAAGTTCTAGGAACGGTTCTTCCTTCATGTTCTTTCGAGGCTCAACATGAGCCTGCCTACAAAGAGGTCAAAGCGCAGCTTCCAAAGCACAAGCCTCGGTATGCGCCCGGAAAAAAGATTGCTTTGCAGTTTGAAAATAAGAGCGACATGGAAGCTGCTCGCGCGGCGCTCCTGAAGCTTGGAATTTCAAGTGAACTCGTCGATGGCTGGGCACATCGCTCGATCACTCGGGATGTGAGCTGGGGGATTCCACTTCCCGTAGATCTCGATGCGGATATGGCTGGAAAAACGCTCTACGTTTGGCCTGATTCGCTGATTGCGCCGATTTCGTTTTCGAAAGTGGCACTTCAGCAAAAAGGGGAAGACGCGGCCCGATATCGTGAATTTTGGCGGGACCCCGAAGCGCGCGTGTATCAATTCTTGGGACAGGACAACGTCTTTTTCTATGTCTTGATGCAAGGGGCGATGTGGTTAGGAACGCAGGCTGATCCGTTGCGATTGCCTCAGGCGGGCGACCTTCAGATGACCGAGGTTTTTGGATGCTTTCATTTGCTCGTGAACGGCGAGAAAATGAGCAAGTCTCGAGGGAATTTTTTTACGGGAGATCAGCTCTTAGACGAAAAGGGCTACTCGGCCGATCAAATTCGATATTTTCTTTCGACTTTGACGTTGCCTGAGAAGGCTTCGAACTTTGATCTCTCGGCTTTGGATGAGCGAAATCAGTTTTTGGCTGGTCCGATGAATGCCGCGTTTGAGAAGCCCATCTCGGCTTGTCATTCGAAATTTGGCGGGCGCATTCCTGAGGGAGTGGTTTCGGATAAGATTCAGGCCGAGACGCTTCAGATCGTGCGTCGGTACGTCAAGGCCATGGGGCGCGCCGATTACGCTAGCCTTTTAGGAGCGATTGAGAATTACGCACGATCGATCAATTCGTTGTTCACTCAGTTCAAGCCTCATGACGATCGTTTTCCTGAAGAGGGGCGACGAAACGCTTTGGTGTCGGCGTTTTTTGTTCTGAAGAATCTCATGATTATGCTTTGGCCTTTCGTGCCTGAAACCATGGAGCGGTTGAGAGAGTCACTGAGGCTCGATCCCTCGGTCTTTTCGGTAGAGGAATTGGGACGTCCGATTCCAGCTGGGCATGAAATTGGGGCCAAGCAAACGTATTTTCCGGCCGTCAGGGGCCAAGAGGGTGGTGAGGAAGGCAGCGGCTCTTGACCTGGGGCTTGACCCTACGCTAAGAGGTCGTCTGTCTTTTGATTCGCTTGATCAAGAGGCTTCTCTGCTGGGGAATCGTCCAATGGTAGGACTCCAGACTCTGACTCTGGCTATCTAGGTTCGAATCCTAGTTCCCCAGCCAAAATTCTAAATCAGGCTTTTTTGATACTGACGCCGCTTGCAGATCCCTGTAGGCGGCGTTTGTATTTGTAAGGAATGAAAAGGGAATCCTGAATTTCGGTTGCAGCTTCCCGCCCTTCCAAGACGAGTTCGAAAATACAAAATTCAAAAGTTCGCGTTTTTCGTGCGCCGTTTGCCTTTCATAAAGCATTACAGCGCGTTGCACGAGTTTGAGAATACGGACGCCCTGCTCGATGTAAGACTCGTCAGCGGCCCTTGTGTCCGGTGCAGCGGTAGTAAGTGTATTTGCCTTTCTTTCTCTCGGCGGTCATCGCGCATCCGCAGTGTCCACAGGACAGAAGGCCCCGAAAGGCTCAATCATGCTCTTTCTGTCTGGGCTTGTGGCGACCTTGCAGCACCTGCTGCACGCGTTCGAAAGGATCCCGCTGCTTCGTTTGCAATCTTCGGTTGGCTGGACCACTAACTAGATTGTTATCCATTACCTTGTGTGGTATGGTTTAAAACAGGTATGGGAAAGTTTCGTCGTGGCGGCTACGTCTTCATCTTTCGCAAGGGCGATCACGACCCCCGGCACGTCCATATTTTCCGCGACGGCAAAGAGGTCGCTAAATGGAATCTTCGCGATTCCGTCTTGATGAAGGGCGAGGTTAACGGAAAGCTCCTCAAGCTGATCGCGGAGCTGGTTCAGGAAGGGAAGTTATGAAAATCCGTCAGGTGACGATCAACAACCGAAAGAAGGCCATCGTGATCGAAACGGCCAAGGGGCAGCTCTCGCTTCCGTTCTCCAAGCTCACGCTCAAACCGACGGCCAAGGACAAGATCAAGACTGCCTACGTCGATTCGGAGCTGGACAACCGGGCGATCACCTACGCCCTGGACTCTGGCAAAGAGGACTCCGTCCACCTGGACGCCTTTCTGGATTACAACCGCGACCCGGATTTTTTGCGCGAGCTGACGCTCCACAATCTGACGGTGGACGCTCTCAAGCTCCTCAAGGCGGCGGGCCTGAGTAAACAAGAGCTGATTCGACGCCTCAAGACTTCTCCGAGCCAGCTCTATCGTCTTCTCGATCCAGCCAACTACCAGAAGTCCGTGGATGAGATGCTCCGCCTGATCGCGGTCTTGGGCTACCGAGTGGAAGTGAAAATCTCCAAGGAAGCGGCCTAAGGCGGATGAAGACCCTTGCGATCCTCGGTAGCGCACGGAAGGAGAGCAATACGCTTCAGGCGCTCAAGCGCCTGAGTCCAATGATGGACTACGAGATCATCGACCTCCTCGACTATCGGATCACACCGTATTGTTACGATCCCACCGCGACGGCGGAAGATGACTTCTTGCCGCTTGCTCGAAGGATGACGGAAGCGGACGCGCTTGTTTTCGCTACCCCGGTTTATTGGTACGCTATGAGCGGCGTGATGAAGGACTTCTTTGATCGCCTCACGGACCTGATTACGGCGAACAAACCCATTGGAAGGGCGCTCAAGGGCCGTAAATGCTATCTGACCGCGTGTGGCACCGATCCTGAGCTGCCGGAGGGTTTCGAAGTGCCGTTTCGTCGCACCTGCGATTACTTCGACATGGAATTTGTTCAAAGCTTCTATTGGAAAAGTCAGGACTGATCGGCCTAGCCAACGGCGACCGCGTATTGCGGAAAGTGGGCTGCCCTCTGGCAGACGGTCTGGCCGATCACGTCCAGTATCGGGCCGTCCGGGCTAATGAAAAAGGTTCTAACGTCCCCGACGCATCCCAGCCAAAATTCTAAATCAGGCTTTTTTGATACTGGGCTCGGCTCTTCCCCATTTCGGGGGGAATGTCGATTTTCAATCGAATCAATTTCTGGTCGCGAATATTCCAGCCTGCCCACACAGCGCAAAGTGAGAGGATCAGATCACGGGGCTGAGGTCCGTATTTGGAGTTACGGAGAAGCCTGTCTCCGCAAGAGGTTGAAGGTAAAAATGAATGAACTCTTTTACCAAGATGCCATAATTCGAAAGAGCTCTTGTATGAGAAAGAAACCACTTTTGAAGAAATAGGCCTTCAGTGCGATCACGTATCCTGCAACCATCAGCGTGACGATCAGGCCTTTTTCTTTTTGATCTTCAAGGTAGGGTAAAAATACGAGAGGAATCAGAAAGAGTTCGTGCCATGGTCTCACCTCGGGTGTCATGACGAGAAAGAGCGAAAGCGAAAGCAGCACCGTCACGGTTTTTTGGTACCGTAGCAAAACCGATGTCGAAGTGGCCGCAATGAGCGCCAAGAGTAAGAGCAAGCTCTGGTCGTCAGCTAAGGTGAATTGGCTCCAGTGATGCAGATTGTTGACGTCCATTTTTCTCATGAACGGAAAGGACAACAAAAAAGTCATGAGGCTTAAGGCCGAGAGTGCGATCGCGCTCCAGAGCCACGAGCGAGACTCGTTGGTAGGATTTTGGCGTTTTTGGATGATGGGTTTTAGGTAGCCCTCCCAAAACGACCAAAGAGGGATCGGAAAATACCAGAGGGCTCGATAGTGAAGAAAGACGGCGATTCCCCAAAAAAATGCCCCACGCAGGGGCAGCTTCTTTCGAAATGAGAAATAGGCCGACAGAATCACGAAAAGAATACTGATCGAGTCATAGATTCCGATTGCTGCCCAAAGTAAGAGATCGAGTGAGAGAAAACCGACTGCTACCCGGAAGAAGACACGCCAGAATGGCGATGTAGCAGTGCTGACCCCGAGAGCCCATAACAGGCAGGCAAGGATTGTCGCAGTGATCAAGTATTGAACAGTAATGACCGAGTTGGCTTGATCAAATGACGCGCCAGAAACATAGAGAAGCGCGCTCGGAAGTGAATAAAGTAAAACTCCGATCGGATAGGGTCGGGGTGTATTGCTCCAGTTGATGAATAAGACACGTTCATTTTTCGAATCTTGGCCAATTTGGCACGCGAGATATCGATGGATTTGTGGCACTTGATACTGCTCAACCCAGCGTGAGATCGTCTCGTTTTTAAGGGGTTCACAAACCTCTCGGATCGGTCGATCAAAGATTTTTAGACCTTTCTGCGCAAAAGCGATGGCCGACATCCAGTGAGAGCAATGATCGGTATTCCATCCTTGTAAGCTGCGATAAGGAAAAGGCGCAAATCGGATCACCGAGAGGGTCATCAAGATCAAGGCACCAGAAAAAGTGAATAAGGGGAGCTTTAGGGATTTCCAGTTCTTGACGGTGAAAAGCACGCGGTCGACTCCTTCCAGTGATGTCAGATTTGGTAATGATTCTAAGCTGTTTGCGTAAGCATTGATTGAAACAGTGGGCGTAGGCAAATTCCAGCGGGATTTTTGTGATGCAAGCACGCTGTGAAGAATTCATGTCTAGTAAAATTGAGATGACATCAGGTGAATGTGTCAGAGGGGGCATCTGACCAAAAAACCGAGGCTTGAGCGAAGATGCTTTCTTGCTTCACACCTCGAGTCGAGAGCGTGATGATAGGTCGATGGTTTCTCGGGATAGCGATTTACCTGGAGGGGCTATGAGATCGAGTTCAGCTTTTAGCGTCTTGGGATTCGTGATGATGGTTGGCGGTTCCTGGAGTTTGTTGGGGTGCGTGAATCGCGATTCACGCGTTTCAGGGTTTGGGGTGGTCGAGGAGCATGTTGATCTGAAGTTCGTAGGAACGGTGGTGCGTGATCGGTCGAGCCGAAAAGTCTACGACATTTCGCATTTACCTGCTCGAGTTCGTGCCCCGGGGTCGGTTGTTGAGTTTGAGGGTCGGGTAGAGCTGGAGGTCAACCCCGCTTCGGGAGTTCCCCCGAAAATGGCGATTTCGAAGTTCGAGGTCTTGGGAAAACAAGAGTGACGGATCACTCTTGGATTATTTTTCTCCCTCGAGCATCGCGACCCATTCGCCCAACTTGGGGTGCTGAACAATCAGGGTCCAGCATCGACCTCCCCCTGAGTGAAACAAGACACTCTCGAATTTAACTTTACAGTTCATCTTTCGGCGGACGGCAGCAAGGTTGATGTCCATGCCATGATCTGTGAGGTGGATCTGCTGGCTATCGCTACGCAAAGCGACTTGATACTCACCCTTAGGAATCAAGGTGCCTGCCGCGTAGAGGTCTTGATTGGTTTGAATTCGCATTCTGGGGTCTCCGTACAAAAAGTGGTGTGGATGTTTTTCAGTTTCTCAGAGGCGATGCGATTGAAGAAGCGTTTTGAACGCTCGCCCT
Source organism: Pseudomonadota bacterium (assembly GCA_039800365.1). Taxonomy (GTDB): domain Bacteria; phylum Bdellovibrionota; class UBA1018; order UBA1018; family UBA1018; genus CAIOHW01. Next base: position 11,412 of record JBDLQW010000179.1, read on the forward strand.
GTCCAACGTGCCAATGGGCCAGGCCCTCGAACCGGAAGGGCCAGGTGAACTCCAGCATCCGGGTGGTCGAGCTTTCGTAGTACGGCTTCCGCCGCCAAAAAGCCGGCGTGGCAAGCGCTTTCCATTGAGGAGGGAAGCCCGGTTTTGATCCAGTCTCCGGCCAGAATATAGGAGCGACCCGCGGTTTCGGTTTTCGGGCGCAGTGATTCTGTTCCGGGGCGTGGACAGTGAATGGCCATGGGGACACGGTTGACGCGCGCATGCACCAGTTGAGCATTTCGTGATTCGGGAAGGTGCTCTTCCAACTCGGCGCGAGTCTTCTCAATCACTTCGGCGTCGCTCATGCGAGCTACGCGATGGGAGTAAATGATATTGCTCGTGATCACAGAGCCTCGTCCCTGATACCCTTGTCTGAAACGCGTGAGATCGTAGAAGTCGCAGTTGAGGTCCTCGGACCGGTAAGCACGGGCCCAGAACTCGCGATGAGATACCATTCGATCAAACCAGAGATAGACGCTAAGGTAAGGGCAGCTCTCGAATCGGCTCAGGTCTGTGGGGTAATCTTCTGGGCGCAGCAACGACGCGAGTTCTTGGGGGGCTAGCGCCAAGACGAGGGTCTTGGCTTCGATCACCGAGCCATCTTCCAGTTCAACCTGCGTACCGCCTGAAGCTGAGGCGGGTGTTGCCGAGTTGGGCGTGAGCAGGACCGAGCGAGCTCGCGATCGAAGGCGCACTTTTCCTCCTGCTTCCTCGATTTTTCGAGTGGCTTGATCGGTAAAAAGTTCTCCTAAGCCCACTTTGGCCAAGCCTGGCCAAAGGTTCTTGGTGCCAGAAAAATATCGAACCACTCTCAGGAATGCTGTGGCTGAAGCTTCTTCAGATGGAACATTGAGAAGGGACATCGAGATGAAATCCCAAAGCAACTCTTTGACTGCCTTCGAAGAGCCACAACGTTCGATGAGCTGGGCTGCAGTAATCGAGTCATAGGCGTGGGTTTCGTGCTCGCTCAGTCCTAGCGACAAGGCCACGAGGTGTCGAATCGACACGAGATCTTTGAAGCTGATTTTTCGATGCTTCCAGATGCTGGGAAGCAAGTGCAAAGGTGAGGGCAAGGGGCTTTCCGAAAACGTATCAACGCGAAGACCCTCAGTCTGGTGGATGATGCCGTCGGTTTGCCAATGAATGGCCGAATCGGTTCCCAGGCGACTGAGAAAAGAAAGCATGTTGGAGTAAACCGATAGCAGAATGTGCGGTCCGAGGTCGACTTGGTCTCCCGTGCGCTCATCGCGCCAGCTTTGGGCTCGCCCTCCAAGTCGATCGTTTGCTTCGAGCACCCAGGGTTTCACTCCGCGCTCAGCCAAAGCGACGGCACAGGTCAGCCCCGCGAGGCCGCCTCCCACGATCAAGCAGTCTGTTTGCTGGTTCATGCTCTCAGGATAAAACTCTTCAAGCTGCAAGTAACTGACTTTGTGTTAAACCTAGAAATGATGCAGACCTCGAAACTCGTTGGTGGCAACCCGTTTGAATCCGCTTGGAATGGACCCTTTGGCGCGGTTCCATTTGACCAGCTGCGAACCGAGCACTATCGGCCCGCGCTTGAGCATGCTTTGGCGCTGGCCCGAGCGAATCTTGATCGGCTTCGGCAGGATTCCGAAATGCCCAGTTTTAAGACCACCATTCTCGCGCTCGAGGTGATTTCTGAAGAGCTCGATCGGGTCTCTGGAGTTTTCTTCAACTTGGTGGAGGCCGAAGCCGATGACGAGCGACGTGCCTTGGCTCGCGAGTTGTCTCCGATGGTGTCGGCGTTTGCTAATGACTTGCAGTTAGATGCCCAAGTTTTTGCGAAGGTCAAAGCGGTATATGAGCAGCGAGCTGTATCAAAATTGACGATAGAAGAGGCCAGACTGCTCGAGAAAACGTTTCGGTCGTTTGTTCGAAACGGAGCTTTATTGACCGATTCAGATAAAGAGCGGCTTCGAGCGATTGACGAGGAGCTCTCTCGTCTCGGTCCGCAGTTCTCTGATCATGTTCTAAAAGCTACGGCTGCCCGCGAGTTTTGGGGAAGCGAGCAAGCTTCTTTGGACGGGATTCCCGAGACTGCCTTGACTGCAGCTCGCGAAGCGGCTGCCGCTCGGGGGAGACCTCAAGATTGGCTCTTTACGCTGGATGCCCCCAGCTTTTTACCAGTGATGACTTATGCTCGCGACCGCGCATTTCGCGAGCAGATCTGGAGAGCGTATCAGTCTCGAGCTCTGGGCGGCGAATACGATAATGGGAGTACTTTACGGCAGATTGCAGTCCTGCGACATCAGAGGGCCCAGCTGCTGGGATATGAAACACATGCGCACTACGTTCTTGAGGAGCGCATGGCGCGCGACCCTCAGACGGTTTTCTCCTTCTTAGAACGCTTGGGGTCTTTTGCGCGTCCTCAGGCGGCATTAGAGCTGGAGAAGCTGAAGGCCGTGGCGTTACCCGATGGCATTTCGGAGCTGAAGCCTTGGGACGTGGCATTTTACATCGAGAAGGTCAAACAAGCGGAATACGATTTCGATGAGGAGTCGCTACGCCCTTATTTTTCGTTAGAATCGGTTTTGGAGGGAGCCTTCGAGCACGCACGAAGGCTTTATGGTTTAGAGTTCGTTCGCCAAGATTCTCTACCGGTGTATCATCCGGATGTGCGTGTTTACGAGGTTCGAGAGGGTCAAAGGCATCTGGGCCTTTTTTACGCCGATTTCTTTCCGAGAAAGACCAAGCGCGGTGGGGCCTGGATGACTGCATTTCGCGATCAGGGGCTTTTCGACGGCCAAGTGAAGCGACCTCACGTAGCGATTGTTTGCAACTTCACTCCGCCCACGTCGCAGGCTCCAGCGCTTTTAAGTTATGATGAAGTGCGGACGCTTTTTCATGAGTTTGGTCATGCTTTGCATGGTCTTCTGAGTGAATGCACCTATCGCTCTTTGGCCGGAACCAATGTGTTTTGGGATTTCGTCGAGTTGCCGTCGCAGTTGATGGAGAACTGGACAGAAGAGAAAGCGGCGCTACACCTCTTTGCTCGACACTATCAGACGGGCGAACTCTTGCCCGATGAGCTTGCCGATAAGATTCGCTTGAGCTCGCGTTTGATGGCGGGATGGTATTGTTTGCGGCAGCTCGCGTTTGCTTATCTCGATCTCGCTTGGCACTCGCGCGACCCTCGTTCAGTGGGGGACATTGAGGCTTTCGAGTCAGAAGTTTTGGCGAACTGCCAGGTGCTTCCTCGCGAGCCAGGTACGTCGATTTCCAGCTCGTTTTCGCATATTTTTGCGGGTGGCTATTCTGCGGGCTACTACAGCTATAAGTGGGCCGAAGTGTTAGATGCTGACGCGTTTTCATTTTTTCAGGAGAAAGGGCTCTTTGATCGCGAGGTCGCCAGCCGATTTCGTGCGAACGTACTTTCGAGAGGGTCTACTGAGCACCCCTCGGTGCTTTACGAGCGGTTTCGAGGTCGTGCCCCCGATACCGACGCACTGATTCGTCGAGACTTTCTCAGCGGCTAGGGCTTAGCGCTACTCGTAACAAAACGCTGAGTCGGCCCAGGGTCGCTCAGTGAGCTTCGCAAGCCGAAATCTCAATCCGAGAGCCTGCCCCTCCGGCAAGGGCTCCTGAAAGTCGAACCCTTCGGGTCGAAGCATCATAAGTTCCCGGCACCGAGCGGCCATCGACAGTCACTAAGAGGCTCGGTTCGAGGAGGTTGGTGCTTCCTGGAATCGGAAACAGAGTGAGCAGCGAAAGGTGGCTCGAGACCAAGCTTCCCAGCTCGCTGAGAGTGGGGGCGAAGTCATGCGATTTGATGTCGAGGACCATTTCGGGCATCGGGCCTGTGGGCTGAGTGTTTGCGTTCTCCCAAACGATTTCAAGAATTCCATGTCCGATTGCCGCTTCGCCCAGCCAAGGAACGGTATCGGGATTGCTGTGAGCAATGCCTGCCATGGCAATGCGTTTGCCTGGAAAGCGATCTCGAAGTGCTGCGATCACCGAGGTGGGTGATACTGCGAGCGCCTTTTGTGAGTTCAGACAATAGGTCTTGTAAGCGAGGTGCTCGATGCCGAAGGCCGAGGGTTTGTAATGAGCGCCCATGGAATAGCCATTTTGCCTGGGGTCAAAGCAAACATCATTTTCATCGGTCAGGAAAATGATCGCTAAGGCGGCATCAGGACGATAAAAACCCTGCATTTGAATGCGATTGAAATGCGGCTCAGAAAGACTGGATTGAAGTGAATGAAGCAACATTTCGCCACCTCCCCAGCCATGATCTAGGGCAGGCGAACGGATCGAGCGCATCAGCATTTCTTCAGCGTCTGCTCGAGAGAGCCATCGGGGGTCAAGCACTCGGGGATCCGCTTTGAGTGAGTAAAGCTCTCCGTTCCAGTCCGACGAGCCCCCATGTCCCAACATGACGGCGATTCGGGGATCGGCATCATGGGGGAGCTGATCGAGGAAGCTTGAGATGGAACGTGCGAGTTTTTTCCGCTCGAGCAGAAGCGATAGCGAACTATCGACCACGAAAAGCAAGTCGACGGATTTGGTTAGCGTGGGTTGTGGCTGAATCCAGTGCCAGCTTCGGCGTTCAGACGGCAGGCAGGACTGAGGAGAGGGAGACGGCGAAGGTGAGGGAGAGGGCGTTGGTGACGGAGAAGGAGAAGGAGACGGGCTCGGGCTTGGCGTCATCGAGGGCGAAGGCTTGGGTAGAGGCGGTGTCTCGTCTTGGCTGCCAGGAGCGGTTGGATTCGAGAGATCAACGCTTTTGCTACAGCCTGAAATGAGGACTCCGGAAACGGCAAAAACTCCGGTGAGCATCCATCGCATCAGGGGCATCGAGAAACGCTTCATGAGATTGGTCCTTTCAGCGAGCAATAGGCGGTTCGGGTGACAGAGCGGCAAGCAGGGCTTCTAACTGCTCGGGGTGAGCGACATCACGAAAGGTCAGCTCGACCCGTCGGTTTCTTGCAAAGGCGTTTCGGGTGGTACGGGGGTCGGCAGGGCGTGAATAGCCATAAGACGCCAGTTGAATTCGACTTTTATCGAGTGAGTCTGCCGTAGCCATAGCCCGCTCAACGGCTTCGGCTCGACGTCGAGAGAGCCGATCGTTGTAATCTTTGGGGCCTCGAAGATCGGCATGTCCTGCGATTTCGATAAAACTCCAGTTCTCTTGGTTTTCAGCAAGATGGCGCGAGACTTGATGAAGCGTCTGAAGTACCTCGGGCTTGAGGCGCGCTGAATTGGTCTTGAAGAAGACTTTTCTTGAGTCGAGCACGATTCGAATGTCTCGACGGGGCGCTGCTTGCGACACTACGACGACATCGTTTTGGCGCTCAGAGAGGGGTAAGCTCAGGCGAATGCCAGCAATCAGAGTCACCGCGTCTCGTCCCAGCGAAGAGAGTTCGGTGAGTGCCTCGCCCCATGCCTGAATCG
>JBDLQW010000180.1:0-23751 GCA_039800365.1 Pseudomonadota bacterium
AGGAAGGGGCATCGCGAAGCATGGAGTCACCCATCCTGCATTCGCAAAGGAGCATCCGGTGCCCACCGCGGCACGGTCGATGAGCGTCACAGATTTTCCCGCAAGTTGAAGTTCGCGAGCCACAGAGAGGCCGATGACGCCTCCGCCAATCACCAGAATGTCGTTCTTCATGAGCGTTTCCTTGTGGGCTTAGTGTAGCATGGGCTTCATGGCGACCAAACGTTTGTCCTTCAGGAATCTTGCTGAGCTGGATGCCCAAGGCAGGGGGCTGACTGCTGAAGAGGCTCGAGCGCAGCGTTTGAAATTTGGCGCTAATGAAATTCTTGAGGCCCCCGTGCATCCCTTCTGGGGGTTAGTGTCTCAGACTTTGGGAGATCCGATGATCTGGTTCTTGCTGGTCATCGGAAGTGTTTTTTTCGTTGTAGGAGAGCGCTTCAACGCTTTGATCCTGTTTCTCGCGCTGATTCCGCTGTTGTTCATGGATGCGCTTTTGCATCGACGAACGCAGTCCTCGACCGCGTCACTCAGGCAGCAGTTGGCTTCTCGTTCTCGAGTGATTCGAGATGGCCATGAGTTGGAAGTGCCTTCTGAAGAGCTGGTGCCAGGAGATCTGGTACCTTTGGCAGCAGGGGCCCATCTTCCAGCTGATGGCGTCTGGGAAGAAGTGGCTTCGCTTCAAGTCGACGAATCCGTGCTCACGGGCGAATCCTTTCCGATGGCTAAGAAAGGAGGCACCGTAGTTTTTGGTGAGCCCGAGCAAGAGCATGGCGTTGCCCTTGAATGCTTAGGCTATGCAGGCACTCGTGTGCTGGTTGGCTCGGGTTTCTTGCGGGTGTTGTGGACTGGAAAATCCACGGCCTATGGCGAGATCATCCAATCGGTGATCGAAGTGCCTCGCGAGAAAACTGGACTTCAAATCGAAATCACCCGCTGGGTGAAGCGTCTGACTCTTTTTGCGGCGGTTTCTTGCGTGGTTCTCGCAGCGGTAAGAATGGCCCAGGGGCATGGGTGGTTGGATGCTTTTTTAAGTGCAGCCACATTGGCTCTTGCCGCTATTCCTGAAGAGATTCCGGTGGCGTTCTCGTTTTTTCTGGGGCTGGGTGTGTATCGACTGGCTCAACATCAGGCGCTCGTGCGGCGATCCGTTTCTGTTGAGAACATTGGGCGCGTGCAGGTGATTTGCACCGATAAGACAGGAACGTTGACCTTGGGACAGGTGGGGCTGGAGCACCTTTTGCCGGAGGTGGGCGTCTCGGACAACGAGTTGCTTCAAGTGGCGCTTGCCGCTTCCGCTTCCGGGGGGCTTGATCCGATCGATCAAGCCATTCAGAACCGCGCAAGTGAGCAGGGCATCAAGCCGCGAGGAGTTCGCGAACGAGTTTTTCCCTTCACCGAAGATCGGAAGCGAGAGACCGCTTGGGTGCGCGATAGTCAGGGATCTATGAGCTTTGCCATCAAAGGTGCTCCAGAAGTGATTCTGTCGATGAGCACAGGAGATGAGGCCGATCGACTCAAGTGGCTTCAGACTGCTGCTGAGCTTGCCGATGGCGGACATAAGGTTTTAGCGGTTGCTGAGCTGAAAATGGGTTCGAACACACGAGACGATACCGAAACCCTGAGTACCTCGAGTGTTCCTGAGCCGCTTTCTGGCTATCGATTTTTGGGCTGTTTGGCTTTTGAAGATCCGGCTCGCCCCGAAGTGGGTGAAGCAATGGCCTATTGCCGACAAAACGGTATTCGGGTGCTGATGATCACAGGAGATCATCCCGGCACGGCCCGTGCGATTGCCCGAGAAGTGGGAATTGGAGATGCCACGAAAGCCCTGCGAGTGCTGGACGCGGGGGAAGACTCTGACCTCAGTGGGCACGATTGGCGAGAAATAGACGTGGTGGCTCGATGCCGGCCGATGCAGAAATTGGCTATCGTCAGAGCCCTCAAAGCTCTAGGACAAGTTGTGGCCGTGACTGGCGATGGCGTGAATGATGTGCCTGCCCTTCAGGCAGCCGACATTGGCATTGCGATGGGGCTTCGGGGAACGCGAAGCGCCCGAGAGGTTTCTTCGATCGTCCTTTCGGATGATCGCTTCAGTACCATTGTTCGGGCGATTCGAGAGGGGCGTCAGCTTTTCTTGAATCTCGAAAATTGCTTCGTGTACTTGCTAGTTTTTCATCTTCCATTTGTGGTGACTGCGGCTTTGCTGCCGCTGATGGGAAGTCCGCTGCTTTACTTGCCGTCTCATGTGGTGTGGCTTGAGCTTTTAATTCATCCTACGGCTCTTTTTGCGTTTCAGGCTCGTCCAGATCATCGCGATTTTCATGTTTTACCTACTCAGCTGCGCTTAATGTCGTGGCGTCGGTTCGTGTCTTTGGCGTTGGGCTCTCTGGTCTTTACGGGCTTGATTGTGGGGTTTTACCGCGAGAGGTCGATGAATCTGGAAGCGCTCGCTCAGGCCCGAGGGTTGGTTTTGCTGGCTATGGGATTCTGGAGCGCTGGGGTGATGGCCTGGTTCAGTCGGCTGGAGACTCGCGCGGCGCGAGTGCTCTTTCTGGGAACCCTGGTCATCAGCGTTGCATTAGTGAAATGGCCGATTTTTTCACAGATGATGACGCTATCGGTAGTCTCTTGGACAGAAGTTTTCTTGGTCTCGGGAGTTGTGCTGATTTCAGTCATGATTCTAGGATTACTTGACCGTGGATTGAATCGCTCGAAACAGCTCGTGACCGAGAGACCATGGAGCTCATCGCAATGAGGGGTGAAGAGCGCCAGAGCCATGTGGAGTTTCAATTTCCAGAGCTGCTGGCTCGACTGATTTTAGAATCATCGGGTGACTACGTTTCAGAAAAGCGAGACTCTGAACGAATTGATGAATTTTTAGAGCTTCAAATTTCTGAGATCGAGCATCAGCTTCAGCAGGCTATCGGAAGAGCAGCGGCATCTCAGGAGGCGTGGCAGCATCTTTCGCCGCAAGTGTTTCAAACGCCTTACGCTGAAATCTATCGAATCCTGCAGGCTTTGGCTCCGAAGCCTGGTGAGCTGGTCGTAGACTTAGGGGCTGCCTATGGGCGAATGGCCTTTGTCTTGGAATCGTTTTTTCCCGAGGTTCGCTTTGTCGGCTATGAGCTGCTCGAAGCTCGAGTTTTCGAGGCCAGGCGTGTGCTTTCGCGCTTGCGCTTGCAGCGTTCTTGTGTCGAAGTTTGCGATTTAGAAAATCCTCAGTTCAAGCCTGTTCAAGCACAGCATTATTTTTTGTACGATTTTGGTACCCGCTCGGCAATTCGAAAGGCTTTGCTGGATCTGCGCGACTGGGCCCGGGAGGGGCAGATTCAAGTGGTGGCTCGTGGCCGAGCGGCTCGCGACGAGATTGAGCGGGAGCACCCCTGGTTATCTCAAGTGAATCAACCTCGCCATTGGCCGCACTATTCGCTGTATTGTTCCTAAAGATCATTGCGACAAAAAACCTGAAATCAAGGAGAGGAAACGACATGGCTTGGAGAGTGAGAAAGAGCACGGAGCGCGGTCATTTTGATCATGGATGGCTTCAGACTTGGCATAGCTTTTCGTTTTCGCAGTACTTCGACCGCCGATGGATGGGGTACCGTTCGCTTCGAGTCATCAACGAAGACCGAGTGGCTCCGGGCGAGGGCTTTGATCCGCATCCGCATCAGAACATGGAGATTGTGACCGTGGTATTGAGCGGCGCTTTAGAGCATCGTGATAGCATGGGCAATGGATCCGTGATTCGGCCCGGCGAAGTTCAGCGCATGTCAGCGGGTACCGGGGTTACCCATAGTGAATTCAATGCTTCTTCTAGCGAGCCTGTGCATTTGCTACAGATTTGGATTGAGCCGCAGCAACAAGGTATTCCACCGTCTTATGAGCAGAGTTTCTGGAGTCGATCAAGTGGCGCTACGGGTTGGAGCGCAGTTGCGGGGCCTGTGAGCGCTGAGCATCGCATGGGGCATTCGCAAAGCGAGGCCGTTCGAGTGCATCAAGATGCTTGGATGTGGATGGCCCAGCTGGAAGCAAATGAGACGCTTTCTTATCAGCCTTTGGGTCAGAGGTATTTTTGGCTTCAAGTCATTCGAGGCGAAATCGAGATTCCAGGGGCGATTCTGCAAGCGGGGGATGCAGGCTATGTTGATCAGGCTTGGGGTGACTCTTGGACTCTTCGGGCGAAAGCGTCAAGCCAGGTTTTATTATTCGATCTGGCTTGAGCGGGGCTTCATTTGATGCAGCGTTTTTGCAAGAATTCCACGAAGAACTCTGATTTCACGCGAGCTGAGTCTGGAACGATGAAATATTTTTTCGAGTCGCTTCAGGAGGCGATCGGGATTTCCAGCCTGAGTCATTTGGGCCGCAACAAGCAGCTCCCTCCAGTGTGAGAAAAGTCCGTGTAGTTCTCTGCTTGTGGCCCGGGCAGGTGATTTAGGTGACGAGTCTCCCAGGTGCAACGAGGCAGCGAGAGGTGAGTGCTCTAGAAAGACATCTTCCTGAAGGCGCGCCAAAACCGCTGCCACGGCATGACTGAGGTTCATCGAAGGAAGCTCGGGAGAGGTGGGGATGATGCAAAGTTGGGTGCATGGGCGAAGCTCGTCCTCGGATAGCCCCGTTTCTTCGTTTCCAAAAACAAGAGCAACTGTTTCGTGGGTTCGAGACTTCAACTCGTTTACCAGAGTGGCAGGCCTGAGCTCAGGCCTGCGATCATCGCCGATTCGGCGAGTAAATCCCACCACCAGGTGGCAGTCAGCGACGGCATCCGAAACGTGTTGGTGAATCCGAACCTCATCCAGAAGTCGGCGAGCACTCGCGACTGCCGTCTTGTGCGCTTCTTCCCAATGCCAGCGCTCGGGAGTGGTGCTGACCAGGTGAAGTTCGTTGATGCCAAAGTTCAAGCAGGCCCGAGCCACGAGCCCGATATTCGCTGCAAACCGAGGGTCAGCAAGGACGATTCGCACTTGATTCATGGCTTCTCGTACCGCTTGCGCGCCTCCAGCGCGATTTCGGATTGAATGCGTCTGACCTCATTTAACGGCTGGGGCCCAACACTTTGAACCAGTTCTTCGAGCTCGGTGCGGGCGCGCGAGGGAAGGTTGCTTAGGATTTTGAGCTTGAGCTCGGAAGAGCAGGCGCGTAGCGCTCTCGCCCATTTTTCCTTGGGAATGGCCAGAAGAAGCTCACGAATGTGCTGATCTTCGAGTCGCAGAAGGGTTTCAAAGTTTAAGAGCCCCTGACGAAGCTGCTCGTAGAGATCGGGCTGTTTTTCTTGAATTTCAGCAAGGATTCGCTCTCGAGTCGACGCATCTAAACCCTCGAGAAGCTCTAGCGCACCATCAATTCCGATTTTCGCCTTCATGTCGTTCTATTCTGGTCGCGCTCCGTCTCGATCGTCAACCACTCAAGTCTTCGAAGGCCTATCCAGCAGGCCCTCAGGTCTTTGATGCGGTCGAGGGGTTGATGATTTTGGAGCATTCGGAAGGAAGCTCAGGCATCGTGGGAGTCGATCGTTTTTCGGCGTTCTTTTTTTCTTCAGCGCGGGCTTCTTCGCTCCACCACCAGTCTAGACTGGCATCGCAACCGTTGCCTTCCGGAATGGCCTCGCCTGATTTGCAAAGTGAATCCTGAGGGGCGCATCGAATTCGAACATGAAAATGATGGTCGTGTCCGTACCAGGGCCTGATTTTTCGGATCCAGGGGGCATTTGCGTTTTTTCGGCAAAGCTCGCGTTTGATGCTGAAGTGTACAAGAATGCGATCGGTTTCGTCTCGTTCGGCGAATTGTCGCAAAAGCTCACGAGTCTGCTGCGAGAAAGAAGGCAAGATCTCTCGTTGCTTTTGATTGACCATTGGTGGAGCTGAAGCGCGCTCGCGCTCTCGAATCGAAACTTTTTTTCTGCGAAGCCAGGGACGGGGCGTCTGGTACCAGATGTCGACATCTAATCCGGTTTGATGGCTTGCATGCGCTGAAAGGGTGGGGCCACCGCGTGGAAGTCCCAGATCGCCAATCAGAAGTGGCGGCTGTTTTTGGGCCTCTCGCTGCCGGGCGATTTCTTGAAGAAGGGTGACAAGTCGAGGATGGCCAAAAAAACGCCGACGCGATGGGCGAACCAGGAGAAAGCCTGGCCCATCGGGGGCGAGTGCCGTCGCTCCTTGTAGGCACCCTGCCGAGGGTGAGCCAATCGATTGAGCCTCACCTCGTAGGGGCTGATGAATTTGACTCCACGGATTCATCGGTGCGGCTTCACTGGCCCATGCGACGCAAGGGGCGAGACTCATCAGAGCCCAGAGAATGCCTCGAGCGCAAAGGTTCATTTGGTGCGCACCGAAAGGTACACTTCCGTTGCCTTTCGGAGTCGGGTGATTTTTCTTAGATACCAACCTGGCCATGGGCTGATGCTGATAGCCTTACTTCACAATCGCAAGTCCAATATCTCGGGGGTCGCTTGCAGCTTGAAGCTGCTCTCGAGTTCTCTCAGCGGCAAGCACTCGGCAGTGCACCTCACCGGATGCGGCTGGATGCCCGCGCTGACGGAGAGCTTCGATCGTGGAATTCGAAAAGCCCCAGTGAGGTAGGTCAGACGCCCAGGGGCCTTTGCTCTCAAGCGTTAATCGATCAGGAATCCATTGCTGGTGGATTCGTGGAGCTGCGATCGCCTGATCCAGAGGCAGCTCATGAATCCATCGGTTTAAAAGGACCTGTAGGATGCAGGTGATGATTCGAGTGCCCCCAGGCGCTCCGATTGCCAAGGTCGGGAGCTCGGGGTGTGAAGCCTCGAAAGCCAGCGTGGGAGTCATGCTAGAAAGAGGCGTCTTTCCGGGCTGCAGTCGATTGGCTTGTCCTCCGATTGCTCCAAAGGAATTGGGGACGTTATCAGCCAAGCTAAAGTCATCCAAAGTGTTGTTCATGATCATACCGGTTCCTTCGATGACCTGTCCTGATCCCATCCAGCCGTTGATCGACTGAGTCGTGGCAATGGCGTTGCCCTCGGCATCGAGAAAAGACAGGTGAGTCGTGTCGCTCGACTCGAGAAGGGATTTTTCGATCTCGCGAAGGGCTGAGTCTGAAAGAGGTAAGATTTCCTCTGCTTTCAAAGCGCGGTCTCCAAAAGACTGCTCTTTTCTCTCATTCAGGTAAGCCGGACTGATGAGAGCATCGCTGGGGATAGGCGAGAAATCGGGATCGCCCAAATAGCGAGCACGGTCAGCATAGGCAAGCTGCATGGCTTGAGCGAGTCGATGCAGCATGCGTTCATCGCGGGGTCCCCAAGATTTGAGCTGGAGTGCCTCGGGCTCGAGAAGCTTGAGCATCTGGGGAAGGTGAACGCCTCCGGAGCTGGGAAGCGGCATAATCGCCAAACGATGTCCCCATGCGGAAATGACTACCGGCTTTCGCTCGATCACTTGATAGTTTCGTAGATCCTGAGCGCGGATGGCTGAGCCATTCTTCCGAAACCACTGACTCATTTGGCGAGCCAGAGCTCCCTGGTAAAAGCTTTTTGCGCCCTCGTTTGCGATTCTTCGAAGGGTGGTTGCTAAATCCTGCTGAACCAAACGATCGCCCACGCCTAGTGGTCGGCCATCGGCATGGAGAAAAATACGTGCGGCAGCAGGGTTTTGAGCCAGAATATCGCGGCGATCGGCAAGAGCATCGGCAAGATCGGGATAAACAGGAAAACCCTCGGTGGCGAGCCGAATAGCGGGCTCGAGAAGACGCTTCCACGGCAGAGATCCCCAGCGTCGATGGGCTTCAGCCATGCCTGCCACCATGCCCGGAGTACCTCCACCCCGCGGAGTATCTTGCAGCTGCCGAGTCAAGGCTTTGGGGTCTTTCTTTAAAGCGGACTGCGAAAGGCGAATCGCTTTTGGGGCTCGCTCTCGAAAATCCAGGGCCGTGAGCGTTTTTGTTTTCTTGTTGAAGGACAGCCAGAAGCCTCCGCCGCTGATTCCTGTGCTGTGAGGCCGCTCTACCGAGATGACAAACGAAGCAGCAATCGCTGCATCGAAGAGATTTCCCCCCTGGTTGAGGATTTCCTGAGCTGCTCGGCTTGACCAGATTCCTTGGGTAGCAATCGCGTATTGTGATGCTGAAGGTGCAGGAGCGGGTTGGATCCGGGCGCAGCCGGAAGTCAGCATACTTCCTAGGATCATGAGCGTCGTCAGAACGGCTGTCGAAGAGCAGTACCGACGGGCGAGAGTCTTGGGGTGACCCAGTGGCGAAAGCAAAAAGGCAAGTGACATACGCATGACGGCACTCTAGCGATCGCATCGAGTGGGGTAAAGTTCTGTCTCAATTCGAACTTCCTCGGGGAAGTGTAGGTCAGGGCAGTACGCCTGCTTTCGCCAAAAAAGTGGCGTGGCAACGGAAAGAAAAAAGACCGAGGACTTTATTTTCTCTTGATGGCATCGAGCAATGGTCGAATCATCAAAGGATGCGGATTCTGCTCGCTTTTTCTGACAGTGTCGCCAACGAAATGGTGGAGATCGCCCTGGCGAGTCGGTATCAGATCGAGCTGAAATCAGCCACCGACGATGATGCGGTTTCTCGTGCCTTGGTAGGAGAAAAGGCCGAGACGTTTGATTTGATTTTTTGCGATTTCCCCGCGCGTGCCACTTGGGTGGGCGAACTCTTGGTGCGAGGAGGAGTCGAGACTCCGCTGGTGATTTTCGGCTCGAATGTCGAGCTTGATCAAAAATTCGCTAAAACAGGGCTTTTTGGGAAGTCTCCGGTACTCGCGTGGATTAACTGGACGAACTGGATTCGAGACTTAGCAGAAGTCTTTGGAAAGCTGCCTCAGCCACCTGCTGAGCTTCAAGTGGCAACGGAGGATGCTTCTGAGTTTCAAGAGGTTCGTACGGGTCTACTCTTGGCGATCAGTCCTGTGCCTTGCGATATTTTTATTCGCCTGCTGTCGAATCGACATTTGAAGATCTTCAGCAAGGGCGATGTTTTTGATGAGTTTGATTACGATCGGTACGGGTTCCAAAAAATGGTTCGCCATTTTTATATTCGGCGGGATGGGCTTTCGCCGTTTGTTGAGCGTTTAACCCAAGTGCTACAGCGACGCTTGAAAGGTCGGATGTCGCAAGATGAAGCGACTCGTTTGGCAGAAGACCTGAACATCACGGTGAGGCGCATCGTGCGCCACTGGAACCCTTCGCCCGAAGTGGGCGAGCTGATCAAGCTCAGCCTCAATCTGACGCTTCAATCGATTGGCAAGAACCCGCGGCTCAAGGCAGTGCTCAAAAAGGTCACGGCTCAGGGTCGGAGCTATTTGGCCTTTCATAGTGTGGCGCTCTGCCAGATCTCGTGTGCTCTAGCGACGGCAGTGGGCTGGGGTTCGAAGATGACCTTAAGCAAGTTGAATTTTGCGGCCTTCATGCATGACTTGGTGCTGGAAGATGAAGAGGAAATTGCCAGGGGGCCTGATTTGAAAGCCGGGCTCGAAGCGTTGGCGAAAGCCAAGGGCAATGATGCAGTCGCGAGGTACCTCTCGCATGGGGTTCGAGCGGCTGAGCTTTGTCGTCAGTTCAAAGAAGTGCCCTCGGATGTCGATCACATTCTTATTGATCATCACGAGCGCCCTGATGGGAACGGGTTTCCGCGAAAGCTGACTCATTTGCATATTGCGCCCTTGGCTGCGCTTTTTATTATTGCGCACGACTTAGTCGAAGAGATTTACCAAAAAGGCGAGTTTTTTGAGTACGGCGAATTTGTTCGCGCGCGCAAAGAAGTCTATGCTTCGGGGCATTTCAAGAAAGTCTTGAATGCGATCGAAGGCAAAGACGAGGCCTAAGTCACGATTCAGCCGGATTCAGCCCCGTTCAGCGCGCTCAGTAGCGCTTCCAGAAGCGACTTTCTTTTCAGAATGGGCGCAATCGGCTTTCGAGGCGATCAGGGCCTAGGAGCGGCGGGGTTTTTGGTGATCATTGTACTGGGCTAAGGCCCTTCGGATGATCGTGTGAGCTTTGGTTGCGGGCTCAAACCCACGAATCTTCACTTTTTTTCCTTCGAGTTCAGAATAGCGTTCAAAAAAGTGATCGACTTCTAACCGGTAGCTCTTCGGGAGATCCTGAATTTTTTGAATGTGCGACACCGTGATGTCTTTCGAGGCTACTGCGATGATTTTGTCGTCAGGTAATCCCTGGTCGATCATTTTCATCACGCCGATGACTCGGGCATCGATCAGGCAGCCGGGAAAAAGCTCTGCCTGGGTCATGACCAAAATATCGAGAGGGTCGCCATCCTCCGCTAGAGTCTGCGGAATGATGCCATAGTTCACGGGGTAGTGCATCGACCCATAAAGCAACCGGTCGAGCTTGATGAGCCCCGAGTGTTTATCGACTTCAAATTTTGATCGAGAACCCTGCGGAATCTCGATCACTGCTTGAACTTCCTGGGGGGTTAGGGAGCCGGGGCTGAGGTCATGCCAGAGATGCAGCGACATCTCTTGAGGGTAGGGGGTTTCACGGGTGGGGTCAATCGCGGGAAGAGCCTCGGCGCATGAGCATTTCCATTTTCATGCGATAGCGCTCGGCATCTTGAACGCCAATGGCGTTGGCCAGTTCCATTTCACTGAGCGGAGTCACCGCATTTTGGAATCGACAGTGATTTCTCTGGGTCACGCAAAGCCCGCTAGCCTCTTTTTTTGAGACACAGGGTCCCACGCTCTCGCAAAGCACGTACTCTTCTCCGTGAAGTCGGCCCCGAAGAGCTTGAAGCGATTCGGCGGCCTGAAGGCGTTCAAATTCTTTTTGCACTTCAGGGGGAGGCGGGGTGATCGGATCGTTCAGGCTCAGTTCAACCAGTTTGTCTTTAAAGCGTTCTCGAAGCGCCTGCTGGGCGCGTTTTTCAGAAGCCGTTTGGCTTAAAGTCGCTTGATTCGCCTGAGATGGAAGTGCCAGTGCTCGTCGGGTCTGGTCACTGAGAGGTCCTGTCGAAGCCAGAGATCTCTCGGATTCACGCACCATCTCGCTCGACCTCACGGTCTCGGGGGCGGATTTTTGCCCCAGCCACATGGCCACCACTCCTAAGATCAGTCCTCCAGCAAGCCAGCGAAAATTGCTAAAATTCACGGTCCGCTCTCAAGGGTAGGGAATACAGAACTGAGAGTAGAAACAGGGCATATCGATTTTGGAAGCATTCATCCATAGGTGAAGCGTATACGTTTGAGGAGCCGAAGCGGAAGGGGGTTTTTCTAGTTGAAAGCTACTCGAGTAGGTACGATCCGGCACAAAGTTCAGAGCGGCATTGGTTCTGAAGTCGACAATATTTAAATTCTGCTCGATGTCTTTGACTTTGAAGGTGGGATTCGGCGTCGAGCGAATCCTCATCACCATGGCTTCGGCTTGTTCAGCAGAAAGCCCTCGCTTAAAAAAATGAATGCTGGCTCCGCTGGGCGATTTATTGACCTGCGTCCACGAGACGACTGCCGCAAGCGACTTATAGGGCCAGCCATCGATATGGCAAAGGCCAGATGAGTCACAAACAATCTTGAAGCCGATCAAATCCATCCAGTCGAAAATCATTCCAGAAATCAACAGAACGCCTGGGTTTTTTGCCCAAAGGTTTTCATAAACCGTGGCACTGGCCACAACCGAGTTATTCGAGCCTTGCACAGCCACGGGGCCGTCTGAGTTAAACCAGTTTTCTTTTCGTGACCAAATATTGGTATACACTTTTCCTTTGCTGACACCCGACCAAAAGCTCAAAGTGTCGCGATACAGATCAAGAAGTGTTCGGCGATCCGAGGCCAAGACCCGAGTATCAAAAACCAAGTTCAGCCCGTCTAAAGTAATGTCTTCGCCATTGCCGCCATTGGCTGAGACACTTACTTGCCAGGGAAGAAAATTTTGCCTGAGAGCCATGGCGCTTTTGGTGAGGACCAGTTGGCGAGCCCGATTATCTGCAAGTGATTCGGCTTGGTTAAAGGCTTGCACCACGGCATCGTCTTCAACGGCGATGACCGTCGCTTTATCATTGGGGTTCGTGGGGGCCCCAGGCCAAGGAACAACGCCCGCCTGGGTGTCAGCGCCAAAGCCTAATCCTAGAACCATCACGCTCATGGCACACGCAGGAATGATCCTCGGCCATCGTCGAGCAAGCCTAATCGAAACGGTTATCGTCGATGCCATTGTCGTCGCCATTGTCGTCGCCATCCCACCCTCTTGTTCCTCCGAGATGCGCTCGGAATGCTCTTGAGTTCCAGGGTTTCATT
Source organism: Pseudomonadota bacterium (assembly GCA_039800365.1). Taxonomy (GTDB): domain Bacteria; phylum Bdellovibrionota; class UBA1018; order UBA1018; family UBA1018; genus CAIOHW01. The sequence continues at coordinate 12,212 of JBDLQW010000180.1, forward strand.
AAGAACTCAGCATCTAGACCTCAACGAGATCACTTGCTAAAAGTGTATCGAAACGATCGGGTAATGGCTATTAAAGGGTTAAGTTGTTGATTGGTAGGGGGAAAAGTGGAGCGGGTGAAGGGACTCGAACCCTCGGCCTCGACCTTGGCAAGGTCGCGCTCTAGCCAACTGAGCTACACCCGCAGACTTGAAAAGAGAACCAACGGATACACATCAAAAAGTTTGGGGTCAAGAGAGAGTTTCGTTACTCTCGAAAGAATCATGAAGATTTATACTAAGAATGGCGATCATGGGCAGACAGGGCTTTTCGGGGGGCAGCGGGTTCCTAAAGATCACCTCCGCCTGCATACTTACGGAACTTTTGATGAATTGAATGCCACGATTGGGCTGATTTTAGCTCATCCGCTTTTGCCACTTCAATCGATGGTTCGGGGAATTTTGGTTCGTGTGCAGGGTGAGCTGTTTCAGTTAGGCGCTGAGCTTGCCACGCCTCCGGGAAAGCGAGTTTCTACAAGGTTGATCGAAGCTGAAGACATCGACCGTTTAGAAATCGAGATCGACCAAATGGAAAGCGTGCTTCCGGCATTGAAGAGTTTTATTTTGCCGGGAGGATCTGGGCCTTCTGCTCAGTTGCACTTGGCTCGAACGGTTTGTCGGCGGGCCGAGCGCGAGCTGGTGGTCTTGCATCGCTCTGAGCCTTTGAGGGCCGAAGTCTTGGGTTATGTGAATCGTCTGAGCGACATCCTTTTCGTGGCGGCCCGATATGTGAATCACGAATTAGGGGTAGCCGACACGCCCTGGCAGTCACCTCATTCCTGAGGGCGCCCTCGTCTCGGCTTTTTGAGCTTCGAGCCGAGAGTGCGAATGATTCGAAGTTTTTTGAAAAACTCAATGACGTAAGAAACTGCTGAACCGATACTGAGCGCTAAGCTGATTCCTAAAAGCACCTTGCCCAGAGGGTAAATCGGAATTCCAAAGAGAGGTTCTCGAGCCATCATCAGCGGAATCGCCACCATCTGCGTGGCAGTCTTCCATTTGGCTGAGGAAGAAGCCGACATGATCACGCCCTCGGCGCTTGCTAAGGCGCGAAGCCCCGTGATTGCAAGCTCGCGACAAACCAGAATCATCACAATTACCGCATGAAGCCTGCCAATTTCCTGAAGCATGATCAGCGAGCTGACCACTAAAAATTTATCGGCCAGCGGGTCCATGAGTTTGCCATAGATGCTCACTGACTGTTGAGCGCGAGCCAGATAGCCGTCGAAGTAATCGGTAATGCTCGCGGCTCCGAAGACCAGGGCGGCGGCAAGGTCGCCCTCGGAAGTGCGCTGGTATAAAAGCGCAATCACGATGGGCACCATGACCATTCGGGCAAGAGTCAGCAAATTGGGTGTGGTCGTAAATGAGAATTCTCGGCTCGATTGCACGGTGTCTCATCCTATTTGAGTTTTAAAGTCCTTGTCCAGTAGACTATCGAGCATGGTGCGACTGCCTGTTCTTGCTCAGATCCTGCGACGCCGGGGGCAGCTGTCCTCGTGGGCGATTCTTCTGTTGGGGGCCATTGGCGGCTTCGTGGGACATTCCGTCTGGGGGGCGGTCACCCTCTCTGAGGGAACTCGAGCTGCCGTTTTTTCGCAACGAGAAGTGTATTCTCGTGCGCGGCTCGAGCCACCTCACTACGAGCTTCAAAATGCCATGGTCGTTCATGCGAGCGTCGAGCGCACGCGCCGGATTCTGACTCATTTCGAGATTTTTGCGGGAATGGTGCCATATATCGATCGATCGGTTTACGACTCAAGCTCAGGACTCTTGGAGCTGGCAGGCGGCATTTGGAAGTATCGACTCGAGTCGCGATTGCGCTGGAGGCGTGAGAACCCTGATCGCTGGTCGTTTCAAGTGATCGGCGGGCATTTTCTTGGCCTCAGTGGCGTGATGGAGTTTCAACCGGCAGGTGCAGGAAAAACTTTGGTGACGTTTGAGGGGCGTCTAGATGACCCCAGTGTCAAATTTCCGCCTCGCTTCATTGTCGAGCAGGGGGCGCAAATCATCTTTGCCGTGACGGGGCGTCGCGTGCGATCCTTGGTGGAAGATTCGAGCTTCGAACCGCAGGAAGCGGTGAACCGGGCATCAAAGGCCCTAACCCCCGGGAGTGGAAATGAATCCAAGCGAACGAGCCTCAACCCTTCAGGAAGTCCAGTCCCTGAGCCGCGACGCCGACTCGGGCAGCGCGAGGATTGAGCGGCGCCGATTGCCTCGCGTGAGTCTTCCTGGCGAGCAATTCCGCCTTACTGCTAATGGAAAAGTCTATGCCGTGGTGGATCTCTCGCTCTCGGGGCTGGCCCTTAGAATTTTAGGAGTCGATGAACGCGTGCTCTTTCCTGTCGGCGTTCGTCTCGAGGGGCATTTGAACCTCAATCGACGCAAGTACCGAGTGGAGCTGACCGTGAAAAACTTGCGCGGTGATCAAGTGGGCTGCGAGCTGGTTAGAATAGACGCAGAATTACACGACGCCTTGGAGCACTGGCTCAGTCCTTCAAACTTAGGGAAGTCGCTTCGTCCTTTACCGATGCCGATGGGATTTGGCGGCGCGCGTTCTGAGTGGATTTGGTTTCATGGTCGTAGCGGCACTGAACTCCTCGCGCAGGTTTCCGGAAGCGAGGGCGCGCTGACCTTAGAACGCTTGCTATTGGTTTTCACCGGTACGCAATTCGTCGAGTGGTCGCTGCCTCACCAAATCATCAGCGGAGAGGTGCGCCAGGTCGATGCTTTCGGGCCCATGGGGGGGATTTTTCGCGTCGAACCCGAGTGGTTTCATGCCGATGCCGTGCTTGACCCGGCGAAGTTGGCTCTGGCAGAAACTTTGGTGATGAGCTCGACTCTTCCCGAGGCATGGAAGGATTGGGTCTCAGATTGCCGAAAGAGGTCGAATCATGGATCGTAACTTTGCTTTAGAGTTTGTACGGGTCACCGAGATGGCAGCGGTTGCTAGCGCTCGATTGATGGGAAGGGGCGATGAAAAGGCAGCTGACCGAGAAGCTGTCGAAGCAATGCGCAAGATGCTGGGCTCGATTCAGTTTGATGGCACGGTGGTCATTGGCGAGGGTGAGCGCGACGAAGCTCCCATGCTTTATATTGGCGAGAAAGTCGGAAAAGGCGGCGGGCCACGGCTCGACTTGGCTCTCGATCCTCTCGAGGGCACGACGATTTGCTCCAAAGGCGGCAACAATAGCTTATCGGTCATCGCGATTGCTGAAGAAGGCAAGTTCTTACACGCGCCGGATGTGTACATGGATAAAATTGCTGTGGGTCCTTCGGCTTCTGGTGCGATCGATCTCACGCAATCGCCCACTCGAAATTTACAGCAAGTTGCCGAGGCTAAGCGCTGTCGGGTAGAGGATCTGACGGTCGCGATCTTAGATCGCCCTCGACATGAGAATTTGATTGCTGAAGTGCGCGCTGCTGGTGCGCGAATCTGGTTGATCGGTGATGGCGATGTTTCTGCGGCCATTGCGACCTGCAAGTTGGATAGTGGTGTGGATGTGCTCTTGGGCTCGGGGGGGGCTCCCGAGGGCGTGATTGCAGCGGCAGCCCTCCGATGCATGGGTGGAGATTTTCAGGGGCGTCTGATTTTCCGCAAGGATGAAGAGCGAAGCCGGGCGCGGCGCATGGGTGTGGAGGATCTCGACCGGGTTTACGGAATTCAAGACCTCGCACGCGGAAAAGTCATGTTTTGCGCCACTGGGGTTACCCAGGGGCCGCTTTTGAATGGCGTTCGATTTTTTAGCGGAGGCGCACGCACCTATTCAGTCGTGATGCGTTCCGAGTCGAAGACGGTGCGTTGGATCGAGGCCGAGCATCACTTTGACAGCAAGCCCAGTTATTAACTTTCATTCAGGAGGAAGACATGGCTCAAGCAGAGCATCAGCAAGTGGTTTCAGTAGATCGCGATCGGTTTTTTCAAGCCATTACGAAGTATGAAGATTATCCCGCCTTTGTCGACGGCTGTAACAGCATTCAAGTCGAGCGGAAGGGACCTGGCGAAGCTCGCACTCATTATCAGATGACGATCGTTCGTGATGTTCAGTACACGCTCGATCATAAAGAGTTCCCCGATCAGGGAAAGATGGAGTGGTCGCTCGTCAAAAGCGATATGCTCAAGAAGAACTCCGGGCGCTGGGAGTTGACCGCTCTTGGTGATGGAAAAACCCAGGTGAAATACGCAGTCGAGATTGAGTTCGCGATTCCGGTTCCCGGTTTCATTCTTAACCAGTTGGTCAAGAGCAGTATTCCCAGCATGATCAAGAGTTTTGAAAAACGAGCGAAAGCCTTGAGCTGAACGGGGGATTGATGGCCAACGAAGATCTGCAATCCAAAGCGACTGATTTCGTGAAGAAGATTTTGACCGTGGGAGTTGGCACGGTCTTCTTGACTGAGGAAAGCCTTCGAGGACTGGTAAGCGAGTTCAAGCTTCCGAAAGAACTCTTGGCCGGGATCCTCGAATCAGCGAATAAAACACGGAAGGAGTTCTTGTCGCATCTTTCTCAAGACCTGATGGCTCGAGTCAGTGAGAAGATGGATCTGCGAGAGCTGGTGGATGAGATTCTCAGACGAAACGAGATTGAGGTCAGCATGAAGATCGCTTTCAAGCCCCGGGACTCGGCGACTACGAAGGCTAGCGAGGAATCATGAAGTTCGGGATAGGGTTGGGCGTCCTAGCGGTTTTACTCGGGAGCGTGGCTCCTCGAGGCGAATCGAGTGCCTCGGAGCGTTCTCCTTCATCTCCGGAGAAGGTGCCCGATGCCGTGATTACTATCGTGAAGAAGGCTCGACCCGAGCCCCTGCCTCTCTCCGAGGTGACGACGCGCGAAGAGGCAGTTGCCGCTCTTCAGCAAGACGATCTGGGGCGATCGCTTCTGCCAAATTTCGATGACCCTGGGATTGCGACTTCGATTGTCATGGCTGTAGTCGATATCGTTCAGGGATTTCGCGGCATGCTCGATCGCTACCGTGGCAAAGATCAGAAGCCGCTCTCTTCCGAGGAGAAGCAAACCCTCGTTAAAAAGCAGATCGACTACCAAACTCAAATCGGCTTTGTGAATGCTCAAAACCAGATGGCCACAGCGCAGGGAGGAGTTCAGAAGTTAAGCCCTGCGGGAGGGCCCTGCGCTTCAGGATGTGATCCCCGGGTTCCGCTCTGGAGCGCGAGTGCCAAGACGTTTGCTGTGCGGGCCACCGAATTTGGCGGGCCAAGTGATATGGCGTGGCTAAGAACTCAAGGGGGAAAGACTGTTCGGGCGCCCAATGTGAGTGCTTATAATCATCGTCAGTGGGTACCTGCGGGTCTAGAGCAGGAGCGCTGCGAGTGCTCCTTGCCGGCTCGGCTTCCCAACAATACTTGGCTGGCCGTGAGAAACCCCAGTAGCGGTAAGGCTGTTTATTGCAAAGTGACGGATATCGGGCCCAAGGTGACCGATGATCAGTATTGGAAGACCAATACCGATCCTCGGTTTCCTGCTCGCGCGTTGGATATGACCCGCGCCTGTTGGGAGTCATTGCGCTCGAGTAAAGCTCCCGAAGGAAAGCGAAGCGGCGACGTCGAGTGGCAGTTCACTACCGCTCCGTCTTGGGCTTCTGAGATGGAGCCTTTGCCCGAGGGGCAGAAAAATCGCGAAGGCCGCTACGTGCTTCCTCAGTGGAAGCGCGCGGGAGGGAATGAGTTTTTTCAGCTTCAGTCGAGTTACAATAAATCGGGTGGTTGGAAGTGGGAATCGCGTTCGACTCGAGGGGCAAGTTCAGGAGTCGCGACTCGGCAGGTGGCGACCCCTGCGGCAAGCGCTCCTCGTGCAACGGATCCCGCTGCCAAAACGAAGCTCTCAGCTCCTTCAAGAGGCGCGGTTGACCCCCATTCGGCATTGAAGAAAAAGTTTTTGGATACTCAGCGCTGAGTTGAGGTCGCAGCGCTTGCAATGCCCTCGCCTAAGCGGATGAAGGTTTCGAGCCCTTGAGCGGTGCTTTCTAACAGGTCGGCATCGGGCACCCACTTGCCGGGCTCTCCGAGCACGATCACGGTCGAGCCGCCGAAAAGAAAAAGCCCTTTTTCTTGGCCCCGCTCAAAGCGGGCGGCCCCCTCAGTGGTTTGAAGGATTTTTCCAACGCCCAAGGCGCCCACTTCGATGAAGGCCAGAAGTCCCAGATGATCGCATTCCAGAAGGCTGACATGTCTCTCGTTTTCGAGGAATGCCTTGGGGCGCGCTTGTAGTGCCACCGGATTAACCGAGTGCAAGCGGCCCGTCACTCGTTTCGAAAAGCGAGTGGTCCCGGAGTCAGGATAGTGAAAGCGGTGATAATCGGTGGGGCAAAGTCGCGCTAAAAGCAGAGGGCCGCCCTCGAGGCGCTTTCGGGCATCAGCCGGTAGCTCGCCTCCGAGAAGCGAGCCGGGAGAAAGTAGCGCTTTTTTCACCGGCAAGCAGGTTTCTTCTGTGGTCTTCGCCCATGCGAAATACCGAGCCTCAGCAAAAGCGGCGAGTTGAGGAGGGGTTGCGAAGGGGCGCGCGCCTTTTTTGAAACGACGCACGAAGAACTGATTAAAGCTCGAAAACGGGCCGCTTTCGAACTCCTCCATTTGGATCTCGTAGTTGCGAATGAACGACGCGATCTTTTTCACGCTCATGCGAGAGTCGTGATAGGCGCCCATGAGTTGGCTGATACGCCGTTTTGAGAGCAGGACTCCTTCGAGGCAGAGTCCTGCTTTCGATCGATAGAGCCATTGAATCGCTTTTTCGCCGTAGACACGTTCTTGAAAGGCTGCCCCAGTGCGGCGGTCGCGAACCAAAATGCCGGTAGTCGAGTGATCTTTCATGCGACCACACCACATCAGGATTTCATGAGCTCTTCAAGTTCTAGCAGCATAAACTGCAGCCGCTTTTCGAGGGTCTCAAGCTCTCTGAGGTTTTTATTCAGCGTTTCGAGAGCGGTTTTTTGTTCGCGAAGCCGCAGATCGCATTTCTGAAGCTGCGAAACGAGCGACTCGGGAAGCGCTGCGGGGCGAGTTGCAGGAGGAAGGGGGTGGATCTCGCGAGCGCGGTACTCACGAATCAGGCCGGGGCGATGGTTGGCCTCGTGGGCATCGCCGGTTTTTAAGACTCTGGCTCGGCTTTCGGCGGGCTCACGAAGCGGAGTCTCTCGAATTTTTTGAACCAGTTTTCCCATTGGGGTGAAAAGGAAAGTGACTTTTTCGGAAGGGTCTCGGGTGGCGCTCATCAGGTCCTCTTTTTCTGCTTCAACTCAGTTAGACGAGTTGAAGTTAGAGCAACCGCAATGCCAAGAGATTCAGCCTGATGTTCTGCCTGAGATTCAGGCAAAAACGCGAGGTTATGCCTCTTTTTTAACTAAAGTCTTAATCTAGCAGTGTCTAAGGTTTAGACGACTGCGAGGTTTAACTGATGGGCTTGTCTTTGCGAGTGGCTCCGCTGCTCACGAGGTCTTTGGGGAAGTCGGGTCTTGGGGCGCGGCTTCGACTGAGCTCGGACTGATACTCGAGCGATTTTTTTTGACCGGTTTCGGGATCGCGCATGCCGGCGCGTTTGGGGAAAGTAAAGGTTAGAGTCTCTCCTTGGGCCTCGCGAAGGGTCTCGGCACCATTCACAGGCCAATCGATGGGAAAGCTTTCACGAAAGGTTTGATAGCTTGAAGTACTGCGGGCGCGGCCATTGCCCAAATTCTGTTGATCCTCGTTTCGCCGAGAACCTGAAATGACGATTTGATTTCCTTGTACTGTAGCTCGAACATGGGCTTGCTCGTGTTCGGGCACTTGCGCGGTCAGGATGAAGGCCTCATCGGTTTCTCTGACTTCAGCATCTAGGTTCACCATGCGGTAAAACGGATCTTCGGCGCGACGCTCATAGGCCGCAAGTTTTTGGGTAGATTCGTGGCGAAGCTCTTGGAGCTTCCGATTCGCGTCGGTATTCAGTCGGTCTAGCGAAGCTTGATGCTCACGAATGGTGTTTTGATAGCGATCGCCGAAGTGCTTCTGGCTTTTGAGCTGCTCTTCGCCAACGCGCGATCTCAACTGCTCTTGCGCTTCCAAGGCTTGATTTAAATGCGACGATCGCTTGTCTTCGTGCCGTTTTTCGAGGTCGGCGATCTCCGCTTCGTGTCGAGCCCGCAAGAGCTTGCGCTCGTTTTGAGTGCGTAGATCATCGTATTGCAGTGCTCTTTGGTTGCGGAGGTAGGCCTCACGAACAGCTTTTGCAGAGCCTGATTCGGTGTCCTTAAGTTGTTTCTCGTAAAACTGTTCGAGGTCTTTTTTGAGGTGATCACCCTCATCGCGCGTGCGAGCGATCTCGTTCTCTGAGCGCACCTTCATTTCGCGAATCTGGGCGTAAGACGATTCCCGCTGGGCTTTCAGTTGCTGCTCGATGCGCTCTTGTTCCAGTTTGAGCGCTGACTCGCTTTTTGCCCGAAGCTCAACGCTTCGGCGTTCGATCTCATCGACGCTTTCTTGGGCTTGCTGCTGAGCGCGCGAGATACGCTCGCGGGCCTCTTGCTCGGCTTGTTGGGCTCGCTGCTCTCGATCTTGGCGCAGCTGTGCTTCTCGAGTGGCAGCCAATTCGCTAGGTGAAGAACTTGAACGAATGTCCATCCTGGATCCCCGTTCCTCTCTCTATTCTAGGGTAATGGATCTTCTAGAGCTCTGTCAAAACCCAGAATGTGTCAAAAACGACCTTCTCTGGGTTTGACCTGGCTCAAATCACCCCGGTAGACTGAGAGAAGAGGGAGGCTTGAAGGCCTATGAAGCGACCGTCTTCCCGAAAGGGGATCTCAGCCAGCAAGCCATCCGCCGCGCCAGATGGCGTGGCCGAGCGTCGTCGTCGCCCTCGACGTGTATCACCGATTCGGGTTCCCGCATCACAGCAAGCGCCGGTGAATCAGGAGGCCTGTGCTCATTGTGGCAAAACTCTAGCCGCCGGAGATCGGGCCCTTTTCGTTGAAGAAGAGCTGGGCCGTACTTTTTGCGGTGAAGACTGCATTGGTGAGTATTTCGCCCCTGAGGTTGAACGCTTGAGCTCTGAGTATCAATTGCTGCTGTCTGCCAGTGATTTGACAGAGAGCGAGCGTGAAGAGCTGGCTCATTTGCGATGGGCAACCTTGCGTGAGCCCGATGAGGTTTGGCGCGAGAAAACGCTCTCGGGAGACTATCGTCACACTCTTATCTCAGAGTTTCAGCCTCTGGATCGCCCCGTGTGGTGCGTCTGCCTGTCCTTGTTCTTGAGGGGCGAGCCGAGCTTCTTGTTCCTTAGCGTGATTACTCGAAATGCTGCATTGGTAGAGCGCTATCGTCGAGGTGAGCGAATGAGCTGGGTGAAACGAGCGGTGCTGGAAAAAGAAACGTCGTCGCATCCTAAGCCGACTGCTGAGCAGGAGGCTCGCGATGGCACGGTGATTCCCGCTGATGAGTTAGGCATGCAGGAAGAAGAGCCACCCACCGATGGTCTTGCAGACGGATGGAGTACCGACGAGGCCGTGCGTGCGGCGCTTGGAGCGGGCAGGCGTGCCGATGACATTCCTGCTGAAGAGTTTTCGGCCTATCAGTCGTGTTTCGAAGAAACACTTGAAGCACCCGATGAGGTCTGGTCTTTAGTGGCTGAGCAAGCATTGGGACATGGCCTAGAAGAAGGCGCTGTTCGCCTCTTTCATTTCATTCGATCTTACGACTCGGGGCCAGTGACCTTCTGGTACGTCGTTGTGGCTCGTGAGTCGGATGATGAAGAGCATTTAGAAGTGGTTGAAGCGTTTCCTTCGCGAGACTCCGAGTTGGTAGAACGCTATCGGCAAGGCACTCAAAGTCTTGGTGAAAGCGAAGTAGCTGAGCCCACGACGCGCGTCCTGCATTAAGAGGCCCATTAGCGAAATTCGCCGTATGAAAATGCGGGGCAATCGAAATAACGTCCCGTCTTCAGACAGCCTTGCATCGCGAGACGATTTTGGCTCGTGGTAACGAAAACAGCGTTGTATTGAGTTTGTGGAAAATGAAAGCGCTGTTCGCCATATCCGCCAGCACTGCATTGAACGAGTGGCGTTCCGGTGGAGTCGGTCTTCGGGTAAATCGTTCCGGTGCTTGCAGCAAGAGCAGGAAACACGCAGTACTGACGTGCGCCTTCAGGGGCAAATCCAAAAAGCGAAATTTTCGATGGATCATCGCTATCAGCGCAAACGCCGTAATACCCTGAACCATCCAACCAGCGATCGTCATCCGGAGTGATGGATTCATTGTAGCGGCAGCTTCGGTTTGAGTTCGTTGTAAACGACGCGCTTTGAAGCGTGCCAGGGTCTACCAGCATCCTGGAATTGGACCTCCCTGCGACAGAGACCTGTCCACAGGCGCTCAGGGCGCTCAGGCTCAACACTAATGTGATGAGGCGTTGGGTTTTTGTTTTTAGTGCCTTCACTTCAGTCTCCCCCTGGCGAACAGCTCCTCGTTCACCGTCTTGAATTCTCTTGATAGAAGAAGTGAATTCAAGGGTTGTGCCGGTCTGTGAAGTCATGAATTTTCAGGGGTTTTTCGCGAATCGAGCTCTGATCAAGGTCTGGGGGTGTTCACGTTTTAGACAGGTGTTGGCCTGCATGTCGTTCATGGGGCTTCGCGATCTGAGTCTGCGAGGGTACCAGCCTGAGATGAAATGCTCATTTTCATAGGGCTTTTTTAATCGGTAGTGGGGTGGGTCTTTTTCGGCACAGGGGTTGCTCCTGGGCGCCGTCGAACGGAGCCCTCAACCGATGAGTCGAAGTCGTACGTGGATTCGCAGCTGGAGTCGTCCAACGAGTGGTTTGTCGCTGTCCCTGGCGCTAGGGCTGGGTCTAGGGGTGGGAGGAGCTTGGGCGGGGTCTCACTCGGGAGTGTGGGCGTCGCTTTTTCAGCGAGTGCCTTCTGCTTTGAGTTCTGCAGTCCCCAGTCTCGCGTCCCCTCAGGGCGTCACTGTTGCTAGTGAGTGGAAGAACTGGGGGCTTTCGAGTCTCTCGCTCTCGGGCATTTCGGCTGCTGAGGCTTGGAAACTAGGAACAGGAAACTCGAAAGTGGTGGTTGCCGTAATCGATACGGGAATCGACGCCAATCATCCTGCATTGAAACCTTATCTTTGGAAAGATCCGTCGATATCAGATCGATCAGTCTACGGTTGGGATTTCCTCAGAAATCAACCCAATCCTCAGGATGATCTCGGTCACGGAACCCATATTGCTGGAATTATTGGAGGAGCTCGACTTCCTTCTGAAGGAATCAGCGGTGTTGCCCCTGGAGTTTCGATCATGGCTCTGAAGTATTATTCCGAAGCCAATACGGGAGAAGTGAATCTCGCCAATTCGATCAAGGCCATGCACTATGCGATTGATCATGGGGCCAAAATCATGAATTTCAGCGGCGGCGGGCCCGAATTTTCAGAAGAAGAGTATTTAGCCTTGAGAAAGGCCGAGGCTCGGGGCGTGCTCGTGGTGTGCGCGGCGGGCAACGAGCATGAGAACACTGATAAGATCGAGAATTATTT
>JBDLQW010000181.1:0-32445 GCA_039800365.1 Pseudomonadota bacterium
GATCTTTCTCGATGGACGCGATGTCGCTTCGTTAAGCGCTTTCCTTCGCTCCTTGAATGAAGACTACGAGTGAGGTGGTCATCTTAAACGACCTATCGCTTTTTGATTCCTCCAAAAAGCAGGCTGAGTGCCGAGCCTTTTTCTAGAATTCGCTCGACTGCGGGTTTTGGGGCTTGATGAAGGGCCGCTTCAATCTCAAGTTCCACAGCACTTAAGGAGCTCAAGAAATCGCGAATAAACCCCAGGGTGATCACCACCAGTGCCGTGAGCGCTAGCACGAAAACCAGCGCGGCAACTCCAGGTCCCGGGAAGCCAAAGAAGAGATTAGCAAACGTACTAGTGATCGTGAGCACCACAAAAAGAATACACACGCCCGCCGCACTCATCGTGAGTTGAAGCCGACGAGTACGCCGATACAGGATCTCGAGCTGACCCATGGGGTTACGGCAGTCTTTGCCCGTCTGAAGCCCAGGTTGAATCTCGGTTAAAAGCGATCGAATGCGATCAATGCACCGGCCAAAGCGCGGGGCCATGATGCTGGTTAAAAACGCCACCCCAGTAATCAGAGTCACTGGAGCAATCGAGGCCGCTAGAATTTCAGAAACCGAGGGATCTTGAAAAGGGGTCATGCCACTCCCTTATCAGTCTTCCCAGCGGCGAGTGAGAAAATCGAGCCCTTCCAGCAAACGGCCCTCCGGGTTGTAGCTGCATGCGAGATGGGGCAGACGACCCAGGTAAAACGGCCGTTCCTTTTTGACTCTGATTCCGGAGCGCTCAATTGACAAAAGGTGCCTATTAGGCATACAAATAGAAAATGAAGCGTTTCCTTTGGAAACCCGAAAAAACCGAAGAGCTCAAGAAGCGACGAGAGGAAGGCCGGGTTTCGTTTGAGGAGATCGAAATCGCCATTGCGAAGGGTGGACTGAAAGGCATCTTCGGAAACCATAGCCGATATCCGGGTCAGGTCATCTTAGCGGTCCGAGTCGGTGAGTACGTTCATGCCGTTCCTGCTACTGAAAGTGAGACAGGGGTTTTTCTCTGGACCGCATACCCCAGCCGCAAATTAACGAAACAGTATGGAGGCAAAAAATGAAAAAAAAACCCAAGCTCGATCAGTTCGAGAAGGAGCTAGAACAGGGCCTCGAGCGTGGAGATTGGCAATCGCTTCCTAAATCAGAAGTGAGTCGTTTTGAAAATATGGCCAAGCAATCTGCCAAGCATCGAAAAAGAGAAGCACGGGTCAATATTCGTATGACCCAAGGCGACGTGGACGTGATGAGACAGTTAGCCGAGGAGGAAGGCCTGGGCTATCAGACTCTCATGAGTAGCGTCCTTCACAAATACGCGAGCGGCAAACTTGTTGAAAAGAGCATGCTCGATAAAGTAGCAGCTGAAATTGCTTCGAGAGTGCAGGCCCAACCACGAAAAAAAGTGGCGGGATAACCTCGCGCTCCTTATTAGATCAGTCTTCCCAGCGGCGAGTAAGAAAATCGAGCCCTTCCAGCAAACGGCCCTCCGGGTTGTAGCTGCATGCGAGATGGGGCTCGGTCATTCGAAGGAGGTCCTGCTGTCCTTGCTGAAACTTAAGCCCTGTGTCTTTCAAGACACTCTGTGGTTCCTTGATCTAGCGATTCTCTTGCTGCCCTCATGGCTTGCTTCACCCTGAGTAAACACGCTGAAACGTGCTCGTCATTTTTGACACAGTTTTTTTGATCGCTCATTCAGCCGATACTAAAACCTGAGGAGCACTTGTGGCTATGAGGACGCTTCAAAAAAGTCGTTTTTACTGGGCGAAAGCACTTAGTCTGGCCCATGCCGCTCTCGTAGGAAGCCTGGCTCTCAGCGGCTGCTCGCTTCGCCCCGCCACTCAAGACCTCACTTTCGTCATCGACACGAGCGCTCTAAGTGCGAGTTTTGCCAATTCAGGAGCATCAACAGGTCAACAAAAAGGCCACGCCGTTTCAGAATCGACATCACTGAGCACTGAATCGATTCCTGAACTCCCCGCTCCGAGCCAGTTTTTCGCCACCAGCGCTAGCCCTCAATCAGGCTTCAGCTGTCTTGCAGTTAATGTCACTGGAAGTGTCATCCCCTCGCGGCCGACTCCAAACGGAGTGGTTTTTCATCCTCAGTATTCGCCCAAGATTTTCTCATCGCTCATTCGAATCGTTCGCTTGAAACAAAACGAGCCCCTCACTCGCATTAGCCTGCCTATGCCTGCTGCAGGCGAAGTGCATGTGGCCATTTGGGGCATTCAAAGCAGTGCGGGCGGCTGCCCGCAAGTCGACGGCCAAGATTCTGGATCCTCAGAAAAATATGAAGTCTACGCTCTGGCAGCTTCTTCTTTAAATCTTCAGCCTGGTAACTCGGTAATTGACCTCTCTCCGAAGTCAGCGACCATGAGCAGCCTTACCGCGTTAGCCAATCGAGTCTTTGTGCACCAGAGCCACGAGCCCCAGTTTTTCTTTTCGTTAGATTCAAATTTTTCTGCCACTCCTAGCGCTTCGTTCTCGCTTGCTGCAAATGGGTCAGTGCCTCTGTATTTGCATGAGCGAAACCCTGGAGTAGTAAGTATTAGCTCGGTGACCTACTCTCTTAGCGATGACGCGGCGCTATCGATCACCAGCACCAACCTGCCAATCAGTCACTCTGGAGGACAGTATGTTCCAGGAGTGGTGAGCTTTTCAGCAGCGTCTCAAACAGGCTCGCAAACGCTGACTACCACAGTAAATTATCAAGTTTCTGGAAGCTCGTTTACTGAAAGCTTTCCCGTTACGCTCTATTATCAGGCTCAAAATAACGTTGGCGGAGGAAGCCCATCACTCACGGCCGCTACGGTCTTAACCCTTAGTAAAGAACGCCAACCCGGAACCACTACTTATTCCCTGATCGGAAACTGGAGCGTGACTGCTGCTTCTGCGGCTTGGCAAGAACTGCAACTTTGGAAGAGCGACGGCACGTCTTGCGAAAGCGCAACGCTTACCAGTAGCACGTATACTTTAGCTTCGAATCTGACGAGCTATTCGGGCTCTATTAGTTTCACTCCCGACACGACCCGTTGTTACTGCTTCAAAATCAAAACGGTTGGAACGGGTGGAGACAGCGTCACCTCAAATTGTTCTAATGAGGTTGTGATCGATACGGTGCCGCCTGTGCTGACGATTACGGCAAATCAGATTAGTGCTGCTCCCTTGACAACCGAAAACGTGATGATCACCGTCAGCGCGAGCAAGAGTCTTACCGCGATAGCAACTGCGTCCGAGAGTATTACTAACGCAAGCCAAAGTTTGAGCGGCGAGGACGTCACGGTATCTGAAGATCAAGACGCCCGCATCATTCGTTTTCGGCCCTTAGTAACCCCCGGAAACACCTCGATCATCACCATCCCCCACTCGATTTTCTCAGATTCAGAAGGCAATCCCGCCAGCGGAGAAACGAGCTTCACTTTCACTCGGCCAGCCGCAAAAGACTTCGATTTGCAAGTGGTGGGCGCCCCCCAGTATCAAGGCAAGAATTTCGCCATCTGGCTTGCTAGCACTCTGACCCTCACGCCTGCCACCGTCAGCTTAAATGCTGATAGCCCAACCTACACGATTTCAGGGGGTCAATGGACACTCGACTCGAGTTCAAACTGCGCCTCGTTAGACTCGAGCACAGGAACCATTAGTTTTACAGGGGACAGCGACTGCCTTTCCCCATTCACCGTTACGCTCACAAATACTGAACTCCATCGTACGGATGCCGGCGCACCCTACCCCTTCTTCCAATCGGTGATCACGCTGAGTAGTGCGCCAATACCCTCTGGAAATTTATGTGCGCTGGAGTTTTATTCGGGCCCATCCTGCCATGGCGACGCCAAAACCTGGATCGGACTTCCAAAACCTCAGAATGACCCGAGGCCCTACCTTCCTGTTCCAGCAGAATTTGCAGCTGCTTGGTACGAGGGGCAGATGCCCAACGATGGAAGCGCTCTGATTACGGTTCGGCCTAGTTTTGCAGCACTTCAAATTCTTCAGCCAAGAACCTGGGATCGCATGGTGTTAGAAGAACAAGAAGGGAGCCCCCAGTTTCTTCAATCGGTCGTGCATGTGCAAGCGGCGCTGACGCTAACAGCATCCACCGCCCTGACAGCGCCGACATCCAGCTATTCGATAGGGGGTACAGTCTTCCCGAAATCGCTTTTCGTTAAAAATAAGTCTCAATTGAAAGTCATGCCCAACACTTCCGCTACCCCCGCTCACCCCGAAATGCTCACGCAAGGGTTGGTGCATGTCGATCAAAAGGGAGAACTTTGGCTTTATTCGGGCACGACCCTCACTGCTTCTAAAGGCGCCATTGCCACTTCTACTTTATCAGGAAACCAACGCTGGGGACTTCGAGGCTTTGGCACGCTTCAAGTGGGAAACCCCACAGCTACCTCCGAACAAACCGCGTGGATTCAAGGTAATCTTCCAGCCTTGCTGAAGATTGTCGGAGGAAACCCATCTTCGACCATGACAGCTAAAACCACAGGAAATACTTGGATTCAGTTTCAGCTTCCGGGTCATACCATCACAGCAGAAACCCCTCCGCAGCTTACGGTCAGCGAGCGAGCTTACTTGACTGTATTTTCTGGTCACACCTTGACTGCCCCCGGAAATCTTGCCGTCAATCAAGCTAATGGCGGACTGAAAGTGCTTGGCAGTGCTTATCTCTTAGGCGCTTACCAAAGAGGGGGCTCTGCTAGCTATACGACGAGTGTGTCGAACCCCGGTAACAGCCCAAATCAGCCAATTAATTGTACATACGGCAGCATCACAAGGGCCTATGAACTAGGGGCAGGGGGAGGGGGGTTCTCAAACGTATCTGTATCGTCGCATTGCAGTGCGTCTCAAGCCCTTGAAGACATCAATTCCTACCTGTCCTTCTGCACCGCCTCGGGCGGAAGTTGGTCAGGCACCACCTGCACAGGCCCGCTCCAATCCGAAAATGCCTGCCCATTACCAAAAACGTGGCAGGGCGATGCATTCATCGGCTGGTGCAAGTAGGTTCATCGCCCCAGGCGATTTCGCCCTAAGAAATCCAGGGAAACGACTCGAAATGGGCGGGGCGTTTTTGCAAGAACGAGTCGCGTCCTTCAATCGCTTCGGGACTGGCGTAAGCAAGGCGCGTGGCTTCGCCAGAAAAAACTTGCTGGCCAATCAAGCCATCGTCAATCAGATTGAATCCAAATTTCAGCATGCGAATGGCTGTGGGCGATTTACTACAAATGATTCGAGCCCACTCTAAGCCCACTTGCTCCAGCTCGGCATGCGGCACCACGCGATTGACCATGCCCATTTCATAAGCGTCTTGAGCGCTATAGCACTGCTCGAGAAAGAAAATCTCTCGAGCGCGCTTCTGCCCCACTTGCCTGGCCAAATAGGCCGAGCCAAAGCCTCCATCAAAGCTGGCCACGCGAGCATCGGTCTGCATAAACTGCGCATGTTCTTTCGAGGCGAGCGTGAGATCACAAACCACGTGCAATGAATGCCCCCCACCCACAGCCCAGCCCGGAACCAACGCAATCACCACTTTGGGCATGAAACGAATTAAACGCTGAACCTCTAAAATATGAAGCCGCCCCAGGGCTGTTCCGGAGGAGTTGCCATACTCGTAGCCCGTTTTTCCACGAACCGATTGATCGCCTCCCGAACAAAACGCCCAACCCCCATCTTTGGGTGAAGGGCCGTTTCCCGTCAGCAAAACGACGCCAATATCTTTTTGAGCCTGGGCCCACTCAAGAGCCACTAAAAGCTCGTCAATGGTCTGAGGACGAAAAGCATTACGCCGTTCAGGACGATGAAACGCGATTCTCACCGCACCCACTTCGCGCGCGCGATGAAACGTAATGTCTTGAAATGAAAACTCGTTCAGCTCCTGCCAGCTCTGAGGATCAAAAAGTTCTGAAACCATCATAGCTTCAGGGGCTACCTTCTTCAGAACTCTAGTGTCAAGCGCAGGTCGGCGGTTGCGTTGGCTTCACGCTCAGGATCTAGCGTGACGAAGCCAAAAGAGTCGACCCTTCGCGAGCGCGCAGGTAATCGATGCCTCGTCCTCGATACTGCTGCGGGTGATAGGCAAAAAAGAGCGACCCACCGGCAAGCGTATCCACCACTCGGCGATTCTCTTTCGAATCTAAGGCGTGACACCCCTGAGACAGTCCCGCGCGATTCGCCCGATTATAATTGCCTCCCGCATGAATCATAATACCTCGACCCGAATCGTTCAGATTGAGTCCTTCTTCTTTCCCATGAAGCGATAATCCGTAGCCCACCACATCGCCGTAGTGAGCATGGCGGCTTGTTTTCTTAAATCCGAGGCTCGACAGATTTGATTTCGGCTGATTCGAAAACTCAAGCGGCGCGCCGTGCCCTTGGCTGCCTCGGCCTGAGCCGTGACTGCTAAAAAACGACTCAACTTCGCCAGTCTTCAGGTTGATCACATGAAAGCGCTTCTCAGTATCGGGCTGAGCAAAGTTCACAATCGTCATCACGTCTCGCTTCTCATAGGTCGAAGTCTTTTGTTTCAACTCTTCGAAGGCCATTACCAAAGCCTCGCGAGGAATCTTTCCCTGAGCGTTTCGAAGGATCGTTTCAAAAAGCGAATCTGAAGAAATAGCCGTAGCCTTCGGGCTCGCGGCCACGCGAGAGCGAGACGGCCCCTCTTCAGTGCGGCACTCAGAACAAGGGCGCGCTACTGAGCCTGCGGGATGAAGCGCTTTTAGCGCCAAAACCGATTGTTCCAGCGAATCTAGCGCCTCGATCGCGTCGGCCTGGGGGCGAGACTGAATCGCAGACTGCGCATCAGGCTGAACCGTCGATTGTGAGTCCGTGCGAGCAGAGGCTTTTGCCGCCCCAGCAAGGGCTGGAGTCTCAGAAGCACGAGAGTCCCAAGAGTCAGAAGCCCGGCTTCGAATCGCAGAACGTGAAGCTCGCACCCCCTCGAAATCCCCGCTCCGATTACGATAGGACCCCGCTGCTGACGACTGCGCCACGGGTGCCTGTCCTGTGGCGAAGCACCCGCTCAAAAAAAGCAGCATCCACGCTCCGGCTAGTGTTTGAACTGAAACTCTTGCCTGCTTCATTACCCCTGATGAAAGCAAGGCCAGGACCAGCTCCCGTTTCCTCGACATTGCCAGGAGGGTCTCTAGCGACACAGAGCGCTTTGATTGAGGAATTGACCACCCGAAGGGCTCTGGCCCCCCCAAGGGCTGTTGAACGCTTCCACAGTTGTCAAAATCTTCGACAGAAGGTACCGCCAAGGGCACTTCATGAAGCACTATGAACCCAAGGAAGCCTCGATGCGCCTGTTTCGCCTGCCCCTTTGCCTCGTACTCGCTCTCAGTTTGATTCTTCACGTCAGCTTTGAGAGGCAGGCTCGGGCTCAAGCAAGCTTTTCGGGGTACACTTCGGGGCGCAGCACTTTTGGCGAACGCGTGCTCATCGGAAAGCGCCAAGCCCGAGGCCTGCTGCGCACCTTTAGGCCCGAAGCCCCCGCCACGTCGACCGTGCGCCACCCAGCCATCCTCATGATTCCTGGATCAGGCCAAACCGGTCCTGAGTACTTTATTCCCAAAGCGCTCGCCAATACCGATACCGATATCGAGTGGTTCGCACCCCTTGCTGAAACTCTGCATGCTTCGGGAGCCGTGACCTTACAACTCGGAAAACCAGGGATTGACTTTCAAAGCGACGGAAAAGTGCCGCTCTACGATCCTACCGTCTGGAAAAATCTGACCTGGAAAGACTACCTCGACCACCTCTCGGATGCCGTGACCTGGCTGAAGGGGCGCCCTGAAGTCGATTCGAATCGCATTTACCTCTTAGGGCACTCTGAAGGAACGGATGCGGTCGCTCATTGGGTCGAGCAGAACCCGGGACAAATTGCAGGACTCATTCTTCTGGGGGTCAACACCGACAACATTGTTGCCACGTACCGATGGCAGCTCATCGATCGCGAATGGGATTGGTTCTTAGGTCGTGACGTCGATACCAATCACGACCATCAGATCACTTCTCAAGAAATCGCCCTTTGGCCTGACTCGTTCTGGTATTATCAAATTCCTGAAGCCAGCACCCTCTCGCGCGCCGAAGCCATCGGCAAGCTCGAACACTGGCGCCTGTGGAGTTTAGCTCAAATTCATGAACAACCTTTTTTTCAAGGCTATTCCAAAGACTCGGGTTCTCTCTCCAAGCTCCTCGGGTTTAGCGGAAGAATCGTCGCATTGACTGGCGAGTGGGATGTCGCTACTCCGGCTACGATGGCCTTGAAGCTTCAAGCCTACTGCCAAGCACTGAAGCGCTCCAACTGCGAGGTCGAGATTTTACCCACCTTAGGTCATGCGTTTTCTGAGCCTCGAGCCCCCCGCGCTCATCCGCTTTTAGACGCGACTTTTGGCCTCCCCTCGCCGCAATTACTCGAGAAACTGACTCGGCTCGGAGGCACGCTTTGAGCCTCACTCCGGCGATCTCTTTCAGGGAGCTCGAAGCGCTATACCGCAAGTACCAGCGCCTCAATGAGGGCGCGGTGGCTCGCTATATTCCCGAGCTTGCCAAAGCGCCGCCAGATGATTTCGCTATTGCCGTTGCCTCGCTCGATGGGTCGCTGACCTCGATTGGAGAGTCAAAGAAGCCCATCACCCTTCAGTCGATCTCAAAACCCTTTGTCTATGGCTTGGCTCTTGAGCTTCTTGGCACTGAAACGGTCCGGCGTCATGTGGGCGTTGAGCCCACCGGTGATGCCTTTAATTCGCTGATCGAGCTTGAAGAGCGCTCGCACCGGCCCTTTAACCCGCTGATTAACTCGGGGGCTATTGCCATGAGCAGCTTGATTCCCGGAGCCTCTGCCAGCGAACGTCTCGAGCGAATCACGCAGCTCTTTAGCGCTTATGCGGGCCATGCTGTCACTGTCGATCACGCCGTATTTTTGTCAGAACGTTCTACTGCCCACCGAAACCGGGCCATCGCCCATTTGCTTCAACACTTCGGGGCCTTAGGCCCATGCCCGATCGACGAGGCACTCGACCTTTATTTTCAACAGTGCTCGATTCTGATGTCGACCGAAGATCTCGCGCTCATGGCTGCCACTTTAGCCAATGGCGGGCGTCACCCGCGAACGCACGAGCAAGTCATCGCACCACAAGGTGTGCGCGATTTGCTGAGCATCATGTTCACTTGCGGCATGTATGACTCTTCGGGTGAATGGGCCTATACCGTGGGCCTACCCGCCAAGAGTGGCGTGAGTGGGGGAATTCTAGCCGTGGTGCCAGGAAAAATGGGCATCGCTACTTATTCCCCGCTTCTTGATCCCCAGGGGCATAGCGTTCGGGGGGGGCATGTGTTTCGCGACCTGTCTCAACGCTTTCGATTAGGCATCTTCGAGACTTAACCAGCACTCACTTTTAGAGCCCGAGTCAGAGTCGGGTTCGAACCGTGTACCCCACTCAGCACCCGAGCGCTTGGTTTAATCCTTACGCCCCGAAGAACCCGAGGACTTCGACACCGAGCCCAGCGCAGGAAAAACACGAAGGGCGTTGTCATGAAAAACCGCTTTCCAGTGCTCGCGCGGAATCGCTTGCTGAAACGCCTTGAGATACGGCTTGACCGAGGTCAGCGGCCAATCGGTGCCGAACATCAACTTGGTCGGATCTTCAACGTAACCGAAGATCCAGCGCAGTGGGCGCACCACATACTCGTCAACTTTCTCGGGGGGCATGGTCTCTAAATCGCCAATCAGCAATGCCGAGCCATCGAGGTACACATTCGGATTCTTATACGCCACTTCTGCTGCCGACTCGATCCAAGGGTTTCCACAATGGGCGATCACAAAATTGACCTTTCGATGGTCCACCGACACTTCATCCACGATCAGAGGATCAGCGTACTTCACCTTGCCATCGCGATCTAGAGTATCACCCGTGTGAAAAACCACGGGCACCGCATGTTTCTCAGCGAGTCGATACGCAGGCTCATAGATCGGATCAGTTGCGTACTTCGGAATATAGCCGAGGTAAATCTTGATACAGGAAAACTTCCTGCTCTTGAGGCCCTCTTCTAAAAGCCGATGTTCCTTCACTCCGAAAACCTCGCCAATTCCAAAGCAATGGAGCACGCCCTGAGCCTGGAGGTCTTCGTAACCGCGCTGTCCGTTATTTCCGGTATGGGCAATGGCCCCAATCACTCCACTGGCTTTCATTTCATCGAAGAAAGCCTGACGCTGCTCGGGCGAGCGAAACCGCGTGTGCACATGGGCATCAATGACTGGAAAATCAAGCTCGGAGCTTACAGTCGGGACGAACGTTCCAGTGGCACGACTCTGAAGTCGCTGCTTTTTCTCAAGACTCGCACACCCTGAAACGATCAACGCTATCGCCAAAAAAATTCGAACTGGCATCATTCTCGAAATAATGCCTCGAATCTTTCAGAGCGTAAAGAAAACTCACCCCGACCCGACCGAACGGGGCCTCGCCCCCAGGCTCAAATGCAAGACCGACCCCATGATCCACCCCACACCAGAAATCAGATGCATCCATGACCAAAAAGACCGAGTGGCTTCATCTGCACTGATCTGAAACGCCAGTCCCGACACCACCACCGGACTGGCCAGCGCCATTAAGAACAACCCCGAATACCGCTTTCGAGCACCTTGAGGATTTTTTCGCCACTTTCTCCATTGCCCATTCACATGCGCATGCCAGAGGTAGCCGATGGCAAAAGTGAGCAGGCCTCCACCAAGGACATGAATCGACTTCCAGGTCACTTCATAGGGATGAGAGACGATCGAAAAAACATCGTTCTCGGAACTGGGGCGCGGCGCCAACCATCGGTAATAAGCATAAGCGACCCCTGAGACAGAACCGCTTAGATTTGCAAAATGAAAAAAAAGGCGCGTTCTTCGATTCATTGCGATTGCAGCACCCCATGAAGCGCCAAAATTTTTCTTGAGCTCTCCACTGCCGCGCGAGCCGACAGCGTCGCTCCAGTGATCATAGGAATCTCTCTCTGCAACTCGAGAGCTGGAGAGAGTCGTTTTCCCCGAAGGGTGGCAAACCATCGTTCCTTGGGTAAGTAGTCTTCAGGCTCATCAAATGAAAGCACTTCAAGATGCTCGACAGTTTGATCCTGCCGAACGACAAACCCCAAAGCCTCAGCTTGCGTTCGAACACGATGAGAGTCGAAGTACACCCACTTTTTATTTTTCCCTGGGCAGGCCCACTCATAGCGCACCCACACCCCACCGATCCTTGCATCAGAACGACCCAACTCTCGCGCTACCTTCGCTTTCTGCTCTGCAGAGAGATAAAACGTTTGCCTCTGAGGCTCGCACCCCTGGGATGTGCGAACTTGTTGCAGAAATGCCTCGGTGCTGAGGTATACCTTAGCGCTAGCACTCGGAATAAACCCGGAAACACTGTAGAAACAAAAAACGAGCAAGGAACCGATTCGCTTTCGCGATGCAAACCCATTGTGCCTGAAGGGGTTCATTAAAAGATAAATCCTAGACCCAAGTTAAACTGATCGATTCCTAGACCAGCCGCATTTCCGAAGTTCTGATAATCAGCAGTGACGACCACTTGATCAACCGGCTTGAATTGTAGCCCCGTGGTGACACTGCGCTGAAGGTTTGCTGGATTTCTAGCAAAGCCGCCTGGCACTCGTGCTTGCGTGTCCCATTGTTCAAATCGAATAAAGGGAGTGACCGATGCCCGTAGCCCCAAGGCCGAGAGCTGATATCCCAGCTGCCCATAAAATCCGTACTGCCGAGAGCCGACGCTAGAAGTTCCCGTCAACGACTTGGCTGCATTGAGTTCAGCAACGTTTGAAATCCAGGTCATCGCTCCGAGCGCTCGAAACTCGAAGCCTCCCTGACGAATTTCAGCGTGAATCTCTCCGATACGAGTCAGCACGTCAGGAGTCGACTCCGTAGTTTGATCCTGGCCTGAATCCCCCAAGTAGGCCGAAAAACCAAAAACAGAACCGGGAGCCGGAGCGTAATCTAAACGACTGACCCAAGCCCAATCCTCAGCAGTAGCTCGCGAACCGTTTTGCCGGCCATCACGAATTCCCCCCGAAGAAAACCCATCCGGGCTCGCGCTCGTACAAGAGCTCCCTCGGCAACCGCCAGCATCAAAGCCTGAAATCAAGTACGTGCGGTACGTCCAGGAACCGACATCCCCGAAGAATCCTGCGCCTACTTCTCTCCAAGTGGTGGGCAAGATCGCTCGTTCGACGTCGGGACGACGAACGCCTAGAAAAATCGTAGGCTCATGAAGCTCGTTCACAAACCCCATCGGAACCAGGAGATTCCCGGCCCTCAGATTCAGGTCTGGGGAAAAAAGGAAATCGACATAGGCAAACTCCACCCCCCAAGAGCCTGTCTGGCCCTCGCGATTGCCCGAACTCGATCCATACTCAAATTCAAGCTCACTATTAAAAAGCATCCGGTCAGAGAATTTATAACCCAAATACATGACCAGTCGCTGAAGGTTCACTTGATCGTTCTTGCCCGAGCTTGCCCCAGAGTCTTTGGTTTTCGAGTAATTGTAATACTGAAGCTCGCCATAACCGCCCAACGAAACCCCGCTTTTTGCACGGTAGACTTTAGATGCGGCGGGCCCTAAGCCGTATTGAAATTGGTCTGCCTTGGCCGCCACCTCACCAAGCCGCAGCGTCTCTAAATCGCTGGCCAGCACATCGATGCGACGACGGAGCTCTGCCTGAGAATCAACCGTGTCCTGACCCCGCGGTGCCTGCGGCGTATCCGTCACGGCTTCTTCACCTCGGGCAAGAGGCGAATGAGCACCCACCGCAGCCAAGAATAAAAAAACCACGACACTAACACTTTTCTTTAACGAGCTCATCTTGACTGATTCTCCTGACGATTTTTCCATTCGCAACGACCCACGAGTACGTGTCGATGCGCGCTAATACCAAACTGAAGCCTCTTGGCGATTTGCGACTGCAGGCGCTCTAGCGCGTCGCTTTGAAACTCAAAAACCTCTCCGCAGTCACCGCAGACAATATGATCGTGATGATCCTGTTCGGCGAGCTCGAAAACGGGTCGACCCTCGCTTGAATGCAAGGTTTCTTGCAAAATTCCTGCATCACAAAGCAAGCGAATCGTTCGGTAAACCGTCGCCTCACCCACGCTGGGACTACGTTTCTTGACGTCTGCGAGGATCGCGCGCGAGTCTTGATGCTGACCCGACCGAAGCACTGCCTCAGCTACTGCCCACCGAGGCTGAGTAAATCGAAGACCTCGCGCTCGAAGGTACTCCTCAAGCCGCTCACGCGCGCGCGCGATCAGCCCGTTTTGCGAGCTTCTATCGAAATTTTTTGAAGAAGTACGAACCTGAGGACCCTGCCCGACACCCGAGCCTTGAACCCTGCGGCCGCATGGAAGCTTTCGCAACAAACAATCTCCTTATTGAGAATGACTCTCAATAAGGGAGGGCCCGCCCTCTGTCAAGCGCCCCTTCATGCCTGAACTCATTCGAACTCGCCCCGACCGCTCGAACCAGATCCACTCTAGCCCCTGGAACTCGGTATCCCATCGATGTCGGCGCCACCATGACTCTGACTTTTCGGGACCAAAAACCGCTAGCGCCGTCGAGACCATGTCGGCCACTAATGCCGAAGCATGAATCACAGAAACCGACCCGAGATCAGCAACCATTTTTCCAGTAAACGGATCGAGCAAATGCCCTGGACGCTCCACTTGTCCTGAAGAGGCTACCGATTCATTCTGAATCCAGAACTCCGGCATTTTTACGGCTGGGTTAGAGTGAAATGAACGAATGCGAATGCTCCTGCGTTTCGGTCCTCGATGAAGGATCTGGCCTCCGAAATCCATGGTCCATGCTTTTAGAGCGGGGTGCTCTGCTGCAAGCACCTCTGATGCGCGATCGAGGGCCAATCCCTTGGCAAACCCCCCTTCTTCCCAACTCCAATGGTCCTCTCGAGGCGAGCGTGGAATCCGATGGCGGCGAGAAAATCGCTCCAGAGCTTGCGCAGATGCTCGTCCCTCACGAACTCTCGAAGCCAGAATCCAAAGCCCTAGCCCCGGATGAAAAGCGCCCTCAAGTTTCTCGCTCAGATCTAAGACTCGACGCAGATCTGAACGTAAAACGGAGGCTTCCCAAGCCCCTCGAGGCGCACGATTCAAACCGTTTAAAACGCTATCAGGTCGCCAGGTCGACCAAACGGCCTCGAGCTCCCGTATCACTTCAAAGCCATGATCACTGGTCTGGGCAAGAAGCTGACTCGAGCAAGCCTGCGAACACTCAAAATCAAGCCAAGTGCCCATTAAGAAGACTCGTCTGAGCTGGGGCTCGGCAAAATCCTCAGGAGGTCGAGAGGTCGAGCATCCTCCCAGACTCAACGCTAAAACACCGATGAAAATACTCTTCTCAAGAGTCTTGAACGACCAACGCATCAAACCCCCAAGAACCGTGAGCTACTCTCGCGAGGACGTGCGTGCAGGTATCGGCCCGTGGTGGCCACTGAGGCATGACCTAACGTCGACTGCACGAGATGCACGGGCGCGCCGCGATCTAAAGCATGAGAAGCGTGGGCATGCCGAAGCCAATGCGGCGAGACTCGCTTTGCGATTCCTGCCCGACGAGCAGCCGCCAGAACAATCTCTCGCACGGTTCGATCTGAAAGACTCGAGCTCAAAACCGGGCGCGTTGACATCGATGGGGAGCTAGGGCCTAACCATGCTTCGCACTTTCGCCCGTAGTCAGAAGCGAAAATCGGTTCCCAGGGTTGCGCGCCAGTACGCCGAAGTGCGAGCACGGCGCGCGCTGTTCCTGCCGAGATTCTGACGAAACGCTCGCGATTGCCTTTACCCCAAACTCGAAGCTGCGCCTCGCCTTGCTCACGCTCTAAGAAATCCTGCCATTGAAGCGCTACTAATTCAGAGACACGAAGGCCGGCGGAATAAAGCACTTTTAAAAGCGCATAGTCGCGCGCTCGAGACTCAGACAAAGCGACCATCCGCAAGACTTCCTCCTCGGTCAGGTAGCGCTCGGTAAGCTTCGAGTCCGAGGCGATTCCCGAAAGAAACGATCCGAGGTTTGCTTGAAAATAGCCCGCCCGGGTACCAAAGCTATAAAGCGATTTCAGTGCCGAGGCTCGAATCGCGCGTGAGCTGCGCCCTGAGTGGGCTTTCACTTCAACAAAAGATTGCAGCTCGGTCACACGCGCTTGCCGGAGACCTCGCGGATGAATCCAGGCGCGAAACTCCTCAGTGATTCTCAGGTAAGCGCGCTGCGTATGGGGGCTCTTCCCCGCGACCCAGGCCCGCAATAGCTGCTCGTCAGACGCCAGGCCTGCGCCTGGCGAAGAAACCTGCCCTGCGCCTGCAAGCGCGCCAAGCCCCGCGACTGGAGCTTCGACTGGCACTACGACTGGCACCGCCCCCCTGGCCCCGCTCAGCCCCTCAGGGCAAGGTTCTGTCTCTTCGTTCTCCGGCAGTTCCCTCACCATAGGCCTCAACAATAGAGGCGAAACCCCCGATTCCAAAACCAAAAAGCCCCCTTCCTCTGCATCGGGCACCCTTCAGATCCCTATCGAAAAGAAGCTCTGAAAAATAAGCCCCAGAGTCCCAATGCCAGACCGCAACGATACACTATTAAGCTTTCCATGACGCCTTAGCTCTGTTCTGCCGATAACGATACTTATCGGAACGCCCCCTCACCTGATCACCCCCCTGCCGAACCCTCTCAAAAGCAAAAAAATTAGTTTTTAGATTTCGTAGATTTTTTAGATTTCAGAGATTTGTTTTTATAAATTACCAAGTCATGAAGCACACAAAAACCAAAAGCTATCGCAAACCAAAAACTCAGAAAACCGCGCAAAAACTGGCATTTTCAAAAAAAACAAAAAAACTAACGAAAACTGATGACCATTTTCGCGCCGAAGCCTATCCGCTTCTCATTCGTTTCATCGACGGCTACCTCGTCGTGAGTGCGCCCGACTTTCATTTCCCGATTCCGGCACTCAAGCGCATCGATCTCGAGAATCCGAACCTCCGGGCCATCGGCGAAATGGTCTTCATGACCTACCTTCAGATCGTGGCCGAGCTCAAAGAGCGCGACCGCGGTAAGCGACCCCACCCCCAGCCCTCCTCTCCAGAGCAGGCCATTCCGAGACCCTCACGCGTCATGAGCTTGACAGAGGCATCAAAGAAACTGGGGCTTCGCCCCCATGTCGCTCGTGCCCTAGCCGACTCTGGCGAGATTCGAGCGTCAAGAACCCCAGGGGGTCACCGACGTTTTCTGCGTGATTCGGTAGAAAGCTACCTTAGGAAAACCGCTGAAAATTCCGAAACGTCTGGTGAATGAGCCAGGATAAGGCCTTACGAAAAAAACAGCGCGCGGCACTCATTGCCATCCGAGAAGCGTGCCTCTACCGAGAAACCCTATTACTCTACGATGGACAGAGCCACACACCGGTGACTGCATGCGAGCTTCACGAAAAAAGCCCGCGCGACCTTGAAGAACTGCGACACCTCCTCATCGAGCATCCCACTTCTTCGACGCCCGCAGCTGGTCTATCACCTGCACGACGCCTCGCCTTAACCCTCAATCTTCAAGGAGAGAACTTCTCGATTCCTATCGAAGAACTCTCACAAAAATCCTCCGGAGAGACAGCTCTAGGCTTTCGAATCGACACCCTATTCTCGAGCAATCGACGCCAATTAAAACGCGAGATGGCGCGCGAGGGCTTCTTTGTTCCCATCCAAATCGTCTTCAAGACTCGAGATTCCTACCCTCTTTCGGGGCTTGCTCGAGTCATTGACCACGACCCCCAAGCCATTGCATTCGAAGTCCGATTAGCCGCCTCCGCTCAGGAAAAAGACTTTTTTGAGGCAACTCTGTTCTTTCAAGAACAAACCATCACCCACACTCGACGCTTCGAGATGCACATCATTCGAAATCTTCGACAAAGAACGCATCAAGGAAAGCCTCTGACCACTTTCATCGCAGTCAGCCGTGTTCATTCAGACCACGAAACCCAACGCTCCGAGCCCAGCCTCCTGACTGTTCGAGACGATTATCGAACTCGGTTCAAGATCTTTCTCAACGCGACGATGCAGCTTGATGTCTTCATTCAAAAGCTCACTCTGGACGGGTTCACTGCCCGAGTCACAGAATCAGCCCTTCCCGAGCTTCCTCGATTTTTTCTCGCCGAACACCTCGACACCGGAACTCGCTTTCAGGCAACGAAACAGGGTCACACCATTCATTTTCATCGCTCGTCGAAATCGATTGGAACCAAAGTTCAGTGGTACAATCACCTCACGCAGCAGCTTTTAGGTTTTGAATACCGGTTTCGCCCCAAAGATGTGCGCGAGATTACCCGCTTGATCCTCGAAACGGGTTCGTACTCGCAGCGTCACCTTTCGGATCTCACTCAGCTTCACGGGTACCTTCAATACAAATGGCCGATCGAAGAAGCGCTTTCAAAAACAAAATATCGTTGGGTGGTTCGAAATTCTGATGGCGCGCTCATTGGCCACACTTCAGGAGTTCGCGTCTCTGAAGTGCTTTGGGCAGCAATCGATAATGTGGGATCTCAAAGTTATGAGGGTAGCTGGAACCGTGAGTACGTAGCGCGGTGGCTGAAAATTTTCATCGAATTGCTTCAAGGCGAGCCGACGAAACCCCTGGTGCAGTGGACGTTTAATCCCAAAGCAGGAGTTTGGAATGCCTTTGATCGAGCACTTCTCGACCACACCGAGTGGGTTTACGCCAGTGATCGATTCTGGATCACCTCGATCCTCTCTTCACTTGATAACCAATTGATACAACGCTGCGCCTTCGAAGCAGAAAAACTCGAAAATCCAGTATCACTCGGCTGCACCTGGCTGAGAGAGCTCGGTCTTGAAGACAATCAGTTTCTACGATGCCTTTACCAAGGCACCCAAAGCGGCTCGACTTTTTGTGCCGACTTTGAACACGATTACGCCCAGCCCTATTCTCGCCACTTCTATCTGATTAAGAAAAACCAAAAACCTTGTTTTCTGTTAACTTTTACAAATTATCCCGACTGGTGCTCGTTTAATAAAGGACACGACTTTCATTATCTTTTTCCGCTAGAAGCCGAACCCTCACTAAGTGAAATTGACGAGGCCGAGCTCATGGCGCTCGCACGAGAAACGATCTTCAATGAAGGCTGCACCCCCTTCAAGCTCGCATTGGTCAGCCAGACTTTAAAACTCTCACAAGGGTTAGAGCTTAAAAACCTCATCTTAAAACCCGAAGCCCTTCACCTGGCTATTCGAGGGTTAGAAGACTCATGAACCTGCGCCGACTCGTCATTCCGCTCACTCTCGCGCTGGCCGTTTGTTACCATGGGCTCTGGCTTCGAGCGATTTACACGGCACTTCCCGCGGCCGACTTCAAGATTCTGGGCAAACTCCCAGATTACGAAGTCCCCCCATCGCCAGATCGAAGCGACCAACCACTCGAGGAAAAAAGGTACCTGATCCCGAAGCAAAAGCTTGCTCTCGCTTTTGATGACACTCGAAGCATCCAGTCTCTAGGAATCGGTGTGATCTGGGGCTCAAGTCAATGGCTCTGTGACACCCCTCAAGGCGACCTGGCCATTCATAGCACCGGGGGAACGAACGCATCCTCAAGCTTTCGCGATGGTCTCACGCTCTATCAAACGGGCAGCATCCCTCGTCAAGCATGCTCGTCAGATCTCTCGATTGTCGTAACCAAAGACCCTCTTGCCAGGCAAAAAGCAGTCGGCTGGAAATCTGGCGAGATCACCCTAGGAGCCCCTTCTGTCATCGCCTCTTACAAGAATATTCATGATTTTTTTTCGTCTGATATTCGAGCTTTTCTCAGCGTGATTGCGCTCTTAGTTTTATGGGTTTTCTCAGGAAGTGAAGTCACCCACCGCACTCTCGGTTCGACTTGGTATCGAAATGCGATTGCCATTATCTCACTTCACTTCTTTGCATCGAGTTCAATCTTTGATTTTCTACTGCCTAACCCTTGGGGTCTTGGACGCTTACTTTTGCTGGCAGCAGGAACCGGGGGTTACATCGCCCTAATTCTCAGCTCGCTAGAAATTCGGAATCAAAAGTCCTACTTTCTTCAGCTTCAGAAATTTCGATCCCCCATCGGAGTTCCCCTTCTCGCCCTGACCACGTTTTTTATCTTTTATCGGGTCGCAGGAACTCAGATTTATTTTCAAATTCAGCTCATTCTTGGGGCCTTACTTTTTATCCTATCACTTCAAGCCTCAGCCCCATCTCAATCGGTAACCGGAGGCCTGCTCGTCTGCGATGTCCTTGCAGCAAAAGGACTTCTTCCAGGCCTCCCCACGAACACCACCGTGCACTTTCTTATTCTCAGCTTTCTCTATGACTCTTTCGAGTGGCTATTCCTGAATAACCGCTTGATTCGGGTTCTGAACCACAAAACATCTACTTCCGACCTCACTTCGCTTTTGCTTGAAATTACCGAGAGGTTCGAGATTCGACGAATCTCAGTATCGATGTTCACTCGTGATTTTCAGTTTCGAACTCGCCTGATCTCTCGATCGGGCGAGTCGATTATCCAAGCAGATGGCCAAGTTTCTCAACTTTCAGCAAGTGTCATGACGGCGCGAACATCACTGCTTCGTGTTCAAGTGGGCTCTCGACGAGCCCGAATCCTCAAGGGCGAAGAGGCCAAGCAAGACCGATCCCGTGGCAGCGAGTTCAGCATTTTTCCGTTAGTACATGCGCAAAAAGTTCTAGGCACCCTAAACTGCACTAATTATCCGAAATCAGCACTTGCCGACTCGAGCCAGCTCGCGCTTTTAACAGATCTGATCGAACGCCTCCTGCCGCGCCTCTCTGAAGCCAGCTATCGGGTCGACCTCTCGCCCAATGTCGATGAGCAAGCATCCGTTCTCGAACTCGAATCACGGTTCTCGGCAAGTTCTAATAAATCTCTTCCTGAGTTCCTCGAAGGCATCACCCAAATTTCAAGGGCTCTCGACTGCAAAATCATCATATCTCGCTACCTTGCGAGCGAAGACCGGATGTCCACCTTCTCGACTCATCGCTATTCGGATGAAGATGCCAAAACTCTCGAAACCCACTCAGCGCGCGTACAAGATTCGCTCGTGACGAGTCCAACGACTGTGGCTATCAGGCGCAAGATGACCGTTTACATCGATGACATTCAAAGGATGTTTTCGATCTACTCTCAATTTCTCATCCAGCTTTTGACCCGAAACGAAACCAAGAGCCTGCTCGTTGCTCCGGTGCTTCATGGTAAAGATCCTGGAAATGAGGACGCCGAAGTCTGGGGTGTCATCTGGATGGAATTTCCCAACCGACTCAACCGCCCTGAGTCTGACTTAAGAGACCTCGCTGAATTTGCAGCACAATCGATCCAGCGCCAACTCATCACCTATCTCGATAGCGAGGGGAAAAAGAGCCTTGCTCAGGAACTCGGAAGTCTAGTTCCTGAGCATGTTCTTCGAAAGCTGAGGCGGGGAGAAAACCCGCGAGAAGTGGAAGAAGGCTATCTCCTCAATATTGACCTTGCAGGAAGCACCAAACTCGCTGGCCGAATTGGCGATCAAGCTTTCTCTGAGCTGATTCAGAAGATCTCTTCGAATCTTTCGCTGAGCCTGGATCGACTCAAACTCGTACCACAACTCATCATTTGGGATGCGTTCATCTACACTCGGTCTATCGAGCAAGGCACTCTCACCCTAGACGAAGCTAACGATATTCTCGTGGAAATTAAAAGCGTCATTCACGACGCCAATCAACACCTTCCACAAGACGCACCAGTCAGCTTTCGAGCCGTGCTACATTATGGCGATACCACTCGCGATTGGAACGTTGGCAGTACGCGCTCCTGGACGATTTCGGGCGCAGCTCTTGCCGAATCCTGCAAGCTCGAGTCGAGAATCAAAGACCAAAAAGCGGCGATCTTGATCAGCGAGGCGTGCCCCATCGCAGAATCGGATACCGACTCAAACTTTGACGATCAGTTAAGAATCTTAAAAACTGCCTGAAGCTCGCCTCGCTACTGAGTCTTTCGTAACAAGAGATTAGCCCAGGTCATTCCAGCACCAAAAACTGAAGCCAAAACCAATGCATTCTCTCGAATTTTCGGATGCGTCTCACTAAGCACGGTCACCCACCCTGAAGATCCGGTGTTCCCAAAACGATCGACATTATAAAGACGTTTCTCCGACGGAATTTCTAGCGCGTCATAGAGCTGAGTCATCATCACGAGGTTGGATTGATGGGTAACGACATAGCTCAGATCGTTGAGATTCAAACCCTTGCGACTCAAGAGCGCCTTAACTTTCGGCGGAATCTCACTCAAAACAAACTCGACCACTTTTTTACCATCTTGTTGAAATTTCTTTTGATCGCTTCGTCTTCGGTTCAGCTCGGGCTTTCCATGGGTTAACTCACCGGCCATCAAATCATCCACTGTTAGATGAGAGGTTTCGGAAACGCGGGTAGCCTGAACGATGCTCAGCCCTTTTCCACCGATCTCAACATCGAGGACTTCAAAAACCCCAGGGTTCTTCGAAACCACTAAAGCTGTCGCAGCGTCGCCAAAAAGAATACTCGATCGACGATCTCCATAGTCCAAGTAACGAGTGAACGCCTCACCATTCACGATCAAAATATCTTGATCCATCGACGTGGCCAAAATCGAACGCGCCAAAAAAATGGCGTACGCTACTGAAGTACACGCCACTTTGATCTGAAAGACCGGAACCTCTAAACCCAGCTCCTCAGCAATCAGATTACCCGCATTGGGATAATGAATGTCGTCATGAGTCGCTGCAGAAATAATCATTCCCACTCTCGAGCGATCAAAACCAGGATCGTCTAGAACCCCTTGAAGCGCTCGCTTGGCTAGCTCAGTTCCGGGAAAATCGCCCGAGTACTCAGGAAAGGCTCGGCGCTCGCGAATTCCTGTGCGCTCCAAAATCCAGTCCGAAGTCGTATCTAAAAAGTTCTCAAACTGCTGATTCGTCACGACGGTTTCGGGGTGGTAATGAGAAAGGTGCTTGATATAAATTTGCTGCGACACGCCATCTCCCTTGGAAGAATTGAGCATTACCCTTTCAATTTTAGATAAAATTTAAGGCAAAGCTAGCGCGATCAAGTCGGCGCCCCTGAAATCAGGAGCGATCCATTTAAAGCCAATGAAACCCCGTTAGGCGATGACGCCACCAATCTTTGGGGTACTTTGAAGCGGCGCCATCGCGTAAATCGCGTTTGTGATGCGGATCTACGAAGCTACGCTATCTCGATCGAGAAAAAATCTACCGAGAATCGAGGTGCAACTTTCGCCCGAGACGCTTTTTCGGGGGTTCAACCACGGTGCGCTGTCGAGGGGCTGCCGTGACGGCAGGCCCGGTCGCAACAGCCTTCTGAGCCTGAGGCGCCCACGCTGCCTCCCTCGGAAGCGCTGGATGCATGGGAATCTTCTGCTGCTGCGGCGGTCGTCGTGGTGATTTCTGCTCAGCCCGATATTGATGCAAGATGGCTCGATGCTCGGGTTTATGCGGTTGCAAGAGAGCTTGCTGAACCTTTCGGTCTTTCCAATCTTTCGCCACAAAAAGCGGGGTCTTGGTCATCGGATCGATCCCACTCCAGTACATCGCAGTCGCTAAAGTCATAGGCGTGGGAATGAATGCTTGCACCTGCTGAAGATTCCAGCCCTTCTCCTTCAGATAGGCGTGAATCTTCTCCATCTTTTCGTGCGTCGTTCCCGGAAATCCACTGATGAAATAAGGCACCACGTACTGTTCTTTACCCGCTTCTTTCGAAACTTTTTCGAAATAGCTAACGAACTCGTCAAAGTTTCGAAGGCCAGGCTTCTTCATCAAATGAAGCACTTCTTCATCGAGGTGCTCCGGAGCGACTTTTAAATGCCCGCCCACATGATGACTGATCAACTCCTTCATGTATTCTTGACCGGCCTTCTTGTCAGCGATCGATAGATCGTAACGCAGGCCAGAAGCCACGTGAATTTTTCGAATTCCCGGAATCTTGCGCGCCTTCTTCAAAAGGTCCACGCTCGGCGTGTGATCGGTGTGCAGTTGCGGACAAACCTTGGGATGCACGCAGGAAAGCTTCCGACACTTGCTCTGGATTTCTTTAGAGCGACATCGCAGCTGATACATGTTGGCGGTCGGTCCACCAATGTCACTGACGATTCCCTTGAACCCAGGCACCTCGTTCAGGCCCTCGATCTCGCGAAGGAGACTTCCCTCTGATCGAGACTGAACGATTCGCCCCTGATGAAGCGTAATGGCGCAGAAAGAGCACCCACCGAAACACCCGCGAGTCGAATTCACCGAAAATCGAATCATATCGGCAGCGGGAATTCGGGCCTTATAGACGGGATGCTGCTCCTTGGTGAAAGGCATCTCATAAATCGCGTCCATCTCTTCGGTTGAAAGAGGCAGGGCGGGCGGATTGATCACAGCCGCCTTAGATCCATGGTACTGCACCAGCCTGCGTCCATTATAAGGCGAAGCTTCATACTCGATGAAATAGGCGGCTTTGGCGAACTTTCGTTTATCATCTCGAACTTCTTCGAACGAAGGCAGTGTGAGTCGCCCCTCAAGGCTTCGCGCTTGCTCTTTCGAAGCGACAAAAGCGATGCCACGCTGGGTTTTAATCGCTGCAAGCGCCGCCTGAACCGCTGGCTCTTGAGTGGAAAGCGGAGCGCCCTCGAGCGCTGCTTCGGCTTTTCGAAACTCCTCGACGATCATCTGAACGGTGCGCTCGCCCATTCCGAAAACCAAGAAATCAGCAGCAATCTCTGTCAAAATCGATGGCCGAATGCGATTTTGCCAGTAATCGTAGTGAGCCAATCGCCTCAATGACGCCTCAACTCCACCTACCACCACGGGGACGTTTGGAAACGCACGGCGCGCCAACTCGGAATAAACAATCGACGCGTAATCGGGCCGATTTCCAGCTACTCCGCCCTCAGAGTACATGTCATCAGAGCGGGGCTTTTTATTGGCCGTATAATTGTTGATCATGCTGTCGACCGTGCCCGAGCTCACGCCCACGAAAAGTCGTGGTCGCCCCATTCTTTGAAAGTCGGCCAGGGCTTCAGCAGGATCTTTCCAACGCGGCTGAGAAAGAATTCCCACGCGAAGTCCGAGCTTCTCCAACCATCGAGCCAAACAAGGAATGCCAAAGGTGGGGTGATCCACATAGGCATCTCCGTTAATCAGCAGCACATCCAGCTCGCTCCAGCCCTTCCACTGCATCTCTTGACGAGTCGTGGGCAGAAAGCGCTGACACGCCTCTCGATACACTCGAGCGTTATCGACCCTCTCCGGAAGGCGATTTTGAGGCGGGGAGTTCGGTTTCTGAGGGTGATTCATGGGTCGCGAAACTTACCGGCAAAAACGCAACGCGTCAAGGCCTCAGATTAACCATTTTTTCGTTTAGATTCAAACACTTAAACATCTACTGACAGGTCGCGGCGCGAACCTGAGTGCACCTCAGTGACCCCGAGCGATAACCAGAAACTATCACTCTCACAAAAACATTCCATTTTCTGATTACCGAGCTTCAGCGCATAGTGAAGCACATAAAGGAGAACTCGTTATGCCTACTCTGATTAATACCCGGATCCCTGATTTCAAAGCCGAAGCGTTCCATAATGGCGCTTTCAAAACCGTGACTCAAAACGACCTTCGCGGAAAGTGGTCGGTGTTTTTCTTCTATCCTGCCGACTTCACTTTCGTTTGCCCCACCGAACTGGGCGACATGGCCGATAAATATGACGCCTTTCAGAAGCTCGGAGTCGAAGTCTACTCGGTAAGCACCGACACCCACTTCACCCACAAAGCGTGGCACGACGCTTCTGAAACGATTAAGAAAATTCGTTACCCCATGCTTGCTGATCCTACCGGACACCTGAGCCGGGCTTTCGGCGTCCATATCGAAGAGGCGGGACTTGCCTACCGTGGAACCTTCGTTGTGGACCCCGAAGGCAAGATCAAGATCGCAGAAATTCAAGACAACGGTATCGGTCGCAACGCAGATGAGCTCTTGCGAAAAGTGCAAGCTGCGCAATTCGTTGCATCTCATCCAGGCGAAGTTTGCCCTGCAAAATGGCAGCCCGGCGCCAAGACTCTCAAGCCCGGACTCGATCTCGTCGGAAAAATCTAAGCACCGCTAGTTCTTAGCGGTCTTCGTGGGCACGAGGGGATTAGCCTCCCTCGTGCCCCCTCCTTACCAAAAAAGTCCTGTCTTCTACTCTATCGAGGTGACTTATGTTGGACACATCCACCATCGAACAGCTTCGCTCGGTCTTCGCACGCCTAGACTCGCCGATAACTCTCAAGATTTATCCCAGTAACCATGCCGACCAGTCTGATGCTCTCGCGCTGCTTGAGTCGCTGGTTCAGACTTCTCCCCTCCTTCAGCTAGAGACCCTCAAGAATGCCCCCCAAGAAAGGGCTCCTCGCTTTGAAATCCATCGCGACTCGAGATTCACCGGAATTTCTTTTCGGGGAATTCCCGGAGGACATGAGTTCTCGTCGCTAGTCTTGGCGCTGCTTCATGCAGACGGCAAGGGCAAGCGGCCCGACCGAGGAATCGAAGAGCGAATTCAGCGACTCAAAGGTCCGATTCGTTTGAAAACCTATATGTCGTTAAGTTGTGAGAACTGCCCTGACGTCGTTCAGGCTCTCAATTTAATGGCCACCCTTCATTCCGACTTCGAGCACGAAGTGATTGACGGTGCTGTTGCTCCTGAAGAAATCGACGCCCTCGGAATTCAGGGCGTTCCGAGTGTGATTGCAGATGAAAAGCTTCTACACTCGGGAAAAAGCACTCTCCTGGATCTTCTCACGAAACTCGAAACCGCCTTCGGAACATCGGCTCAGGAAAGCGCTTCACAAGACCTCGGTCATTTCGATGTGCTCGTGATTGGAGGGGGACCTGCCGGTGCCTCGTCGGCGATCTATGCCGCTAGAAAAGGACTCAGTGTTGCGCTCGTTGCCGAGCGCCTCGGAGGTCAACTTCAAGAGACCAAAGGAATCGAGAACATGATTTCGATTCCCTATACCGAAGGGGTTCCCCTTGCGGCTCAATTGACCGACCACCTATCGAAGTACCCTGTGAAAATTTTCGAGCACCGTCGGGTGCGCTCGATTCACAACTCTGAACCTGGCGCCAACAAACACGTGGCGCTCGAAGGAGGCGAGAGCCTCTCGGCTCAAGCCATTATCATTGCCACTGGCGCGAAATGGCGAGAGCTGGGCATTCCGGGTGAAAAAGAAAATCTCGGGCAGGGGGTTGCCTTCTGCGCTCATTGCGATGGGCCATTTTATAAGAATAAACGCGTCGTCGTCGTTGGAGGTGGAAACTCAGGCGTTGAAGCGGCCATCGACTTAGCAGGCCTTGCCTCTGAAGTGACCTTGCTCGAATACCACGAGCAACTCAAAGCCGATGACGTCTTGACCTCGAAGTTGCGCTCCATTCCTCACGCAAAAATCGTTACCCAGGCGAAGACCACTCGAGTGATCGGCGATGGAAAGAAAGTCACTGCCATCGAGTTTGAAGATCGCGCCACAGGAGCGACTAAAACCATCGAGACCGACGGCATCTTTGTTCAAATCGGACTTCTACCGAATACCCATTTCTTGAAGGGACTACTCGAGCTCACCGCATCAGGTGAAATTGCAGTCGATTCGCGAGGAAGAACCTCGGCTTCTGGAATCTATGCCGCAGGCGATGTTACAACGATTCCCTTTAAGCAGATTATCACGGCAATGGGCGATGGGGCTAAGGTCGCGCTGACGGTTTTCGAAGATCGCCTACACGCTTCAAAATCACTCGGCTGAGCCTGGCGCGCCGATTGCTGATCCCCTTTCCATGACTATGGAACGCAGGTTCATCAATCGTGTGGTTTTGATCACCGGAGCTGGCTCGGGAATCGGACGGGCAACCGCACTGGCCTTTGCGCGAGAAGGCGCTCAGGTCGTGATTGCTGACCGCAATGAACTCGGGGTTCAAGAAACTGCCGCTCAAATCCTGAAAAATCAGGGTTCTGCTCTTGCGATGACTTGCGACGTGACGGCACCCGAATCCGTTCAAAAGCTCTTTCAGAAAATCGAATCAGAGTTCGGAGCGCTCGATCATGCCTTTAACAATGCCGGAATCGAAGGGCCATCAACTGAAATCACCGAGGCCACCATTGCCTCATGGAACGAAGTCTTGAGCGTAAATCTCTCCGGAGTCTTTTTTTGCATGAAAGAAGAGCTTCGCCTGATGCGCTTGAAGTCTCAAGGCACCATCGTCAATTGCGCATCGATTGCTGGACTTCGCGGGTTCTCAGGCATGGCGGCTTACACGGCTAGTAAACACGGTGTACTGGGCCTCACGAAAGCAGCAGCGCTTGAAGCCGCTCGCTACGGCGTACGAATTACAGCGCTTTGTCCCGGTGTAGTGAAAACACCCATGATTGAGCGCTACACGAAGGATCATCCCGACGCCGAAGCAAGCCTGCTTGCTGAAACCCCCATGAATCGTATGGCATCTCCAGATGAAATCGCCCATGCGGTGCTATGGCTCAGTGGCCCTGAATCGACATTCGTCACGGGCTCAACTCTGGTAATCGACGGAGGCTGGTGCGCGAAATAGAAGGCACCGATGCGAATCGCCTCAACTACGCTTCAGCTGAGCTTGGGGGCGTCGTGAGACTGAGGCACCTTCATTTCGTCTGTTGCTCCGCTTTTTCTCGCTTTTCCCTTCGATGTTCCCACCACATCACGAGCGGTAAGAAGAGCCAGCCGATGCCCGGCAGATCCATAAGCACCTGCTGGAAGGTGCTCCTCGCAACCCGGCTTCCGCTGGATTCCTCAGCCTTCCGATTGGATGACATATAGTCCCCTCCTCAGGAGACAGCTTATGGCTACCATGCCTGTGCTCACTTCCGAACTGATCAGTCAGCAAGCGCTTCGCGAAACTGTTCGCACATCCAATCGATTTCTTGTTCTTCGATCACCAAAGGCGGCGTGATGCGAATGGTCTGCTCGCGAGTATCTTTTACCAAAACGCCCAAAGCTGCCAACTTTTCGCAAATCGGCCTCGCCTTACCCACCGAAGGAGCCAAGTCGACTCCGGTCATTAATCCCTTGCCCCGAATCTCCTGAACTCGATGAGCGACGGGTGCAATCGCCTCTTGGAGTCGACGCCGCAGGTACTCACCCCGAGCTGCCGAGCGCTCCACCAATTTCTCAGACTCGATCACGTCCAGCGATGCGATTCCCACTGCTGAAGCCAACGGATTGCCCCCGAACGTGCTGCCATGCTCTCCCGGACGGATGACTTCCATCACCTCTTGAGGAGCAACCACAGCGCTTACGGGAATCACACCACCGCCCAGCGCTTTGCCCAGAATCAAAAGATCTGGCGCCGCTTCCGGTTCATGCTGCCAACAAAGCAGTCGCCCAGTGCGCCCCAGGCCGGTCTGAATTTCGTCATCCATAAACAGCACTTGGTTCTCGCGACAAAGCGCCTTGGCCTGAGTGAGGAATCCTGCAGGCGGAATCAAGACGCCTCCCTCTCCCTGGATCGGCTCAAATAAAAAACCCACCGTTCTTGGGGTGATCGCTTCACGAAGCGCATCGATCGAACCATAGGGAATGATCTTAAACCCTGGAGCAAACGGACCGAACCCCCCCCGATACGCCGCCTCAGTCGAAAAACCCACGATCGCAGTGGTGCGTCCGTGAAAATTATCTCGGCACACGATGATCTCAGCCTGATCCTGGGGAACCTTCTTTTTTTCGTACCCCCACTTGCGAGCAATCTTGATGGCCGTCTCAACGGCCTCTGCGCCAGAGTTCATGGGCAGAGCCTGGGGTCGAACCATTCCCACTCCAGTCATCTCGCAAACCTTCTGAAGAAAAGGCCCCATCTGATCGTTGTGAAAGGCCCGTGAACTTAACGTGAGCCGATCGGCCTGATCCTTAAGTGCCTGAATGATCTTCGGATGCCGATGTCCCTGATTCACCGCCGAATAAGCGGCCAAGCAATCGAGGTACTTCCTGCCATCCGAATCCCAGACCCAAACGCCTTCACCACGAGCTAAAACCACCGGAATGGGTTTATAGTTATTCGCGCTGAATGTTTTGATCTGTTCAAGCTGAGCCTGTTTCAGGGCAGAATCTGACATATCTTAAATTCTCCTGCGTCTTTGAGTGATGCGGCTAGATCCGGCGGCCCCTTTTCGAGACCGGGGGCCTCAGGGGTTTCAAGTAATCGCGAACCCTTGTTCGATCGAGCGGCGCTCCCGCTTTTCCACCTTGCCTGAGCGCCGAACCCACGATCACCCCAGAAAGATCCTGCCACGGCAAAGAAGTCAATGCGCTCGACGAAATCCCGCTGCCCAAATAAAGAGGAATATCACTGGTTCGACAGATCGATAGTGCTTCTTCAAGCCCCTCATGAGCGACCATTCTTCCCGTGGTGGGCCCCGTGAGGATCACCCCATCTGCCCCCGCCCGAAAGGCCGTCTCTTCAATGGCATGAGTTAACGAATCACTAGAAAAGGTCTTGGCGTGCTTGACCCAAACGTCGGCTAAAATTCGAACCGAAGGATCGAGACGCTCGCGCGCTGCTAATACCGTTGCAGCCTGGCCTTCAATCCACCCCTGATCGGTTGCCGCGACTCCCGAAAGAACGTTCACGCGAATGAACTCGCACCCCGCCGTTGCAGCGATCGCAAGCGCACTGAGAGCGTCGTTCCGAAGCACGTTCACTCCCATCGGAATCGAGACGGCTTCACGCACAGCGCGAGCAATCACTGCCATCGAGGCCACGGTCTCTGGAGAAACCTGATCTTTTCGAAACGGCGTGTCGCCGAAGTTCTCGATAATCACTGCCGAAAACCCCGCCGACTCAAGAACCTTGGCCTCAGCCACCGCTACATCGACCGCCAAGGCTAATTGCCGATGGTAATCGAGCCGAGTGGCTCGCAAGACCCTGGATGCACGAAAAGACCCCGGAAGCGGTGGAAGATGAATGACTCCACAAACCCAAGGCGCAGAACTTTCCTGGCGACTCATGACTTCCCGGTCAGGCTCTTCCAAAGCTTAGAGAACTTGCCACTCTTTGCCTCGGATTCGGAAGTCGGAGCATTTGCCAAGAGCTCTTGAGCTTGCGCACTCGAGATCTCACCCTTCTGCGCAGCTTCTTCAACCAAACGACGAGCATCTTCCACCGACATCGCATCAGCCTCTGAAGTCGACGCCCCTCCAGCAGAGGCTAGCGCGCCTGCCATAGGATTGCTGCGAGCCAAAGCAAGGATCTCTGGCGGCATCATGCGCTCGAGCTCAGCAGCGTCACGCGAAACATCTTTGCCTGCCATAGCCCGTTGCATGAGTGATTGAATCCGCTGCAGCTGTCCTTTCGGCAAACGCTGCAACGCTTGCTGAAACTGACCCAGCCAGGCTGGATCCATCTGCGAAGGATCAAAGCCAGGAAACGGAGACGCTGCACCAGACGCCTCCGCAGCTGCTACGCCATCGGCGCCGGCGTTCCATCGAGCAGGAGTGCCCAGCTTCGGAGCCGTATCCTTGCCACAGCATCGTTTTACTTTCTTGCCACTACCGCAGGGGCAGGGCTCATTTCGACCTAGGGGAGCTGAAGAAGCATTGTCAGTAGTCATCGCAAAACCTCGCCGAACACTTTAAGATGAGAAGGCACGAAACGAAACGAGAAACTCATGAGCCTCTCCCCTTCCTCTTCTTCTCTTCATGGCATCCAGAGCGCACTCGGCCAAATGCCATGCGCCAGTACCCGCCGGAAAACAGGAACCACGATTTTTTTTGGATTTCTGGCCCTTTTTCTGGTGATGGTGCAGTTTCCTGAAA
Organism: Pseudomonadota bacterium; assembly: GCA_039800365.1. GTDB lineage: Bacteria > Bdellovibrionota > UBA1018 > UBA1018 > UBA1018 > CAIOHW01. Next base: position 30,924 of record JBDLQW010000181.1, read on the forward strand.
AACTCAATTTTGATGAATTTCATTACATTCCGGCTGCTCGACAGATCTTGCAATGGAAGGAGAGCGCCAATTACGAGCACCCGCCGCTCGGAAAAGAGCTGATCGCCCTGGGAATGGCCATTTTTGGAGACCGACCGATTGGTTGGCGCTTCATGAGCGCAGTCTTTGGATCGCTGACTCTGGTGGGTACTTATGTCGCTGCGCTCGCTCTTTTTAGGACCCAGCTTTTAGGGGTCTTCGTTGCTCTGCTCACCGGCTTCAATCAAATGGTTTACGTCCAATCGCGAATCGCCATGCTGGATACATTCATGATGGGGTTCCTGATTTGGTCCTTTGCTTGGGGCCTTTGCGCCTGGTTTCCGCTCGATCTGCCCTCAAAAAGGCTTTCTGAGACGGTCGAAGCTCGCCCCCTATCGCGGCCCCAATGGCACTTATACCTTTCAGGCATCGCATTGGGCTTTGCCGCTGCATCGAAGTGGTTCGCCATTGTCGCCTGGCTAGGATTAATGGTGCTGATCGGGGCATGGGTTTTACTTCGAGCCTGGAAAGCCCGATTTGATCAGCCTCCGCAGGAAACCACGCTTGTGGGTTTTTACCCGCTCCCCTCGCACGCTTTTACAACGCGAGACTTACTGATTGCCTGGGGTCTTCTGCCGCTTCTGGCTTATTATTCGAGCTTTATTCCCATGGCATCGAGGCTGCTTACGGACGGGCAGGCAGTTTCGTGGTTCGACTTCATTTTTGTTCGTCAGTGGAAAATGTGGGACGGCCAACTTCGGGTGACGGCCTCGCACCCCTACTCGAGCTCCTGGAGTCAATGGATCTTCATGCTACGTCCGATTTGGTATGCTTTTGACCTGAGCACCGACAAGAGCTCGGTGAGAGGCGTGCTGCTTTTGGGAAACCCGGTGCTCATTTGGGGAGGCCTGGGAGCACTGGCCTGGTGTGCACGAGATTGGATTCGCACTCGCTCGTTTGCGGCGTTTTGGATCTTAGCGACTTACGGCACATTCACTTTTTCTTGGCTACTGATTCCCAGGAAAGTGACCTTTTTTTATTACTATTACCCTTCTTCAATTTTACTGAGTTTTGCCTGGGGCTACCTGATTCATCGAAGTGCCGAGGGCACTCGGGGTACCCCGAGCTTCACCCCCTCACCTGAGCAAAGACTTCCGATGGGCAATGCCACCGTGGTGCTTGCTGTAGCGCTTGGCTTTTTTATTTATTTTTTCCCCATCCTCTCGGCAATGAAGATTCCTGCTAGCGCTTATCGCCAGTGGATGTGGCTTCAGAGCTGGATCTGACCTTTTTTAGAAGCGGGCCGTAAGCGCGAAACGCATAATCGGTTTTCAATCCTAGCCACTGCCGAATCTGTTCGCTTGAAGCGCCATTTCGCGCCCACTGCACGACCACTGAATGGCGGATCATTCTGGGCGTCACGGCGCCCAAGACCTGACGATGCCCCTTCACGACCATCTCAACACCTCGAGGCGTGATGGCAGATGCCGTCAAAGGACCATAA
>JBDLQW010000182.1:0-12639 GCA_039800365.1 Pseudomonadota bacterium
AACTCGTCGGGTTCAGCACGATCTTTCGCAGGCCGATTCCCGCGATCGCACCGGGGCTTTTCATCTTTTCCGGCGACACCGTCCTGCGGGAGGACTACTGGGGATCCAAGATCCTCCAAAAAGCCTTCTTCCGATACATCACCCAGTCCAAGATGCTGAGCCCGTTCCACCCCGTGTACTGGATGCTCATCAGCAAGGGCTACAAGACCTACATGATGATGAGGAGAAACTTCTCGTACTCGTTTCCAGCCTCGAATCGCCCCACTCCCGCACCCGCCCAGCAGATCCTCGACCGATTCTATCACTGGAAATTCGGCGACTCGTATGACTCGAAAACCGGGCTGATCACTTTCGAAACCGCCAAGGGCGCCGTCAAGGGCGGCATTGCCGACCCCTCGGAAGCGCACGCAAGCGACCCGAATGTACGCTACTTCCTGGAAAAAAATCCGGACTACCAGAAAGGCGTTGAACTTGCCTGCTTGGCAGAAATTCGCGCGTCGGACTTCCTGGGTCACGTGCCCAAGTACTTTTCGCCCTTCACTCGTCGACCCGATTTCCAAAGATAAAATGGCGCCAGGCCCATCGTCGACGGCAGCATCTCGCCTTCGGCCACCTCTGCTCCGGGAGTCAGGCCGGACAGCCCGCCGAGAATTGCGCGCGCCCCCACCTTCGGAGACGCGAGGACCAGCTCCATCGTTCCATCCTCCTGGCGATTCACGTGATGAGCGGTGAATCCGACTCCATAGCCGATCATGGCGTCGTCGCCGATCTCGAGAAAGCTTCGGTCCATGATCTGCAGCCGAGGCCCCCAGTAAACTAAGCGACCGATCCGGGCCCCCCAGAGGCGAAGCCAGTTGGAATAAACCCCTGGAACGAGCTTCAGAAATTCTTCCAGCGCGGGAAATCGGATGAAAAGCGCATTCAACTGCGAGGTCGCCCACCAGACGAAAAATGGCGTCGTGAAACCCGAACTGCGCACGGGTGGACGCCCGAAAACCAGCAGGAGGCAGCGGCAGAGCAGCGGCGGCAGAAGATAGAGCACGGCGAGGCTCCAGCCCAGTCGCAAGCTCCAGGGTCTGTCCGCGAGAAGATGCCACGGAGCCAGCACGCCCAGCGCATGGACGAGCGGAACGGCATTCAGGCTCAGCAATCCCAGACGAGCAGGCAGAGGAATCCGATTCATGTTTTAGCCTTTCCCAGGAACACGTGTCGATAACACGCTTCGGCCAGCAGCAGCCCACCCGCGATATCGATGAGGTGATGCTGATGCACCAGCAGGACCGAAGCGGCGATCAGCGCCAACCAAGAGATCAGAAGCCCTCGCAACCAGGGAGTCGCACGAACCATCATGACCCGTACACTGAGCGCGCTCAATGTGATGTGGAGAGAGGGAAAGCAATTGTGCGGAAGATCCAGGGCATGAAGCTGGCGAAAGACATCCTCGTAACCCGGCACCACCCCCTGCCTCTCGAAACCCAGCTTCGTAGGCACCAGGAGAAAGATGATACCTGCCCCGAGAATCGCAGCGCCAAGTCCCCGGGCGTAGCGCTTGAGCTCATCCACATCGAGAGTCAGAAGCGAGAGCCCGGTCAGGAGGTTGAGCGACAGGTAGAAATACACCATCCCGGGAACGAAGGGGATCGACAGCTCCCAGTCGAAATACAGTTGGTAAGGCGAAACCCGCTGCGAGGTGAGCCAGTTCATTCCACCGTACACGAGGACGAACTCGATCATTAATGCCGCAAAAAGCACGAGGAAGAGCTTCAGCTTGCGAAAGTCCGGAAACTCAAGGGATCTTGGCATGAGGCAGAAACCCCAGGAATAGAATTTGAGCCACCCAGTGGGTATACACGATCACGACCGCGGCCTTTGTCAGTCGATTAATCAGGAGATAACGAGGATCGTCGGAGGCGAAGTACACCTCGTGCTCCTCCAGTCCGTCGGCAGGCCTGCGAGTAGCGATGAAGAGCGCAGCAAAGGTCACTTCCGCCATCATCGCAAAACAGACCGACCCCAGGTACGCCAGCACACACAGGTTGAACGGATCAGCGGAAAGCTGATCCCAACCGATGAAGGACGCCGCTACCGAAGTTGCCACAAATAGCGCGACGTTATGGAACGCATCGTGGCTGATCCCGTAGACGGGCGTCCAGTTGAACCAGCGGTAGATCATCACAAGTTCCAGTGGCCCGCGAATCCACCAGCTCGCGAGATGAAAATAGAGCACCCAGCGGAACGGTTCAGCAGTGCTGGAACTGAGCGCAAACACCCAGGGCACGAAGAACCAGCTACCCAGGGCGTAGGCGAGCCAGAAGGTCTTCGGCCAGGAGATCTCTCCCCCCACCCATTTCCGACTGGCGGTGTTTCGATCCTGGGCGAACTTGAAGCGCCATGAAAACAACAGGGACGCCGCCAGTACCAGCGACAGCCCCCCTGATTCGGTAATCATGCGGTGATTAAAGCAGATCCCAGATCGGAGAAAAGGAAAAATATGATCGCCTTCCGAGGCCATGATACCCTCAAGACGATGACTTCCTTGGCTAGAGCCTCAGCAGCCGAACGCTGGCGCGAATTTCAAAGCGAGCCCTTTCGCCCGTTGCAGGAGGACTGCATCCCCGATGCCTTGATCCCTCTTTACGGCACCTCTCGCTTCACCTTGCTTTCGGAGCAGGAAAAGAAAGCACTCTATTTCGGATTCATCCAATTCACTGCAGAATTCTTCATTCTTCTCGAGAGCCTTCTTCTCGTTGCCATGAAATCGGTGGGCCCTCATGAAAAGGGACGGCGCCTCGCCCGGGAAGAGTTACTCCACTCGCAGGCCTTTCGTCGTTTCCTGAGGCAGGAAAAGCGACTGTCTTTTAACTCAGGAAGCCTCATGCTTCGGCGAGGGCGCTGGCTGAGAAAGGCCGCACTCGTCCTGGTTCGCCGGGTTCCTCTAGCGATGACGCTGCCTGGCGCCAAGATCGAGGCCTATTCCGTTTTCTACGGCCGTTACCTCAAGACTCACTATGGGTCGATCGATGCGAACACCTGGATGAAGCTGAACTGGCTTCACCTTTTGGACGAAGTTCATCACGTTCCATTCGAGTTCGAAATTCACAATGAAGTGTTTGACGAGCTGCCCACCGTTCGTAAGGTCGAATCCATCCTGGGGATTGCAATATTTTACGCCTTTTTGCAGTGGATCCTGATTTCCAGTTCTCTCATGCTGGGCTGGCGATCGCTGGACCACGCACCTCTCGGACGAAAAGTCCTGCTTTCCCTGGCGACGCTCCGATGGATCAGTAGATCCTTTCTACCCACTCGCCAGATGCGCGAGGCCATGAAAGCGCATTTCCGAACGCTTCGGCCTCGCGGTGGATTCTGGATTCGCTACGTGAGCCGATAAGTTCTTGAATTCGACCCCTGCACCGCTATTCTGAGAAGCAGCCAAAGGGAGCTGACGACTCATGAAAAAGCGCAACCTGATCACGACCCTCGCCGTCCTGGCCACTCTTCAAAACGCCGGGGCAACGCCCCTCGTGAAATGGACTGTACCGACTCTTCCCGCTTTCAAAGAAACCGGTTTCGATGCCGCTACCGTTACTGCGGCTGCCGACTCCGCCCGCAAGGCCCGCAGGCCGGCCAGCACGGGTCGGATGCTCACTGAAACCGACCTCAAGCCCGACTTCAAGGATATGAGGGATCGCATCCTTCGAATCAAGACCGCGCGTGAGCTGCACCAGATCCTGCTCGAAATGGATCGCGATGAAAATTACGACCGCTACTCGGATGACCTGAAGTACTTCGCAGCGCAGGCAGTGCTTTTGATGCCGTTTCGCTCGATCGTCTATCGCCTCCGTCCCATCCTCGAGAACAGCAACAAGACCGTTCATAGCTCGAGCGTCACGCTGGTGAAGTCGCTCGCCTCGGGCCTTCGCATCTTTCTTCCCACCGATCAGTGGGAGGCAGCTTTCCAATATGTCACTGCACCCTCGGAAGAAGACGCGACCAACACCCAGTTCAAGCGGATCAGCGAGTTCCAGAAGGCGCTCATTGATCAAGTGACTCCTCAGTTTGTCCGAGCCGCGCGCCGAATTCAGGCGCTCCACTCGAAGACGGACCGTCAACCGATCATTTGGGATAACAAGCTCCTGTACGGCTCCGGAACCTTCGAGGATAATCTGGATCGTTTTGTCGCGCACGGACAGGCCGAATTGAGTGCTACGCTCTCGTTCCTCCACATGAGCCTGCATACGTCCTACGTATTTGGAGCGTACTTCCAGGATGACCTTCCGGAAGTGGCCCATGCGCTGGGTCGCCTGGTGGGAGTCGATGGCTTCCGCAGGGAGTTCCTGTTTGGCTCGGATGCGAATCTCGGAGTCACTGCAGAAGACCGCGTCGAGGTGCTTCGGAAGCGAGAATTCAAGAATTTCCTCGTCCTCTATCCGGAGGCCGGCGTTCCCATGATGGAGCGGGCCCTGCAGCATCTCCATGCTTCGATTTTCTACATGGACGCAGGCTGGCGCTCGCTGGCCGAAGGAGAGCAAAACCAGTTTGCGATCTTGAATCCGGCGAATTTCACGTCGGATCGCCGTGTGGCCGAAGCCCGCCTGAAGTCCATGAAGGACATGCTCGCAGGCAGAACCGCGATCCGCAGCGTGGTCACGGGAGACGTGGTGGAAATCGACCTTCCGTCCTTTTTCAAAAAACCGGTGACGGACCTGAAGACCCTGCTTCCGACGGCTTTCGACAACGGTCCCGCGAAGCTCAAGATTCGGGGCAACTCGGGACGCGAGTACGAGTACCGCAATTACTTTCGCGGCCGCGCCACGGGCTGGGATCAGCAGGCTTGGCAGACGATGCTGCCGAATCACGATGATGCCGGCAAAGCGATCCGAGTACTGAGCCAGAGCTGGGGTGGAGACTACCTCTCTCCGATCCTCGCCTCGGTCATTCTCTGACGAGCAGGCCCTTCAGTAGCCACAGGTCTCCGACGAGGGTCATCGCGAAGCCTGCCGAAAAAAGCAGGCCCAGCACCTTCATCGGAACCAGCGACAGTCCTAAGAAGAGCAGGCTTGCGACGGAAAGCAGCCCAAGAAGCTGCACGACTGCCACCGATCGCTCCTGGATTCCTTGATTGAGGCCGCCGCCAGTTGAACCCCCGGGCGAAGCCTCTTCCTGCGCCGCAAAAATGAACTGGATGGCGTTATCTCCGGTCAGGCCCACCAGGATCGCTACAAAGATGCTTGTCACAAGATTCACGGGAACCCGGAAGACGACCATCACGCCGATCATCAGAAGCGGCGACCAGATGCTCGAATAGACGAGTCGAAAAACATGGTCCGTTTTCAGGATCCAAGCCAGGCCCGCCACCACGAGAATCACCAGCACGATACTGACAACAAAACTGTCCATCAGGGTGCGAGATACCCGCTCGGAGTAATCGTGCAGAACCACGGACTCTCCCACCGGAATGCACCGTTCGCCGCAGACGGATCGAAACTGCGCGAGAGTCTCGCCGAGTGAAGAGAGGTCGAGGTCATCGAGGTAGACCCCTACCCTGAGCCCTGCTTCGGGGCGAACATACTTCCGGAACGCGTCTGACAGACTGAACTCTCGAGCCACGAGCGGCCTCAGGGATGGATCAACCTGGGATGTCAGATGGCGAACCACCTCATCCGGCCGATCAATGCGCACAACATGTGACGCTCGCTGCACCTCTCGAAGCACCGCATCGACTTCGGGCACGACACTCCCTTCCGCCGGAGCGTCGGGAAAGAGCAAGTAAACCATGCCCTCCCAGCCCCGAGTCTCGCGAAGGTACCGGAATGCCTGGGCATGGGGATGATCGGAGGGAAAAATCGCTCGCGGAGATTCGTCATAACGAAGCCAGGGAAATGACAATGTGCCCGCCACCGCTAGCGCGAGACCGAGCCGAAGAAGCCCTCGCGGCGCATTCAAGGCAGCCAGTTTCTCGCACGCTCGCGAGAGCACCGACTGCGAAGGCCGCACCCAGCTCCGGTTAGGACCAAAAACGGTACAAAAGGACGGCAGAAAGTAGAACGTGACCACCCATTCCACGAAGACCGCCCAGGCGGCCCACACGCCAAACCCCCGGATGATCGCCAGATCTGAAGTCAGCAAAGATCCAAACCCCACCATGGTAGTGAGCGAGGTAAAAAAGCCGGGCACCAGAATCTTGCGAAAGGCCTGCGAGATTCGATTCTCGGTTCGAGCCAGGTGGGCCACGAAAAGGAAGTCCTCCAGGCCCGAAATGCAGGTCATCAAGAACAGATTGTTCGTCAGGAGATCAATAGGTGCACCCACGAGTGCCATAGTTCCGTAGACGATCGTTCCGGTGATCAGCATCGAAACCATGAACAGCAGGCCGCTTGCCCAGGTTCCGTAGAAAACCCGAAAGAATAGTACCAACACGGCAATGACCAGGGGATTGATATAGAAATCATCCCGGAACATCTGTTGAAAGTGCCACTGAAAAGAAGCGTCTCCGCTGATCTGAACTGAAAGTTCGGGGTACCTGGACAGCAGATCCTTCTCGGCATGGCGAAGCAGCTGTCCGACCGGAGCCGGATCGAATTTGCCAAAAGCGCTCCTCTCGACACTGTCACGAAAGCTCACACGGGCACTGAAATCTCCGCCGAGCCGATCGGTGAGAAGGCCAACCCAGGGAGTGGACTTCATCTGCTCGTAGTTCGAGCAGTCGCTGGACAGCATCTGCGGATACCAGAGCTTGCCTGTTACTGGAGCAGGAGCACGCAGATCGAAGGGCGAAAAAATATCGCTGATCTCGGTATTGTCGGCCCAGGCGCGCCCCAGCCAGTCACGGATAGCGCAAAGCCTCTCGGGATCAAGAGGCTTCCCATCCCGGCGCGAGATGAGCAGTGACAGCTCGTTCTGGTCGCCGAAATCAGCGCGCATCTTCTGTAGCTCGCCGATGCTCCGAAAGGCCGGGTCGACGAGATCGTAGATTCGAAGATCGATCCTGATCCGCGGAATTGACAGGGCGGCAAACAGGCTGACACAGGCAAAAGCAGCCACCGTGAGACGAGGGCGCTGAAGGCATCGATCAAAGCCCCACCGAAGAGCCGCGCTGAAGCGACCCAGAAGCTCCCTCACTCGAGAAGCTCCTCGAGCTCCGGATCATAAAAGGCTGGAGCCGGCTGGGTTGCGGGAGTGGGTCCCTTCCAGAGTCGAAAATAGATCTCGAGGAAAGCGGGCCTGGGCTTTGAGAAATCGACAAACCGGTGCAGGTGGATCCACGGAACCTGGGGAAACTGATGATGGGCCAGATGATGATGGTAGTTCAGGAAGACATACTGGACGAAGCGGTTGACGCGCAGGTTCCAGGCTCCCTGACGAATGTCACGATCCGACCAGGCGTGATCGGCATACTGAAGCCCGCCCCAGTTCACGCCAAACGCCCAGTAGCAGCTGATCCATGCGATCCACGAAATTCCGAAAAAATAGATGACGGCAGCCTGAAGGGCGATCGTGAACAGGATCTCGAGCCGCGCCAGCGCGGGCGGAGCCTTGAGAATCGACTGAATCATCGCATCAGCGCCCATGTGGGTGATCACCGGAGATTGGCGATTGCGCAGGAACCTGGCATTGAAGAACCACGGACAGAGCAGATAGATCAGCGCCCCGGTCGGTGCGTTCGTCCAATACACTCCGGTCAGAACGAAATAGAGCTGAAGTTTTTTGAGGAAGCGATTGTCTTCGGGATAGAAGCAATCAAACATCTCATGATCGGTCCGGTTTCTGCGATGATGCCCGAGGTGGCACTGCCGCTGAAAATGAAACCCTGTCGGAAAAAAGGCGGCGCAAATGCGACCGATCCAGTCATTCACGACTCGATTCGGGTGGGCAGTCCGATGGACTGCCTCATGAAGCATCGAAAAAACCGTATTTCCGACAAATGAAAAAACCAGGGCGATGCCCAGCACCGCAACCCAGCTTTCCGCCCGGCTTGCCGCGACCAGAAGTCCGACCAACGCCGAACAGCTGGCGGCTGTGATCCAGAAATTGAGATTCGCAGGAATCGAAATATCGATGCCCCTGTAACTGCGATTCGTCTCCCGCTGGAGTGACTCGGTTCCCATGATTTGACGGAGGGTAACTCGATCCCGCCCTTCCGTCGACAGTGGAAACAAGATAGGGATACTGACTTTCCTCTTTCGCCCCGGCCAGTGAGGGTTTTTCCAGAAGTGCCGCGAAGGCCTTCCAAGGTCAGTCACCCTGACTTCAGCGATTTCAATTCCTTCAGGTCACGTTAGAACTCTTTGGTGAGAACAGGCATTCTCACACAAACCGTCGAACAGACTCGGTCATGAAATGTGCGCTTGCGAGGATCCCAAGCAGCCACCAAATACCCTAATGCAAAAGGTAAATACGACAGACCGCTGGCCAGTGTTCGAGCCGCCGACTGCCACGGCCCCACGCGTGCGCCCGAGCGACTATCCAGGACCTGTACCCCCATCAGCCTCTTACCCACGGTAAAACCCCAGTGATAGTGCGCAAGCGTCTCATAAGGAAACGCCACCACCCAGTAAGCGGCCATGGCAATCACCTGAAGCTTGAGCCCCCCAATCGCAGTTACCGGAATGTCGTAAAGACGAAGCAACGCCAGCACTAAAAACGAGGCAAAAAACTGAATCAATGCACTGTCGATCCACACTGCCACTGCTCGTCGCCAAAATCCGGCGTAGATCACCTCACTCATCCGGTCGCCCCCTTTGGAGAGATGGCCACGAGCATTCCAACGAAGATCAGCAGAGCGGAAAGCAAGGTTCGCACCGTAATCTGCTCACCCAAGAATGACCAGGCGATTGCCGAAGTCACCACGGGTTGAACATAAATATAAAGGGCCACTGAACTCGATTTCGCATGAGCAAGCGCCCAAAAATTCAAAAAATAAGTCAGAAGCGTGGTGCCAACGACTGCAAAAGCCGCGCAAAACCACAAGGTCGGCGTCATGGCCGGAAACTGAAAGGTCAGATAATCCGGAACCGCCAAGAGCGTGATTCCCACGCTTCCGTAAACAAAAAGCCACGCCGTGGTCCAAATCTTGTCATGTTTCTCAAGGAAGGCCTTACCGAACGAAAGAAAGCACGCATAACTCAAGCAATTGAGGATCGTCAGCAAGTCGCCCATCACGGTTTGATCTGACAGATGAAAGTCCTCGATATGTCGAATCGAAAGCACGCCTCCCAACGCAAGGGCAAAGCCGATCGCTTTTCGGGCACTAAAAGCTTCGACTCCACGAATCGTCACCAACACCAGCGTGAACATCGGAATCATCGTGTTCAAAATGGCGCTATTGGTTGAGGTGGTATGGCTCAAGCCCACCAAAAACGACGACTGATTGATGATCATTCCTAAGAGCGAAAAGAGTACGAGCGGCAGATAAAACTCCCGCCACCCCCGGGGCCGCGGACGCCCAGAAACAACCGCCACTGCCATCATCATCGCAGCAGAAATCACGATGCGAATGCTAGCCCAAACCAAGGGCGGAAACGTTCCCACCAATATCTTTGAGACGACGTACCCTACTCCGAACAAGAGCTGAACGCTCACTAAGGCTAAAATCACCACTTTTGGATGAGGCGCAGCCGATGAAGCCGAAATCACAGAGTCCTTCATGAGTCTCGGTAGTGTCTCGTGCCCCCCTCGTCAATTCAAGCGCGACCTGCGGCTCAACCCCCAACCCCAGACCCATCGCTGGGTCGCGGTGTGGGTACGGGCTCTGGCGCAGGGGCCACTTCAAAAGTAAATCTGTTTTTGCCCTTGCCACGCGGGACTTGAGGGCGAACGGACTGAAGTTTCTACTTGATATTAATTATCATATAAGATAACTATAGAACTGGAAACCCATGGTAAAATTCCAAATCCAAGAATACCTGAACACAGCCGGAGAGAGCCCGTACCGGCATTGGCTGGACAGTCTGGATGTTTCCGTCAAGGCTCGCATCCAAGCGAGAATATTCCGGTTTCAGTTAGGCAACCTGGGCGACCACAAATCTGTGGGAAAAGGTGTATGGGAAGCGCGTATTCAGTTTGGGCCTGGATACAGGGTTTACTTTGGCAAGGATGGAGATCGACTGATTCTCCTCTTGTTGGGTGGGAGCAAGTCATCGCAAAGCCGCGACATCAGGAAGGCGCAAGAATATTGGTCCGAGCATTTGGAGGAATCAAGTCATGGCTAGACGCAGTAAAGACTGGAATGAAACACTGGCAGAAGATCTAAAAGACCGAAAATTTGCCCGCGAGTTTCTGCTCGCCTCACTTGAAGAAGGTATTCCCATTCAAGTGGCTCTTGGAAAGGTCATCCGCGCCATGGGCGTGAAGGAATTTTCAAAACTGGTGAAGATTGCAAGCCCGAACATCTTGCGAGGGATCAATCCTCGGCATAACCCGACCCAAGAAACGCTCAACAAGCTCCTACGCCCTTTTGACCTCATGTTGACGGTAGCGCCCATCAAGAAGCGAGCAGCATAGAGTCGCGCCAAGAGAAAGCGCGACCTGCGGCTCAACCCCCAACCCCAGACCCATCGCTGGGTCGCGGTGTGGGTACGGGCTCTGGCGCAGGGGTCGGATTTGGCTGAGGCTGCGGCTCTGGTGCTGGCTGCGGCACCGGAGCCGATGACGGCACTGAGGATGGAACCCCTGAAGGAACTGTCGAGGGCACTGGTACAGGTCGCGGGGCAGGCGTATCCCCCGGCTCGGAGCTGGGTACCGGCATTGGCTCTGGCACGGGCGGAATCGGAGCAGGCTGAACCGAATCGTCGTCCAGCCCTCCGCTTAAAAGGTGCTTTCGAAGCCAATCGATATCAATGTACGCATTCGCATGTTTTTCCTGGCTGCGTGGATCGGGCTTAATCATCGAATAGGGCACCCACATGTAATCGGGATGTCCTTGAGTTCCCAAATCCTGGAGCCACCTTCCTCCCACTAAAAAATCCCCATCGCGAGCCACTACGACATCACCGCTTTGCACCACTTGGCCTTCAGAATTAAAAATCACTGGTCCATCCAACCAGAGTTCCATCTTCAGAGTTCGCGACTTGATCATCGAATTTGTCTCGAATCGAAACTCGGGCGACAGAGCCCCCGGAGACACATTGTCCTCCATCCACCAGATGGTCGATGTGACCTGAAGCCGATAAACTCCGGGCGCGCGAGCGTCCTCACCTAAATAGTCTTCAGGCTTGGGTCGCTGAAATCGGTACCCGGCAAGCGGCTGATTCCAGACCTGAGCCCCCGTGTGACGATCAATCAGAACCGTGCGACGGTGAATTCCCATATAATTCATCAGCACCAAAAAATACTGATTCGGCACGGGGTCGTCCCACTTTCGAGAGAAGTTCCGGTCAAAGCTATCCACTCGGTCACCGAAATAATCGGCGCTAGCTTCCATGCCCGCCTCACTCAAAAGGCCCTTGATATCGGCCACCGTGAACTCAATTCCATTCACGCTCACCGCCTGACGAGGCTCTGGAAAAAGCGCCGCCGCCACACACCATCCGTTGCAGTGTCCCCACCAGCCTTGCACGCCCGGAACTCCTGCACCATGGTAGCGCACCTCCCAAGACTGTGCGTGAGTCAAACCTCCCCTCGCTGCATCGTATTTTCCAGCGGGCGAGGAACCTGAAAGATTTTTTGCGATTCCATTAGACGTGTAAGGCCACCAAAATCCCGCCCAAGGCTGACGCTCCGGAGTGCCCTCGAAATGCTGCGCCATCAGCCGAGCGAAATTCCGCTCACCCAGAGCCTCGCTCGCACGCATCCGACGATCGCGAATTCCTAGCGTCTCGAGATCGACCGATGCTCCTGAACCACAAGCCTCGAGCAGCACTGCTGAGAAAAGCGCCGCCAAAAACAGTATCTTGAAACCCAAGAGCCCTTCAATCCTGCTCATGGCTTTCATGGCGAACCTCCTTCAGCACCTTCAAGCGTTAAAACCCCTTGGGCGTTCTCCACTTTCGAGGGCCATGGAGCATCGCGCTCCCAGCGAAAGCCCATCGGTCGTCCAAAAAAGTCTTCGCCATCAAATCGGGCTTCATTTCTGCTGAACTTAGCGCGCGCTAAAGCCTCGACTGAAAGAAGTACCGGACCCTGCTCCCACCCCAAGCCCGAGTCTTCGCCTGCAAGGCAGAGCGTCTCGGAAGAAAACGAAATCCAGGGACCACATCCCCGACGGGAATCGCAACGCCGGAACTCGGATCGCTTCGTCGAAAAACTCAACCGCTGTTCGATAAAAAAACGTTCGATTTCTGAAGCGACAGCGCTGATGCGAAGCTCGAGCTGAGCCTCTGGAAAATCTCTCCAGTGCATCACGGAGTACCGCAGCTTGATCACGCGATGCCGCGCCGTCAAACCTGTCGCTGAGCTATCTCCTGGAATCCCGCGCAAGCGAAGCTCGCGCTCCCAAGAAAGTCCAGGATGAAACCCACGAGAAGATATCCACTCCACCCAGCTTTCAGTCTGAGACGCTCCGCGACTGAGGTCGACTCGAGAACCCAGGCGAGCAGAGCGAGCCCCAGACCAGCTCTGCTCGAGAGCTTTTTGCTCGCTCACGCGCTTTGAAAAATAGCGCGAAGCCGCGATCAACTCGGGATCAACAGAAGCCTCCATCCG
>JBDLQW010000183.1:0-4101 GCA_039800365.1 Pseudomonadota bacterium
AATTCGTTGATTCAATTCCTGCCTTTTCGAGTCAGTGACCTGAGTCAGATCCTCGGGCTGAAGCTTTAGGGCACGTAGCGTTTGCTGCGAGAAAAGGGGAACCCCATCTTCGCAAAGCGCCCCGACTCCAAATTCCTCGTTATCCGGGGCTCCAATTTTTCGTACAATTAATGCCTCTAGCGGCCGATGCAGGCTACGCGCAACGGGAAGCGCAACGGCCAACCCACCTCGAGCCAAACCAAACAGGCGGTCCGGCGGCATCTCACGCCATCCTAGTCGTTCGAGGTGCTGTGCGAGCGCTTCACCGGCTTCTTCTCGGTTTTTGAAAATCCGATACATCTTCAAGATCAGACGCAAGAGTGGTGCCCTTCGCATTGACTCGCTTGCTTGCCTGCGTTTTAGTCTTTTCGTTCCTATTAAAAAACGGTGGGTTGGTCCTGGAGAGAGCGCAATGACGAAGCAAAGTGAAAAAAGCCGAGGTCCGAAGTCACGGAAGGTGGGAGAGATTATTCGGGATCTCGCTGCTTTGGCGCCAGAGTCCTGTGCTGAATCTTGGGATAACGTGGGCCTACTGGTGGGCGATCCCGAGCAGTCTACCACTCACGTTGTGGTCAGCATTGACCTGACGGCCGATGCCATTCAACTGGCTCAGCGAACCGGCGCGCGGCTCATCGTGAATCATCATCCCTGCATTTTTCCCAAGCAACGGGGCTTGGCCCGTGTAGCACCGCCTTCCTTGGTCTGGGATGCTTTGCAAGCAGGTATCGCCGTTTATGCCTCGCACACCAATTTCGATCGCTGTGCCCTCGAAGTGCCTGAATCGATCAGCAAGGCTTGGGGGCTTCGGCTGGAAGGCCGGCTGATTGAGCGTCCTGCTGAAGCGCTTCGAAAGCTCGTGGTTTTTGTTCCTCAGTCGCATGTGAATCAGGTGCATTCGGCGTTAGTTGCAGCGGGGGCAGGGCATTTGGGAAATTATGATTCTTGCGCATTTTTGGCAGCTGGAGAGGGCACATTCCGTGGCGGTGATCAGACTCAGCCTTTTATCGGAACTCCAGGCGTCTTAGAGCGCGCCAAAGAAGTGCGCCTCGAGACGGTTCTTCCAGCAGGTCTTGAGCCGCAGGTCTTGCAGGCTCTTCGGTCCTCGCACCCTTACGAAGAGGTGGCGTACGACCTCTACTCGGTTCATCAAACTGCATCAGGAAAGGGGCTGGTTCGTGGCCTCGGGTACGGATTTTACGGTGATCTGGAGCGAGCCGAGTCGATCGAGGAGTTCACTTCAAAATCAAGACGGCTTTTTGAAGCTTCAGGGGCCATCTTGACTTCCGCCTTTCCCCAGAGCTCTCGTCGAAAAGTTCGAAAGATCGGCTTTGTGGCTGGAAAAGGAAGCGCCTTCATTGGCGCTGCTGTGGCTGCCGGATGTGATGCTTTTGTGACCGGAGAAGTAGACTATCACGAGGCATTAGGGGCGGCTCGTCAGGGGATGACGGTGATTGAGCTCGGTCATCGCGAGAGCGAGCGATTTTTTCTAAAAATCATGAGCTCGTGGCTGAAGCGAATGGGACTTCAGGCTCGCGAGTGTCACCGTCCCGTTCAGCGAATCGGAGCTTTCTGAAGACGCCGCCGGGTGATTCATGTTAGGGTCGCCCTCACGCGCAGGACGGATGATCGCTGGCGAAGCTGGCAACAGCTTTGCGGGAGGAAAGTCCGGGCTCCAATAAGCAGGGTACTGGCTAACGGCCAGGCGATCTGATCGCGAGGTCAGATCGACGGACAGTGCAACAGAAAGTAAACCGCCTTCGGTCTCTTGAGACCGGAGGTAAGGGTGAAAGGGTGGGGTAAGAGCCCACCGCTGCCTTGGTAACAAGGCGGGCACGGCAAACCCTACCTGGAGCAAGGCCAAATAGGGGGACTTTCAGTCGCTTATCTGTGTCCCCGGGTAAGGCTGCTTGAGTCTCGGAGTAATTCGAGACCTAGAGGAATGATCATCTCCATGGATGTCCGCAAGGCTTCATGAAGACAGAACCCGGCTTACAGTCCTGCGCGTCTATTTTTCCCATTTCAGTCAGGCCCGTCGGGTGATAAGCCGCAGCAAAGTTCAACTCTTGCATCTGCCTGGGAGGATTTCGCCGCGATGAAAACCTGGAGTGTTTCCGACTCGCTTAAGCTTTACAACATCGAGAACTGGGGTGATCAGTATTTCAGTATCAATCCTAGCGGAAATCTTACGGTTCATCCTCGCCGAGGCGAGGGTCCCGGCATTGATTTGATGGCTGTTGCTGAGGAAGTGAAGGCCCAGGGCCTCGGTCTTCCAGTGTTGATTCGCTTTCAAGATATCATCCGACATCGCGTGGTGGCCTTAAACGAGGCCTTTCGAAGATCGATTGCCGAGTTCGGCTACCAGGGCGAGTACAAAGGCGTCTATCCCATTAAAGTGAATCAGATGCGTGAAGTCGTCGAAGAAATCCTCGATGCGGGACGTCCTTATGACTTCGGGCTTGAGGCGGGCTCGAAGGCCGAGCTGACTGCTGTGATGGCGATGAATACGCCTGCGCAGGCTTTGGTCATTTGCAACGGCTATAAAGACTACGGCTTCATTAAAACCGCGTTGATGGGAATTAAGCTCGGTAAGAAAGTTGTCATCGTCATCGAAAAGCTCACCGAGCTTTACCAAGTGATCGCGATTGCCAAAGAAGTAGGAGTGACCCCGCTGATTGGAATTCGGGTCAAGCTCTACTCGAAAGGCAGCGGCAAGTGGGAGTCAAGTGGCGGTGAGTTCGCCAAGTTTGGCCTAACCACCCCAGAGATTTTGCACGCCGTTGAGTTGCTTCGCGCTCAGGGCTTAAATGACTCTTTTAAGCTCTTGCATTTTCATATTGGATCTCAGGTCACGAATATCCGAACCATCAAGGATGCCGTGAAAGAGGGTTCGCGAATCTACGCCAAGCTCAGAAAGATGGGGGTAAATCTCGAGTACCTCGATGTCGGCGGAGGATTGGGTGTCGACTATGATGGCTCGCGAACCAGCTTCGATAGTTCGATTAACTATTCGCTGCAAGAGTACGTGAGCGATGTGGTGTACTCGATCAAGGAAATCTGTGACGCCGAAGAAGTCGCCACGCCGAATATCGTTTCGGAGAGCGGTCGGGCCCTGGTGGCGCATCACTCGGTTCTTCTGGTGAACTGTTTTGGGAATATCGCCGTGGGGGCGACCCACATGGAGATTGGCGAGACTCCAGACGAAGACGACGTCGTCAAGGAGATGAGGTACCTCAAGCAGAATCTATCGCAGAAAAACCTTCTTGAGCACTATCACGATGCCGTTCAGCGCAAGGAAGAGGCGCTGAGCATGTTTAAGCTCGGGTTCTTGTCCCTCGAAGACAAGGCTAAGGTGGAGCAGATTTTTTGGCAGATCTGCAAAGTGATTCACAAGAACGCTCAGGGGCTCAAGTATGTTCCCGATGAGGTCGAAGCTCTAGGTAAAGCGCTTGCAGACCAGTATCTCTGTAACTTTTCGCTCTTTCAGTCGATGCCAGATCACTGGGCGATTCAGCATCTCTTTCCGATTGTCCCGATTCATCGACACGACGAACAACCTGTTAACGACGCAACTTTGGTCGATATTACCTGCGACTCGGATGGAAAAGTTTGCAAGTTCATCGATCTTCGGGACATCAAAGATACTCTACCGCTGCATGCTCTCAAGGCCTCTGAGCCGTATTATTTGGGTTTTTTCTTGATGGGCGCCTATCAAGACATCATGGGCGACCTGCATAATCTCTTCGGTCGCGTGAATGAAGTGCATGTGTTTTTGGATGAGACAGAGCCGGGCGGCTACTACATTGAGGAAGTGATTAAAGGGAATAATATCGCCGGGGTGCTTTCCTGGATTCAGTATTCCGCCACGGATCTCGAGAAAAAAGTGAAAGAACAGATTGAAGCTCGAGTTCGAGAAGGGGGCATTAAGCCCAAGGAGGGGGTCGAGCTCCAGAATTTCTATGAAGGAATCCTTCATGGCTACACCTATATGGATTCCGAGAACCAATCGAAAATGTTGGCTGCTGTGGATGAAATGGTGCGCTCAGGAAGTGTTCCACCAGCTCT
>JBDLQW010000184.1:0-8416 GCA_039800365.1 Pseudomonadota bacterium
ACGAACGTGATCTCCATCACCGACGGCCAGATCTTTCTAGAGACAGATCTCTTTTACTCGGGGGTCCGCCCTGCAGTGAACGTCGGGATTTCGGTCTCGCGCGTGGGGGGTTCGGCACAGATCAAGGCCATGCGCCAGGTTGCAGGGACATTGCGCCTAGAGCTCGCACAATACCGTGAAAAAGCGGCTTTTGCGCAGTTCGGCTCAGATCTGGATCCCGCGACCCAGAAGCAATTAGCTCGGGGTCAGCGACTTGTGGAGATTTTAAAGCAGGGTCAATACGTGCCGATGGCTGTTGAGAAGCAGGTTGTCGTTATTTTTGCCGGAACCCACGGCTATCTCGATCAGGTGCCCACGCAGAAGCTTAAGGACTATGAGGAACAGCTCTTTTCGTATCTCGAGAAAAGCTATCCTGAGGTCACCAAGACGATTTTGTCCTCTGGAAAAATTGATGATGCACTTCGGGGTACGCTTGAGAAGGCCTTGAAGGAATTCGCCGCGACCTTTACCGCTTGATTCGAGGGGCAAAATGCCGAGTATCAAGGATCTAAAAAAACGTATCGGTACCGTGAAGAACACGCAGCAGACGACCCGAGCCATGAAGATGGTGTCTGCTGCGAAGCTTCGTCGCGCTCAGGATGCGATTGTCGCGAATCGGCCCTATGCACGCCAGCTTCAGCAGTTGCTGAAGGAGGTATCTCGTCAGCCCCATATTGTGGTCAGCCCAAAGTGGTTAAGCCGCGAGGAGTCGGAGCTAGCTACGAAGAAGGTGCTTTTGGTGGTGGTGACCTCGGATCGGGGCCTCTGCGGGGGCTTTAATAGCAATATCATCCGAGCTGCGCAGAAGTGGGTGAAAAAGGAAAGAGACCGAGCCGAAGTCAGTCTGGCGTTTGTTGGTCGCAAGGGCTACGAGTTTTTCCGCGGAAAAAAGGAATTTAGCCTCGACGCGTATTTTCCGGAGGCGGGCGGTAAAGTGACCTTCGCTCGAGCTCGGAAACTTGCCGATAGCTTGATTGAGAAATTTGCCCCCGGTTCATTCGACGAAATCCATGTGATCTACAACGAGTTCAAGAACGCAGTGTCTCAAGTGGTTCGTGTGGAACAGTTTCTGCCCTTGGCTTTGGAGTCTCAGTCTTCGGATACTCTGACCGGTGAGTCGGCAACCTCCGATTCTTTATTAATCGTTAAGCCCGGCTCTCAGGAGATTTTTGATGCTCTCGTCAATAAATCTTTTGCGACGCATCTTTATCGGATGCTCCTCGATTCGCAGGCGAGCGAACATGGCGCCCGTATGTCGGCCATGGAGAATGCGACGAAGAATGCTGGGTCGATGATTAAGAAGCTGACGCTTCAATTCAACAAGCAACGCCAGGCCGGGATTACGAAGGAATTGTTGGAAATTATTGCGGGAAGCGAATCGCAGAAGGCTTCCTAGTAGAATTAGGAATTAAGGAGAAATGACAGATGTCTGCATCATCAAAGGCGGAAAATAAGGGTCGAATTAAGCAGGTCATTGGGCCCGTGATTGACGTGGATTTTGAAGGCGGAAACCTTCCCGCGATCTATCAAGCGCTGAAAGTGACCAACCCTGCGGTCAACGATCAGCAGTGGAATCTGGTGCTCGAAGTCGCTCAGCACTTGGGTGAGAGCACGGTCCGCTGTATTGCGATGGACAGCACCGATGGGTTGGTTCGAGGTCAGCCTGTTCTTGATACCGGTGCGCAGATTTCTGTGCCCGTGGGTCGTGAGACTCTGGGCCGCATCTTGAACGTTGTTGGTGAGCCGGTCGACGAGGCCGGACCAGTCGGAGCGAAGAAGACCTATCAAATTCATCGCCACGCGCCTGCGTTTAAGGAACAGTCGACGACGGTTCAGCCATTCTTCACAGGAATCAAGGTTGTCGACCTTCTGGCTCCGTATGCGCGCGGCGGTAAGATCGGACTGTTCGGCGGCGCGGGTGTTGGCAAGACCGTCTTGATCATGGAGCTGATCAATAATATCGCGACCCAACACGGTGGCTTTTCAGTGTTTGCGGGCGTGGGCGAGCGTACTCGTGAAGGTAATGACCTCTGGATGGAAATGAAGGAATCAGGGGTTTTGTCGAAGACGGCGCTCGTTTATGGGCAGATGAATGAGCCACCAGGCGCTCGTGCGCGCGTGGCATTGTCGGCGCTAACGGTAGCAGAATATTTCCGTGATGAGGAAAATCAGGATGTTCTGCTCTTTATCGACAACATTTTCCGATTCACCCAGGCCGGTTCAGAGGTTTCGGCTCTTTTAGGTCGCATTCCTTCGGCAGTGGGATACCAGCCTACTTTGGCCACGGAGATGGGGGAACTTCAGGAGCGCATTACTTCGACCAGCAAAGGATCGATTACCTCGATTCAGGCGATTTACGTTCCTGCTGACGACTATACCGATCCTGCTCCTGCGACGACGTTTGCTCACCTTGATGCGACCACTAATCTGTCTCGTCAGATTGCGGAGCTCGGCATTTATCCTGCTGTCGATCCGCTTGCTTCAACTTCTCGCGTTTTGGATCCGCAGATTGTGGGTGACGAACATTATCGAGTGGCGCGTCTCGTTCAGTCGGTGCTTCAGCGCTATAAGGACCTTCAAGATATCATTGCGATCTTGGGAATGGACGAGCTCTCGGAAGAGGATAAACTCTTGGTGGCTCGTGCGCGAAAGGTGCAGCGATTCCTATCTCAGCCGTTCTTCGTTGCCGAACAGTTCACTGGCTTGAAGGGTAAGTTCGTGAAGATCGAAGATACGATTCGCGGGTTCCGTGAGATCTGTGAAGGCAAATACGATGAGCTGCCAGAGCAGGCCTTTTACCTCGTTGGAACGATTGAGGATGCTCTCGATAAGGCGAAGACCCTGGTGTGAGCATGTTGACGCTGAATATTTACAGCCCTGAGAAGAAGGTCATCGAAGGACGGCAGGTTTCTGAGGTGACTCTTCCGGGTTCGGAAGGTCAGATTCAGATTCTTCCTGGTCACGCGGCCATGGTGGGCTCGCTTGAGACGGGTATTGTCTCCTATCGAGTGGAGGGTGTCGGCGAGGCTCATGGAGCCATTTCGACGGGTTTTTTTCAGGTGCAGGACGATCGCCTGACCCTGACCGTGGAGACCATTGAGCTGAGTGGCGAAGTGGACGTTGCTCGTGCGAAGCGAGCTCAGGCGGCGGCGGAAAAAATGCTCCAGGAAGCAAGCCTTGATGAGCACCAGTTCAAGAAGTATGAGCTGAAGCTTCAGCGAGCACTGGTCCGCCAACAGACTGCCGGTCGGGCTGGCAGCGCCTAAAGCACACTCAGCGTTAGGTAGTTTTCGCCCATTGTTTTGAGAGGTTCAGAGGCTTACGCTAATGAGGAAGACTCGATTAGCGCTATGTCTCTGAACCATCTTATTCAAAAACCGCATTTGGCTTCTTCGGTCGAAAAAGAGCGCGTGGGTTCGCGTGCGCTGTCGACTTTTATTTTTGGCGGGTTTTTAACGGGGGCCGTAGCATTCGTCGGTGCCGTGGGTTTACAGACTTATCACACCGTGAACGCGTGGTCTGGGGCGGTACCGGTTCGGATTTCACTGGGCGGCCTTCGATTTCTATCGAAGCTCGAGTTTCAGCTTCAGGAGAGTTCTGTCTTAGCTCCAGCCCTCGAGGATAGGCTCGTCACCTCACAGGCACGGCCGACAGTGGTGTTTGGCACCAGTTCGGTGCGGTCTGGGCTCGCGCGCGTTCACGCTAGCCGTCAAGCTCACCTAAAGGCTCGCATCCAGTCTTCGGTTTCCAGAGACACCGCCAGTACCCAGGAGCCATTGGCGGTTCTTAACAGCACGCGCTCATCTGACGGGGCGCTCTCTGAGGAGCTGATGCGCTTGGCTCTTTTGAGAAGTCGAACCGTCGTTAAGCTTTGGCTTAGTGAGCCCGTGACGCTTCCAGCGCGCCGTGTACTTCAGAGGGTCGTCGTCGATCATTCTCGGACAAGAATTCGGCGAGCTTTGGCATCACGGGTGCCGGCTAAGGCGATCACCGTCAAGGCAGCGATCCCCGCTGCGATTCAGGCGCAGACCTCTTTAGAGTCGACTAACCACTCGCAACCCGCGAATACTCAGGAGAATGAGGTGCCTCAGAGAGAGGTAAAAGCACGTGTAGTCGACTTAGTGAGTACTCAGCCCATGAAAGTTGAGTCGGCTTCAGCGCACCCCAGTGTGCCGCTTCAGCACAGCGGCGGCGGACAAACCGTGGTGTCCGTGGCCTCTTCTGGGGCTCAGCGCGAGACGGGGCCCATGAACCCAAGTCGTTTGACCAAGGACCCATCTGGATACTCATGGATCACTTGGGAGAATTCGGCAGGCGAGAGAACGCTCTACGCTCAAGCAAATGTTTCGGTCCCTACGCCAAGCCCAGCTCAGGCAACCGAGCTTTCAATGGCTAGAGCGGGTAATCGAATGAGTAGTCAGGGGGCGTCGAAGAGTGCGGCTGCTCCTCAGTTTGGAAGTGTTTCTGGTTGGATCGGCAGTGGAGCAACGGTGAGTATTCGAGGCGATCGAGTGACTATTCGTTACTATAGCTCGAAAAATCATGAGGCTTCGCCGGAACTAGCCGGAGAGAAGTTCTTTATTGCCTCGGGTGTGTCGGCTGGATCGGCAGTGGTTCAGGTGGTCTCGAGCCGAGATCAGAGCATCCTGAGCGCGGCAGGAATTCCTGTGCTTGCTGGTGTGACTACTCAAGTGGATTTTCGTAGAACTCGCACCGTGCGCTTGCGCGGAAATTTGTGGAACTCGGAATCCGCCAAAGCCCAGGCCCAGGTGCATGCCGAACTGCGAGCGGTAGGTTATCCGCAAGCAGTCGCGATCACTGATGAACAAGGTGCCTTTGATCTGGGGTCTGTTTCTGTGCCTCTGGGGCTACCCATCTTTCTTGAGGCAAGAACTCCCGAGGGCTATCCCCATCGCTATTCAGTGAGCTCGGATCTCGAAGAGGCTCGTCTTGGGCTTTTTTATTTTAGTCCGGCTCGTGTTGGCCGATGGCTCTCACAGCTGGATGGTGGAGTTCATCCCAAGTCCGGAATGATTGTGGCTGCGGTTTCTTCTTCGATCCTTCGCGGCGGCAAACCCGCGATTAAAAACCTCAACGGGGACCTAAATTCTGCAGCTGAGACCTACTGGTTAACCGCCGGTGATCGGGTTGAGACTCCCACTGTTTCGGCTCCTGCGCGTCAGCCCGTGGCTCAGTGGCTTGGGGTAGAGGTGAATTCTAGCTCGGTACTCGCCGGAATTAAGAGTGCCCGAGGCCGGTGGCTGATGGCCGAGTGGATGCCCGTTTCACCGGGCGTGATTTCAGTGATGAATCATACCTCGACAAGGTGAAGTCCGTCGTTGTTTCTCGTGGTGCCCATCTGCTAGCTTGTAAGGGTGAGTGAATCTAAGAGCGTATCGCCCGAAGCCCCTGTTACTTTTGATCAGTCACTTGCTCGACTTCAGCAGCTGGTTCGCAAGTTAGAGACCGGCGAGTTGACTCTGGAGCAATCGCTACAGGCTTTTGAGGAAGGCGTGGGAATCGCGCGCCAGTGCCAAGCTCATCTGACGACTGCCGAGCAGAAGGTGGAGCAGTTGATTCGCGGCGGAGATGAGAAGACGGCTCCTGAGGTCGCACCGTTTAATGGCGAATGATGAGGCCAAAGAAACGACTGGATCTACTGCTAGTCGAGCGGGGTCTGGCAAGTTCGCGCCAACGGGCCCAGGCGCTCATTATGGCCGGAAATGTTCTGCTCGCTGATGTTCCCGCAACCAAGCCAGGCCAGTTAGTTTCTGAGGATTCTGTTCTTCGCGTCAGGGGCCAGGATCACCCTTATGTTTCGCGTGCGGCGCTAAAGCTGATTGCTGCACTTGAACAATTTTCAATCGAGACTTCAGGCAAAACCGCGCTGGATATTGGAGCTTCGACAGGAGGCTTTACGCAGGTCTTGCTCGAGCGTGGAGCCGAAAAAGTGTTCGCAGTCGACGTCGGTCACAATCAAATGGACTGGGCTTTAAGAAACGACCCCAGGGTGGTTCTGTTTGAGAAAACGAATGCACGAAGCCTTTCTTTTGATCTCATTGGAATGAAGGTCGGAGTGATCGTCGCGGATGTTTCTTTTATATCGCTTGAAAAGATTTTGCCGGCGCTGATTCCGTTTTGTGAAGGTACGACGACGGACTGGGTAACGTTGATCAAGCCGCAATTCGAAGTGGGTCGAGAGAAGGTCGGAAAGGGAGGGATTGTGACCTCTGATACCGACCGTCAAGAGGCCGTCACCAAGATCACGGACTTTGCGAGAACTCTTGGTCTTTCCCGACAGGGCTTGATAGACTCTCCTGTTGCAGGGACAGACGGTAATCGAGAGTTTCTCGCATGGTGGCGCCTCTGCTAGCCGCCTTAATTCCGAGGTAAATCTGAGTAACGCCAAACAAGCTCTAGACCACTCCTCAGCCAGGTCATTCAAAGCCGCTGCAGCGGCGCTGATTCTTCTGGTGTTGGGTCTGTCTGGCTGTACCACTGCTCGAATCAAGCCGCCTGCGACCGTTCATGTTTCAGCACCGAAGGCTGAGGTTCTCGGGCCACCTGAGCCTGAAAAAAGCTACGGACCAGACCTCCAAGATCGAAAAAGCGTCACTGTGATCCTGGGGCCTGGAATGTCTGGCACTTTTGCTGGGGCGGGGGTGATTCGCGCACTTCTAGACTCAGGTGTAGCGGTTGACGGTGTCGCCGGAAGTGAGTTGGGGGCCTTTGTAGCAGCAGCCTATGCATCTCAAGCCTCGGTGAATCGAATGGATTGGATGATGCTCCAGTTCCGATCAGAATGGGTACAGCCCGGCCCCGTCCTTTCGCGTCTGTTTCTAGGAGGGAAGACTCCAACGGCTGCGCTGGATTCTGGCCTACGGGCAATCCTGAGAGATACGTCACCAGAGACGCTAGGGGTTCCCTTCTGGCTCTTGAATGTCGAAACTCGGAAGTGGTCCACCCCTCGGCCTCGAGCTTCGATTGGACCTGTTATTTGTGCTGAAATTGCTTCGGCGGCCTGGTTCTCGCCTTGTCCTGGAAATCAGCACGGGCAGATGGAAGGCGCAATTCCTGATCGAAGCTTGCCATGGGTTTGGGTGATTCCCTCGCTACCGGAGAACACTCCTGATCGCACCGAGGAGGAGCGCAGCGTCGCCCTGTTGAACTTAAAGTTTCAGACTTTGGTTCAAGAGCTGAAAGGGCCGCGCGATCTTGTCATTATTCCTCGGGTCAGGCCGCAATCGGTTTTTGATTTCTCGGGCCGCTCTGAAATTATTTTCTCGGGAAAGAGAGAGACCAGGGAAGCTCTTGGGGCTTGGCTCAAATCTTTAGGATGGGATCAGCTTAGGAAAGGGGCGCGACAGTGAAGCGTGCGCGATGGTTTGTGAAGTCTCTGTTTTTTTTGGTGGTGTCGGGAACTGCAGTAGGCACTGCGCTGATCGGTTTGCTGTTCTGGTATTTCTCCGCCGGCCTTCCCGAGATCATCACAGTTGACGACTACCGCCCTGCCACAGTCACTCGCATCTTTGGGCGAGGCGGAGGCGAGAACCAGCTGCTGGGCGAGTTTTATAAAGAGCGTCGGTACGTGATTCCTTACGAGAAGATTCCCGAAAAAGTCATTCAAGCGTTCATCTCGGCCGAAGACGATAGCTTTTTTCATCATCAAGGAATCAACCCGGCGAGTATGCTTCGGGCGTCGTTGGCAAACTTTAAAGCGGGTCACGTTGTTCAAGGGGGAAGCACCATCACTCAGCAGGTGGCAAAGTCACTGCTGTTGACGCCAGAGCGAAGCTTCAGCAGAAAATTTAAGGAGATCCTGCTTGCCAATAAGATTGAGCGAAACCTCAGTAAACAGCAGATCTTGTTTCTCTATTTGAACCAAATCTACCTGGGGCGAGGATCGTACGGTGTTCAAGCGGCTGCAAAAAACTATTTTAACAAAGACGTCTCGGAACTCTCGATTGCTGAAGCCGCAATTTTAGCGGGGCTCCCGCAGGCACCCGGAAAATACAGCCCAAATCAGAACCCTAAAAAGGCAAAGGAGCGACAGCTCTACGTTCTCAGGAGAATGCTCGAGAATCGATTTATTACGTCTTCTCAAATGTCTGAGGCCTCTGCGGCCAACATTCGGCTTTATTACGATTTAGACCTCAATCAAAAGTACGCACCCTATCTGGTCGAGCACATTCGTCGGTATTTGATTGAGCATTATGGCGAGAAAACGCTGTATGAAGATGGGCTCACAGTCACTCTACCCACCACAAGAGAGCTTGCGATTGCGGGTTTACACTCGGTTCAATCTGGACTTCGCGAAGTCGATAAGCGGCAAGGGTACCGAGGGCCGCTAAAGCGCCTTCAAACCGACACAGAAAAA
>JBDLQW010000185.1:0-14549 GCA_039800365.1 Pseudomonadota bacterium
GGGTAAGATTCCCGAGCCTTTGGGGTACGTCGATCTTTATCATCGAGTGCGACGAACTCTCGATGCTGCTCATGCCGAAGGACGTCTGAAGGCAGAGATCATGGCTCATCCCGAGCTTTTCGTGAAGCTTGAGCCCAATATTCCACTCGCTCTGCTAGATCAGAAACACTCTGGAAAAAAACTTCTTCTTATCACGAATTCTGAATGGGCCTTTACCCAAGCGATGATGAGCTACTCGTTTGATCGATTCTTAGGCTCTGGCCAAACCTGGCGAGATCTCTTTGATGTCGTGATTGTCAGTGCGCGAAAGCCCGATTTCTTCACAAAAGAGAATCCTTTCTTCGAAGTTGTGAATGATGAGGGGCTATTGCGGCCCGCGGTCGGAACCCCAAAGAACGGTGCAATTTATTACGGAGGCAGCGCCCGTTGGGTCGAACGGCACCTGGGGCTTTCGGGTGATCAGCTGCTGTATGTGGGTGATCATGTTTTTGGCGATGTTCAGGTTACCAAAAGCATTCTTCGGTGGCGGACAGCGTTGATTCTGGCCGAGCTTGACGAGGAAATCGCAGCTGCTCAAGCATTTCATGGCAGGCAAGCCGAGCTCAGTCTGTTGATGGAGGAAAAAGAAGAGCTCGAGGCGCGGAGCTGCTCTTTGCGGATTGCGCTTCAGCGAATCGAGCGAAGATATGGGCCGCAAGCGGGCGATCCGGTCGCAATTCAGTCTGAGCTACAGCAGTTGAAAGGTCGTCTTGAGGCACTCGACCTGAGAATTGCCCCGCTGGCGCGAGAATCCACTGAACTGGGTCATTCGATCTGGGGCCCTCTGATGAGAGCGGGTAATGACAAGAGCCATCTGGCTTTTCAGATGGAGCGCTATGCCGATGTTTATACTTCAAAGGTCTCGCATTTCTTAGAGGCCACGCCGTACACTTACCTGCGATCACCCCGGGGAAGTCTTCCCCATGATGTGAATTGATTCGCTTTAAGGGGCTTTTGATTGCTCCTGGATTTTCTGTTCCAGAGTTTCGACTTGATGGCGTCTGGTTTCGATCCTCGATTGGGTCTCAGTGAGTTGTTGTTCCAGCGCTTGTATCTCTCGCGAAAGGGCTGCTCGGTTTTCATCGAGCTCCCGGAGCTGATCAGATCGCTGGGGCTCGAGCTCGAATTGAGCTTGGCGGTCTCTTGAGTGCCCGATCGATTGCAGTGCGATTTCAGCTTCTTCAAGACGTTGACGAAGCTGATCTCTCTCAGACTGACGCAGGTTGAGGCGCTCGGTTGCCTGAATTAGATCGTCGCTGATGTAGCCGAGGTTTTGAAGGTATCGCACCCGTTCTTGTTCCAGGCGATACTCACGCTCGGCATTTTCGAGCTGGGTGCTCAGGTCTTGATGGGCTCTCATCCAAATAGCCGTTTGAGCTTCGTCTGATCCATCCCTGGCGGTTTGCTCCGAGAGCAGGCGGCGAAGAAGGTCGGCCCTTTCGAGTTGTTTCTCACTCCAGCGCTGCCTGAGGAGGGTCAGGCGCTCGTTGAGGGCGTCAGCTTTCGTGAGGTCCTCGAACTGCTGTTGCTCGAGCTCTGCGTTCTCGCTTTCTAGGCCGAAGAGCTCAAATGTTCGGGTGGTGGAATTGCCAGGGATGGCTGGCGGTGGGGCTTGGGGGGCTAGCCGAGCAGCTTGCTCGGCAGAGGGGGCAGGCGTTTCGCGTTTTGGGCCGGGGATGGCCTCGAGCAGCGGCTCGGTGATTTTCTGACCGGGCGTGACCGCTGGTTTCTGCCGTGGTGTGGCCACTGGTTCCTGCCGTGGCGTGACCGCTGGTTGCTGCCGTGGTGTGGCCACGGGTTCCCGAAGCCCTAGAGCTAACGTGACTCCTACCCCAAGGGTGAATACGAATAGGACTCGCAGAAGCGGTTTGACCAATGAGTTCACGCTGGAGTGATGAGCTGCATTTGTTTTGCCATGCAACGGAAGTCGCCGGCTGGTGGTTATCGGCTTCACGACAAAACTTTGGCGTCTTGATTTCTGTGGTTTTCTGCCGATAGGTCCCTTGATGACCAGGCTCTTAAACAGAAACTCCGTCCGGTGGGTGCTTGTGGGGGTAGTATTAGCGTCACTGGGCCGATCGGTTCTTGAGCCGGTGTATGCCGCGAGTTGCTCCGATCGCTTCATGGCGCTTTATGGCGCCCCAGATCCGGCAGTTCAGCTCTTTCTTCAATCGGGTCTTCGGGGGCTCGATCGAAAGGCGATTCTTCAGGTAGAGGCCTATCTCCAGAAACAATCGGTGCGGTCCTATTTGCGGTCAGACCGACTGAAGAGCGACCTGAGTTCCTATTTCGAAGTTCAGTGCCTGAAGTATCAGTCGAACTGTCACGAGCTGCTTACCTGGTGGTCGAAAAACGCCCCTTCGTTTCTGGATCATCCCCAATGGCTCGAGCTCATCGCTGAAAAAAACTATTCGGTCCGTCAGCTGGCAGAGCTGGTGAGCAGTCAATTTTATTTGCAAGTCGGTAAGACCAAATCGAGCTCTTGGCGTGATCGGTTTGCTTGGCTCTTCCATCCCCGAACGATTTTGGCGACTGCTGGGGCCGTCGGAGTCTCGGTTTCGGCTAAAATCTTTGCAACGATCTACAATGCCGCAACTCTTGGAACAATGATGCGGCTTTGGAATGCCTATACCGATGCGGCTGTGGCTCCCATCGAGGCCCACCTAAAACAGGGCGGAACTCGAGATCTTGCACCCATTGCTGTTGAGATTCAGGAGTGGTTGATTCGCCGGAGTAAGCTGCAGCAAGAGTTCAATGACCTGAAGACTCACGCCGAGGTCTTTGAGCGTGCCCTCAACTCAGATAAGCTTGACCGAGAGACGGCCACTCGACTGTGGCAAGAGTTTCAAAGCTACTTCTTTGGAAAGTTCATGGCTTTCAATCAGAGTCTGCCCGGGAATATGCGTGAGGGGCGGGCATTTATTTATGCCACTGAGTTCTCTGAGCCTCTTGCTATCGCAAACTTTCTTTCGGGACGGTACGATAGTTATCGCCAAAGTTTGCGTGAGATCGAGAAGGTCCAGACTCAGATCGACCATGAAAAAAGCTCAAGCACCGTGGAAAAAAATTCAGAAACTTTGAAAAAGCTTCATGAAGAGTTGAATGCGCTTCGGCAGTACGGTGAGCTTCAGAAACGACAGCTCGCCGGGGGGCTCGCTGTTTTTCTGATTCGAAAATACATGTACCGCGATGATGTTTTTCGGTCGGTCTTTGACAAAGACAAGAGCTTGCTGGTTCCACTTGATCGGCTGCAAAACGATCTAATCGAATCGTTAGGAATCCAGTTCTTTCTTAAAGAGTTTATTTCTCAGGTTCATGATGTTTTTCGCCAGTATGATCTGGTCTTTCAGGCTGCCGATGTCGAGGCGGCTGGGCATCTTCACTCTGAGTCAAAACGTGATTCTTCGGGTCGACCCCATCGCTAAATGGCCTGAGCCAGATCAAGAAGCTCCTGGGCGTTCTCGAGACTCTTTTTGGTCAGAGTTGCTCCCGCCAGCATTCGGGCAAGCTCCTCCTTCTTGCTTTTCGAAGTCAGGGCATGAACCTCGGTAAGGGTGCGATCACCTTGAGTCATCTTGCGCACCACCAGATGGTGGTCAGCGAAGGAGGCAACCTGAGGCAAGTGAGTGATGCAAAGCACTTGATGATGACGGGCAACTGATTTCAGTTTTTTCCCCACTTGAAATGCCGTTTGACCACCCATTCCCGAATCAATCTCGTCGAACAAGTAGACTCCAATAGCGCTCTGGCCAGCAATTCTTTGGCGAATCGCGAGCATGAGCCGCGAGAGCTCGCCACCCGACGCGATCTTTCCGATCGCTTGGCTAACTTCTCCTCGATTGGTCTGAATCAGGAACTCAACCTCATCGGCCCCTGAAGATGTGTAATTTTCGAGATCGAGGCCAAAGAATCGAACTTGAACCTGAAAGCGAGCGTCAGGCATGTTGAGCTCGTGTAGTTCGCGGGTTACTTCCTTTGAGAGCTGCTGAGCGACCTTCGCTCGCCCCTCTGAAAGCTGTCTGGCCAGCTCCTGGGTGATCGATTTTTGCTGGCAGATCTCGGAGTCAAGAGTTTCGGCCGTGGCCTCTGCTTGTTCTAGCTCAGAGAGCTCTTCTTGAAGTTTCTTCAGAGTCACTAGCATCTGCGTGCTATCTTCGCCGTATTTTCGTCGAAGATCGGCAAGAGTTGCTAATCGTTCTTGTACTCCTTCGAGTCGATCGGGGTCAGCGTCGATTGAACGACTATAGCGCTGAAGCGAGAGCGAAACATCTTCAACTTCTGCAAGGGCCCGATCAATAGCGCTAGAGAGCGAGAGTGTTCGCTCATCTAGGGTTGAAAGCTCGAGAAGCTTTTGTGTACTTCGCTGCAGCAGCTGAAGAGCAGATTGGCTTTCGTCGCCCTCTAACATGGCCTGAATTTCATGAATCAATTGGCTCCGCGACTGAGCCGACTGCAACAGAGCCTTTTCTTGCTGTAGCTCATTTTCCTCGCCCGGCTGAAGCTTCGCCGCTTGAAGTTCATCAATTTGAAAACGCAGAAAATCGAGCCGCTTGAGTCGAGAGGATTCTGCTTCGCGGATCATCGTGAGCTGAGACTCTAGAGCCCGTAGTTGATTCCAGGCGCTTGCGTATCGCGACCGGATGGCGTCGAGCTTTCCATAGCGATCCAGCAATTCGAGCTGAGTCTGGGGTTTCAGTAGCGACTGGTGTTCATGCTGGCTGCAGAGCTCAATCAATCCCGATCCTAAGGCTTGCAGATTTTGTAGGGTCGCAAGCTCGCCGTTAATGGTGATTCGGTGCTTTCCTGAGCGATGAACAGTTCTTTTAATCAGGAGCTCTCGGTTTTCCTGCTCTTGAAAGCCTAAGCTGCTCAGTCGTGATTGAATTTCAGGAAGCTCCTCGAGGCGGAAGATGCCCTCAACGATGGCTTCGTCGCAACCCGATCGAATCCACGAGGCGCTCGCTCGGCTTCCTAGAAGGAGCGAGACGGCTTCAAGGATGATGGACTTCCCGGCGCCCGTTTCGCCCGACAAAATGTTCAACCCAGGCTCGAATGGAATTTCGGCCGTATCAATGACTGCGAGGTTTTTGATCTTCAGCGTCTCAAGCATCAGAATCCTCCTGTGTGCTCGCAAGCTCGACGGGGCGGGCTCACTCAAACAGAGATGCCCGGGATTCTCGAGAATCAGCAGAACTTACGGCTGACTTACGGTATGGCAATCTTTTGCGTGCCTGGCAAGGGCGATTTGAGGCGCAGCACGGAAGCGCTTAGTCGCGGTGTCCGAATTTCAGCTTTTCTCGCAGAAGCCCAAAGTAGTCGCGATCAGGCGAGGCGACAATTTTGAGCGCATGTTTCTTGAAGCGCTTGATCGTGACTCGGTCGCCTTCTTTCAGATCGACCACATCCTGTCCATCCAGAGTCAGCAACACGTGTCCGGGGCGATGTTGTAGGGTCATCTCGACCACAGATTCTTCGCTGATGACGAGAGGTCGTTGAGTGAGTGCATGGGGGCAGATGGCAGTAATCACTAGCGCAGGAAGAGAGGGCTCGAGAATCGGGCCACCTGCTGCCAGAGAGTAGGCAGTTGAGCCGGTAGGGGTGCTGACGATCACTCCGTCGGCTCGAATCATGGTGACATCCCGATCATTGATTCTGACTTGGATGCCAATAATTCGAGCAATGGCGCCCTTCGAGATGACCGCATCATTCACCACGGGGCCCTGGAAAACGGTCTTTCCTTTTCGGCACACGGTAACCTCTAATAGCGACCGTTGGCTGATCAGCGGAGCGACCCCACTCAGAATCTCAGAGAGAGCGCTGATGGCTTCTGATTTTTTAATTTCGGTAAGGAATCCTAGCTGGCCCATATTGATGCCGAGCACAGGAACGCTGCGATTCTTCATCAGTCGAGCGATACTCAGAAACGTGCCATCGCCTCCCAGAACCACGATCAAATCGCAGAAGTCGACAAGTTTAGGTTTCGGAACGACGTGCACTCGTACCTTCGGGATTTCATGGTCGCGACGTAAGCGAACCGCAAGATTAGGGCTTTCATCCGCGAAGTAAACTTGCCGGGCCTGAGCTCTTGGACCTTGAGTGAGGACGAACTCTGCAAGCCGAATTGCCAGGTCGGCTGCTTGAGCATGGTGGTGCTTGACGACGAAGCCGACTCGTTTTCCGGGGGTTTTCAAGCTCATGAAGATTAGGATAAGCAATCCCGAGGTCTTTGGGGAGGCGCAAAAGAATGGATCTTTTTGAGAGGGCTGCTCGTGAGCCTGTCGATTCGGGGTCGGTAGGAATTGCCGATGTGACGGCGCCTCTTGCGCATCGGATGCGGCCCCGCGAGCTTGAAGAGTGGTTGGGTCATGAGCGCGTCATGGCGCCAGGTAGACCCCTTCGTCAATGGATCGAATCTGACCGGCTTCCATCGCTGATTTTGTGGGGCCCGCCCGGCTGTGGGAAGACGAGTTTGGGAAGCCTTCTGGCCAAACGTACTCAATCACGCTTTGCGAGTTTGAGCGCCATCAGCGCAGGCGTCAAAGAACTGAAAGCAGTTGGAGAAGAGGCTCGTCAAGAGTGGTCTCATTATCGTCGTAAAACTCTCATTTTTATTGATGAGATCCATCGTTTTAATAGGTCCCAGCAAGATGCCCTGCTGCCTTTTGTGGAAGAGGGGGCTTTGACGTTGATCGGCGCCACAACCGAAAATCCGTCATTCGAGCTCAATTCGGCACTCTTGTCTCGAGTTCGAGTCATTCGGCTAAACCCGGTTGATGAAGAGACTCTAGTGCGACTGCTTCAGCGTGCCTTGGTGGATCGTGAGCGGGGCCTGGCGGGCTTGCTACAGCTTGACGAGGAAGCCCTGAGATTCATTGCGAGATCGGCAGATGGCGACGTGAGGCGAGCGCTGACGGCCCTAGAGAGTTTGGCGCTGATGTCGGGTGAGCGGGTTCTTTCGATCGATCAGGTACTGACGTTTTTTGGAGACTCGGGCGTTTTAGGACGACAGCCCTTACGCTACGATCGATCAGGCGAAGAGCACCATAATTTAGCCTCGGCCTTGATTAAAAGTATCCGGCAGAGCGATCCCCAGGCTGGGCTTTATTATTTGGCTCGAATGCTGGAGGGGGGCGAGGATCCCTTATTCATCACGAGGCGCCTGGTGATTTTTGCCAGCGAAGATATCGGAAATGCTGACCCTCGGGCGCTTCAATTGGCGATCGCTGCGAAAGAGGCTGTCGATTTTGTGGGAATGCCCGAAGCGCGAATTCCTTTGGGTCAAGTGGTGACCTATCTCGCCCTCGCTCCGAAGAGTCGAGCGGCCTATGATGGAATTGAAGAGGCTCTGGCTGAGGTGCAGCGGTCTGGCGCTTTAGCCGTGCCCTTTCATCTCCGTAATCCCGTTACAGCGCTGATGAAGGCCGAAGGCTATGGCAAGGGCTACGGCAAGGTTCAGGTTCATCTTCCTGAAAGCCTTCAGGGAAAAACGTTTTATCGTCCGACCGAAAACGGGCTCGAGCGACAGATGAAAGATAAGCTTCAGCGCGATCGCTCTTAGCGAGGGCCATCCTTCGGAAGTTAATTCCAGCCCCAGCTTAGGGGAGGGGCTGGAAAACAGCTGCTTCGACAGCAATCGGCCTGGAGAGTCGAAGCGTATGTTTCATCCACACTCGCATGAGCTCGATGCCTCGCTCGATCTGCTGCCAAGCAGCGAGGCTTTCTTTGCTGACTTCGGCAATATGCTCGCCACCAAGATTATGCATCAGAACCTTCAATAGCGTCGAAAAACCAGCGAGATGAGCGTCAGCTGATGCCAGGCGGTCGACCAGTTTTTGTAGCTCTAAAATCTTAACGCCCATATCGTGGAGCTCTTTTCGGTCTTCCACCGACATGACCTTGGAAGACTTCAACTGAGCCGCCCGCTGCTGGAGTTCGGTCGAACAACGAATGGCCTCTTTGCAGACTCGAAGCAAGACTGAGGACGACTCGTCAAGCGCTCTCAGATCTTGCAGGAGCGCGGGTCCGATTCCGTCTCGCGTGATCTCAGCCCCCTCTTTTGCAGTCCAGCCGCAGTACCAGAGCCGCGCGATTTGGCCATTGATGATCGCAAGCCAGTCACGGTTCGAGAGCGGGCGTTTGAATTCACTGGTGTAGATCAGTCCCCCGCCTTCGTCTGCCGGCCGAATTTTTGAGACCCGAACATCTAACCAGTCCGAGAGCCGCTGATACCCGAGACGTTCGAGATGTTCCTGAAAGCTCCAGTTTCGACGATGGGACCATTCGAAATGAGCGTAGGACCACGAACTATAGACCGCTTCGGGAACCAGCGGAACAGACACATCGGTAGGCGAGATGAGCACATGCCCATTGCCATAAGCGGCGGTGGAGTAGTTCGGGGCATGAGACTGTCCAATCTGCAGAACACGGGTCCCCAAGGCACTGGCAAGCTGGGCAGGTAGAGCCTGAAAGGTAACTAGCCAGGTACACTGCGAAAGCGAATCGATCCAGAGATCAAGATCCGTCTCGCCGGTAAGGTTGAGGATTCTCTTTTCATGAGTTCCCGAGTGATTCAGGATGCGAGTGATCTCGCGTGCAAGTTCTTGTTCTTGCCTCAACCCTAATAAGACCACGTGTGTTTCTGGATGTCGCTCGAGGGTGAGCAACAGAAACCTCGCCCACTGTTTTGCTGACCAGAGGGGATTGATTTGAGCTGCAACCCAAGTTTTTCCAGGCTCGAGGAGAGGGTCTCCCGAGGTGCGAAGCGCAGTAAAAAAGCCACGGCCAGTGACAGCCTGATTGCCAGCGTCTGCAGGGTCGCCGTGGCTCAATTGCAAGGCGGTTAAAAGCTGAGTGGTTAAGAGATCGACCAGATGAATATTTTGCGGAATATCGAGATGCACGAACGCGTGAACGAATTGGCTCCATCCATCGCCGCTCGAGAAATCAAGGTCTGCTCGTCGAGTGTATCCTAGACGGTTTTTTGCAGGAATCAGCGCCGAAAGAAAGCTGCTGGAGTCGCAGAAGCTCCAATTGACCAGAAGATCCCAGGGAGAAGCTGTGAGCTGCGTGAGCCATCCTGCAACGTTTGGAACGAATTTTCGGATTGATTCGACGTCGCTTTTGTTGCCTGGGTTAAGCCACTCCGAGACCGGAAGCGTAATCACCGAATGGATCCACTGAGCCTGCTTGGCGAGCTCCTCGTGCTCTGGCCTGCAGAGCAGTGAGATTTCAAGAGCAGGGTAGAGCTGCTTGGTTGCCTTCAGCGCAATCAGTGATTCGAGGAGATCGGCTCCTGATCGCAGCTGAATCACGAGGCATCGAATGGGTTTGCGGCTCATTCTTGAATCTCCTCTTTGCTGTTATCGGAAGCAATCCGATCAGACTCTTCTTCTGCCAGCGACCTCAGGAATGCCAGAATCAGGGCTTCGACTTGAGCGTCTGTCATTTTTGCCTCTCTGAGGTTTTTGCAGCACTATAACGATCAATGAGCTTCGAGAGGTCATTGGCGCCGGAGTGAGTGGGTTGCATGCGAAGAATCTTCGATACCGTGGTCTGGGCTTCTTCAATTCGTCCTAAATGAAACTGTAGGCCTGCCAAGCTGTAGAGGAGATTCGGATTCGGTGGGGCGATTCGAACGTAATCTCCGAGAATACGGGCAGCTGTGGCGTAACTCTTGATTTCGTAGGCGCACTTCACCAAATGATAAACGGCTTGGGGCTGGTCGAGCTCAAGCTGAAGAGACTTCGCGAAGTAGTCATGAGCTTCGCGCTTCTTGCCGTCAGCTAAAAGCGCTGCCGCCATTCCGGATAGTGCTCGTGAGTTGTTTGGGTTGGCAACGAGCGCATCTTCGAACGCTCTCTCAGCGTCTTTGAGGCGGCCAGATTGAAGGTAAAGCGCTCCGAGGTTCGAAGAGATTTGATCACTCGTAGGATCGATGCCCAGTGCTCGCTTGTACTGGATTTCTGCTTTCTCGGTTTGTTGAGCCCGCATCCAGCAATTTCCAGATGCCCGATGAATTTCAAATCGAACGTTCGTGGGTAAGTCTTTGAGTTGCAGAGCGCGCTCGAGCGCATCCGCCGCGGCGGCATCGTTTCTCGAGCGAATTTCGAGCATGGCTAAGCTGCGGTATCCCTCGAGATGGGGTTCATACGCTACGGCGTCTTGGTAGCAGCGGCGAGCCTTTTTTGGGTCTTGGTCACGCTCATGGGTGTCTCCCAGGGTTCGAAGTGCCCAGCCTACTAAAGTTCCTGAACGAATCATGGCGTGAAGGATGTTTCTAGCCAAGGCGTGGTCGCTCGAGCTGATCAAGAGCTCGGCGCTGCGCTTAAGCTCGTCGGCTTCGGGCGAGAATGGGGTTTCCTCTCCGCGGGTGAGATTCCCAGGAATTCCGCTAAAATGCTGATTTTGTAATTGTCCTAACAGTTCCTCGACTGTTGGACCGCGATTGATTTCGGTAGTCATAAGGTTTGATCTAGCCCCTCGCCCTGTTCGGGAACCCATTGGCTTTTAAATTTCGATAGGCGGTCTTTAAGGCGTTGAGTGTCGTGTATCTCGCGAGAGATTTGGCTTTTCGCCTCTTCAATCATCGGAATGATTCGAGCATCGAGGCTGAGCAACTCATGGATTTGTTGTTTCAGGACTTCAAGCAGAGCTCTGTCTGGCCGATCGGCGGCTGGCTGTGACTTTGAGCTCAGAAGTTGCGAAAGCCGTGCGTCGATGAGCTCAAGAGTTTTGAAGGCGTCACTGCGCTTCTTTTCGAACTCAACGGCAGCGTCTACGCCAACCACGGGATGAGGCTCCGCCGAGGAGATAAAGCTCCTCGAAAGCGCGATCATTTGCGCGAGACAGCGCGATTTGCCCTGAAGTAGGGCGACTACGTCTTCATGCACATCCATATGCGAATCCGTAAAGCAGCTAGTTTTTAGCCAGACTTCCCGTCTGGGCTTGTATTTGAAGGCTGTCCGCGATTGACCTGATCCACGGCCACTCGCCAACCCTCCAGGAGAGTCTCCAACAGTTTCTGTGCCTGTTGCAATGGCTCTTTTTTAGTCTCGATATTTGCTTTGATCAGCTGTTCAGAAATGAACAGGTAGAGGCGCTCAAGGTTTTTGGCGATCTCGCCCCCAACTTCGAAGTCCAGAGTGTTATTGAGTTCATTAATGATGTCGTGGGCCTTCAGAATCGCCAGGCCCTTGCCGGGGATATCGTTCTTGTCGATACAGTCTGATGCTTTTTTGACGTTTCGAATAGCGGTCTCGTAAAGCATGATCAAGATCTGGCCGCGGTTGGCTGTCTTGATCGATGTCTGTCGGTACTGGTTCGCTCCGTAGTTGTTGGCCATGGTGACTTTCTTCCTTTCGTTAGCGTTCTAGGGGCTTATCCCAAGAGTTGTCCGATCAAATTACCGCCGCCTCCACCAAGACTTGCTTGGAGGTACTGCCCTTGTCGTTGCATGCTCGAAAGTGTCGATTGCAAGCGCGAGAATTGGTCCGTGATGCTCTGGACTCGGCGCTCGATGTTTCTGGTTTTATTGTCGATCTGTTGATCGATTTGTTTGATGCGTTGGCGAATTCCCTGCTCTCGGTTGGCCAGCAGGCCGTTCCCCGTGCGGGTGTAGCCTTCAAGAGCCTTTGACATTCGTTGCCCAAGTCCGTTTTCACCGGTAATTGCTTGAGCCAGTCCCTCAAAGTCGCGCTCAAGAACCTTCTTGAAGCGATCTTCTTTGAACGAAAGCAAGCCGGTCTTCTCGAATTCCACTCCGATTTGTCCCAGCTGATAGGTTTTGATGACGTCGCCGTCTTCGTCATAGACGGCGAGGGGCTCATGAATCAGGTTCCGGACCTGGAACTCAATATTCTGAAGCGAGGTGTCGCCGGCAAAAGTGGTTCTAGTGTCGGTATTCTGGTCGACTTGGTTTTGCTTATTGATGAACTCAAGGATCTTGTTGATCTCATCAACGAAGCCTTTCATCTTGCCAGAGATTTTTGAGTAGTCCTCACTGATGTTTAAAGTGAAGGGAGTTCCAGGCTTCGCCGCCTTCAATTCGACACTAACGCCAGTGAGGAAGTTCGCGACTTGATTGCCCTCCGTTTCTATCGGAAAGCCATCGATGTAGAGAAGAGCGTTTTGCGCGTCGTGGGTGTCTTCGGTGTAGAAGTCTCGAGCGCCATCTAGAAAGTAGAACTCGGGAAATTCGATCGCGTCGTCTGCTCCATCTTTTTTTCCTGA
This sequence comes from Pseudomonadota bacterium, assembly GCA_039800365.1. Taxonomy (GTDB): domain Bacteria; phylum Bdellovibrionota; class UBA1018; order UBA1018; family UBA1018; genus CAIOHW01. Next base: position 12,268 of record JBDLQW010000185.1, read on the forward strand.
GATCAGTAGGCGCCAGGGGTTTTCAGGATCAGTCCCATCTCGAATCACGGAAGCCTTGACCGGAGCATCGGTCTGGCGATTGATCAGGTTCGCGATGCCTTTTAGGCTCGCATTTTTTTCTTCGACGAGGATTTCTAGCGACTCGCCATTTTCTAGATTCATCCGAATATAGCCCATTCCAAGTGAGGGCTCTTCAGCATCTGGCAGAGGGTTTGAGATGATCGAACTTCTTGCAGCCAGTTCAGAGATCTCGATTTGATAAGTCCCCGGTTCAGCTTTTTCTTTATCTAAGGACACAGTCATCAGATTGGTGCCGTCGCCAAGATCGGCCTTCAGCTCCCGAAATTTTCTGAAGTCGGAAAAGTCGGCGATGGACTTACTCAATCCGCTGAATCGGGCTTTGAAGTCTTGAAAGAGCTTCAGGCGCGCCTCTTCGTTCGCTTTGCGCGACTCGAGGGCTTTGATCGGCTGTTTCTCAGCGTCGATCATTCCTTGAACAGCTTGTTTGAATTGACCACCCCCAACGGGGTCAAAGCGTAGTCCCATCCTAGGATGAGTATCCTACGGCTCAGAGGGAGTCTTCAATCGGCAGAGCTTGCCGGCTGCGCGTAAGGAGATTTCGCCCACTCCATGACTTCAGACTGATGAATCGTGAGAACTCGCAAATCTCGTGTCCAAACGCCATCGCGAACTGAGATTTTTCCGGTAGCTCCTGTAGCGTCACGGATCTGTCGTATCGACTCAGCCACTTTCTGACGGTCGATGGTCTCATCGTGGGCTGCGCTGCTTAGCAGCCGTGACACCTGTTGTCCTACGTCGTAGGCGATCGCCTCGAGGGTTGCGGGCTTTTGCCCAAAAGCTTCGGTGAAGCGGTCGCTGAAGAGCCGGGGTGATGGTTGAGGGGCTGACGAATAGTAAGCATCAAGAAACATCACGCCATTTCCAGCCTCTTGCGAGCGCTGGATGAATTCATCCGAGTTCCAGGCCGAAATTCCGAGGATTTTGATATGATCGATGTCTCGATAGGCGAAGGTCGGAATAGCAAGACTGGCTGCCTTGGGCTCATCGGGGATAAAAACCGCGTCGAAATCCACGACCGGGGGAAGAGAGAAGTAGCGTTCGGTTTTTCGAGTGCGCTTCTTGATCTGGTTTTTGATCCGCTCTTTGGCCAATGCGGTTGTCTCCCGAAGGCGGGCATCGGCGTAAAAGAGTCCGGAGAGTTGATCGACGGCTTTTCTAAAGTCTGTCTCTCCGGGCGAGTATGTCTCAAAGGCAGTTACTGAGCCTCCGAACTCTTCAACCGCACTCCAAAATGACTGGCTGTGCTCTTCGCCGAATCGGTCTTTTGGAGCCAGAATCGCAAACCGCTTCATGCCATGTTTTTGAATCGCCAATCGAGCAAGTTCTCGAGTTTGTACGGCTGGGGTGATGGCGCCCTGGGTGCTGTACTCTCCAAGGTAACTGGCCTGTTGGGCCAGCGAAACAATGGGCAGCCCAAGTTCTTCGGCTCTTTGGATGACAGCGTCAGCCCCTTTGCTCATGACGGGGCCGATCACTATGGCGACTCGATGTTTCGAGTGAAGTCTCTCGAGCGCTTGCAGAGCTGAGTCGATATCCTCGCCTGAGTCCTCGATAATGAGAGGCGGCCCTGGAGGGGTTCCTGTGCCAAAGACCCCTAAGGCAAGAGATACCGATTGAAGGACCCTCTGGCCAACTCGCGCAAATTTTCCTTTTTGGGGAATCAGCAACCCAATGGCAGGCCGGGCATCAGCGGTTTCTGACCGCATTCCACGAAGAAGGCCTGCGGCCTCTGTTGCTTTTGCGCTTGTCGGAAATGTTTTCAGGAATTCACGAAGGCGACTCTGGGCATCGGCCGACTGACCATTCTTCATCAGCAATTGAATGCATCGAAAAGCGACCCGATCAGCAAAGAGGGTTTTCTCGATCGACTTTTCAGAGAGCACGAGTGGTTCGGAGTCTGAGACGCCCTGTAGGAGGCGCTCGATAGAATTCAGGATCGACTCGGGCGCCAGTTGCAGTTCGTCCCGTCTTTGATCGATCACGCTCCAGGTCGACAGGGCCTGCTGAATATTTCCCTTTTTCTCAAAAACTCGAGCCTTCAAAAGAAGGGTTTTCAGGCGATTTGGGGAGTCGATCGCATCGAGGTCGACCGCTTGTAAGGCGCGTTCGGCTTCGCCCCATTTGCCGCCTTCAAAGAAGGCCGCAGCCTGGTTGTATCGTACGTAATTCTTCCAGTTGCGATCGCCCAGCAAGGCCTCTGG
>JBDLQW010000186.1:0-3175 GCA_039800365.1 Pseudomonadota bacterium
ATGACCTTTCGAAGTCGCGAGTTTCGATTGATGACTCAGGTTCGTTGACCGTGATGGATGTGCGAGCGCGGTGTCGCAGGCTTTTGGCCATGGAGAAGAAGCTCGATCTGGTAGTAATTGACTACCTGCAGTTGATGCGTGGATCGAAGTCTTCGAAGAGCGAGATGAATCGAGAGCAGGAAATCTCGGGAATCAGCCGTGGTCTCAAGGAGCTCTCTAAGGAATTAGGAGTGCCGATTATCGTTCTGTCGCAGCTCAATCGAAGTGTTGAGAACCGCCAAGATAAACGCCCTCTGCTATCAGATCTTCGTGAGTCGGGGGCCATCGAGCAGGACGCCGACATGGTCGTGTTTATTCATCGCGAAGATTACTACAACAAAGAAACCGAACAGAAGGGCATCGCCGAGATCATCATCGCCAAGAATCGTGCGGGAGAGACGGATACGGTTCGGTTGGGCTGGATCGGAGAATTCACGCTTTTTGTGAATCTTGCCGAAGAGTCTTCAGGAATGCCCGTCTATCCTCAGCGTCCTGCGGATAAGGGTGGTCCAAGCTTCTGATCTAAAAAGCTTTTTCCAGTTTTTGGTCAGGGGTGAAAATAGTTGACACCTGAAGACCATTATTGGAGGGTCGGACCGCTTATGGATTGGCGCGCCGCGTTACCAGGCTTTTTGCCTCAAAAATCAGTGAGCAAGTCTTGCCGTCAAGGGCTTGCCCTTGGGGCAGCCCTTTTTCTTTCGTCGTGTTCGCTTGGACTTTTCTCTGACGGAAAAGACGCCGAAGTTTTGGCCCAAAAACCCTATCGTCCTGATCAGTCCCTCTGCAGTTCGATCAATATCCGCACCAACGAAGTGAGCGTACCTCAGTTTCGCGAGCTCCTCGGCTGTTTGAATTCGAATGGTTCTTTGGCTGAGATTCAAAAACTCGCCGATCGAATGTCGGATGCTGAGCTTCTTCCCATCGTGAGGGTGGGAAACGAGCAGCTCTTTAAGAATCCGATTTTTCTCTATCAGTTTGAAAAAACCTTTACGCAGTGGGTAGCCGAAGGACTGATAGATCAATCTCTTGATGATGTGGGCGGGCTCATTCGTAATGAGCGCTGGGTAAGGGCCATGCTGGCGCTGATGGCGAAGGCGGATTCACGACTCTATTCCTCGATGCAGATCGTCGCTCGGGAGCTCAGTCCAGAACGGGTTGAGCAGGCGCTGCGAGCCGTGGTCGCTCTCGCCGAGTCGCCAGCCTTCAGAAGCTTGCAAGAAAGCTTGAGGCATTCGCCTGGAGGGTCGGCTAGTACGAATGAGCTTGGCGCTGCAATTTTGGCGTATTTTCGGGCGCAGCGTTCGCCAGGACGTGTCGATGTCGATCGGCGCCTGCTTCAAGCCTTCGCCGACGGAAGTCTCTTTCGGATCTTAGATGATTTCTCGGTGAGTTTGTCTGCGGCCGGTGATTTGCGCGAAACAGTCGCTCAGTTTTCAGCGCTTTCGAATTTGCTCATGGCAAGAGCAGGGGGGGGCTCGTCGCCAGCGGCCCATGCCGATTTGCTGCACGAGTTGATGCGCCTAACTCATGGGATGCACGCACCGATTGCTTGCCTGAAGGGCACCCAAGTGCTTCCCGATGGAGTGATGTTTTTGCTGCGGGAAATCGCTGCTCGAAGTACGACCGACTCAGATCGGTTTCTTCGGCGTGACAACCTTCTGAACCTATCCTTCATCAATTCGTTCTGTGACTATCCCGAGGCGCTTTCAAAGCATTATTCGGCTTTTCAGCGACTCGCGTCGACCGATGCGCTCTTTACGGCGGTGGAGTTCTCGAAAGCATTCTACCGAAATGATGCTGCAGGGCTTTTGGTGGATACCTTGGGAGGCCGAGGTTCAGGCCCTGGAATTCAATCTAGCCTCATGTCTCCGGTAGAGGAGCTCTTGCCTGCGCTTTCGGAGTTATCATCGCGTGGCGGCTTCGAAGACCTCTATTTGCTGGCTGCCTCGATTCGTGTCTCGGATCGTCCTCAATGGCAAAGCCTGGCTGAATTCTTGGTGCGCTCACGATCGGAGCTTCAAGGGGCGTCGATTTATGATGTGTTGGCTGACGCCATTGTCGGTGCCGACCAAACGATCATGGCTGATCTGCTCGAGGGTTTTGGCCATTTCATCGATCAGCCCCGGCCCGTGTTTGCGCCAGCGGCGCGTAGTCTTCGACGTTCGCTTTTAATGAATAACGTTCATCCGGTTCTGGACTTTGTTTTGGGGCTTTTGAATTCGCCCGAGCAGAATCGTGATTTCTTTGAGGCGATTTTTAGGGCGGCACGCCAGTATCCTCAGGAGTTCGAACAGGCGATTCGCCTTCTCGGTGAGATGACCCGAGAGTCGGACGCTCGACTGAAGGACGTGATCTCGGCCACGATTCGCGTATTTTCGAAGTTTGCTGCGCGAGGCGAAAGCGCGGGTGTTGTTGAGGCACGTGAGGTGCCCCTTTTCGACCCAGCAAAGCTTCGAGCGCACTCTTGGAGTAAAGGTGATCTGAAACTGGTTCCCCCAAAGGCTCTACCAGAATGGCAGGGTTGCGGGCAGCTCTCGCCGACGGCTCGAATCGATCGCTATGAGTCGGCGGATCATGATGCGCTAATGGCTCAGTACCTTCAGTGCGTGAATGCTGATGGAAATCACAGCGATCTTGTGAGGGATGTCTTCGAGTACCTGCGGGCGCAGAAAACGTCGACAGGAAGACCCTTGCTGCATCACTGGATTGATGGACTCAGGTCTTTTCAGCTGAGTGCTCCCGCGATTCGTGAAGCTGTTCGAGGGGCTTTCGACCTGTATGACGAAGGGGTGCTCTTTCGGATCGTTGACTTACTTCCTTGGTGGCTCAGTCCCACGTTCACAGGAGCTCAGCCAGTTACGGGGTCTTCCCTGATCTCGCCATTGATCGACTGGGTGGGTGAGGTCGTTCGTGGTGCACCAGAATCGTTGGCTCGAGCCCAGAAATTTGCAGGCCGTCTGTTAGAGGGTGACTCGGCCCCAGGGGCTCTCGCGTTCACCAAGCGGTTGATTGATTCTCAGATTAATCGTCAGGTCCTGACGGATACGGTTCAGTTCCCGATGAATCGATTTTCAGATCCGCTCTGGAAGTACGAGTGTCTTGCTCGGCCTGCTGATCAGCTGGCGAGAGCCGATCA
>JBDLQW010000187.1:0-13744 GCA_039800365.1 Pseudomonadota bacterium
CGCTGAACCCGCCTTTGCTCGAGACGATGGCGCGGCAAGATTAGTCACAAGGCCCGATGCGGGCTGCATCGACTCACTCCGACTTAACTGAAGCTTGAGGTGCCGGCCCTTCAGAATACTCTTGCGAGACACCTCGGCCTCGAGCGCGAAAAGAGGCTCGGGGTTTCCCGGACCAAAGGGCCCCAGTCGCTCAAGTTCTTCGAAAGTCTTGAGGTCGAGATCCTCCCACCGTAAGACGCCATCTAAATGCAGCGGCTTTTGCTCGGCGTCTTCAGGCAAGGCTTTCACCGCTTGATCGAAAGCGAGTTGAAATGCCTCGAAAGACTCCGGCTGCAAGGTCAGTCCCGCCGCATGAGTGTGTCCCCCAAAGCCCGCGAGCAACTCAGAACAGGCCCGCAAGGCCTGAAGCACGTCTTTTCCAGCGAAAGTACGAGCGCTTCCTTTGATATCGCTTTCTCGACGGGCCATCACGATCGCCGGCCGACGATAGGTCTCCACGACCCGGGAAGCCACAATTCCAACGACTCCCTCATGCCAGCCCTCGCTTGCCACCACGATTCCATTTTGAAATCGCCCCTGCGATAAGCCCGAATCAACCTGCTGGCGAACCTCATCCCAAATCTGCTCTTGCACTTCAGCGCGCTCGCGATTCACGCGCTCGAGCTGCTGAGCGAGCTCCATGGCTCGATTCGAATCTTCCGTCGTCAACAGCTCGAGCGCCAAGCTTGCTGACCCCATTCGCCCCGAAGCATTGATCCTTGGCCCGAGAACAAAACCCAGATGCCCTGGACTGAGCTCGCGATCGGCAACGCCAGCTGCCGCCAAAAGTGCTCTTACGCCGGGCTTTCGCGAATGGCGCAAAACCTCCATGCCATGCCGAACCAGAATATGATTATCGCCCGTGAGCGGAACGATATCAGCCGCAGTCGCCATCACCAAAAGATCGAGGTGTTGCTTCAGGTTCGGCTCGAAGCCCCCCTGCCACCAACCCCTCTCGCGCCCCATCGAGCGCAAGGCCATGCAGAAATAAAAGGCAACCCCGCAACCACAAATCTGCCGAAGTCCACTTTCGCAATCTAGACGCTGTGGATTGATCACGGCCACTGCTTCAGGAATACCTTTTGCGGCATCCAGCTGATGATGATCTAAAACAATCAGATCCAGCCCGAGCTCCTTCGCCCGCGCAGCCGCTGCAAACGACGTGATCCCGCAATCGACGGTCACTAAGAGGCGAGCACCTGAGTTCCAAGCCTCTTCTACCGCCCCCACGTTTAAGCCATAACCGTCTTTGAACCGATCAGGCTGCCGAAGCTGAGTCGGAATTCGAAGATCGCGAAAGAACCAAGACAACAATGCCGTGCCCGTGGTTCCGTCCACGTCATAATCGCCAAAAATCCAGACCGTCTCGCCCGACTCACGAGCCCGACTCACTCTTTCGGTCGCCTCGATCATTCCCCTCAGCTTCCAGGGAGAAGTGAGGCGATCCAGACGCGGTGATAAGTACTCTGAGATTTCTTCGGGCGAGTTCATCCCTCGCTTCAAACAAAGCTCTACCGTCAGACGAGAAAGCCCGGTTTGACGAACCAACTCTTGCGGAGTGACGTCTTCTTCTCGAAATCGCCACTCGCGAGAGACGTACTGCTCGGGGGTTCCTTCCTCACTCACGTGGTGAACTTAGGCTCGGGCCGAACTGAGACCTGACGCTTGCGAGAGCCTGAGGGATTCCGGCTTGCTCGCTTCTGCTGATAATGAGTGAGGTAAATCACAAAGGCACTAGCAACGAAAATCGAGCTGTACGACCCCACGACGATCCCAACCATGAAGGTGAAGGCAAAATCATGAATGACCGGCCCACCGAAAACCCAAAGCGCGGCAGCCGAGAAAAAGGTCGTTACTGAAGTCAAAATCGTACGTCCCAAGGTTTCGTTAGTAGCCTTGTTCACTGCTTCTTCGATCGAAAGCTTGGGATTCGCCTGAAGGGTCTCACGAACACGATCGAAAACAATGATCGTGTCATTGTTCGAATACCCGATCAGAGCCAGCAAGGCCGCAAGGGTCAGCAAATCAAACTGCTTTTGAGTGAGAATGAAAATGCCGACCGTGATCACCGTATCATGAAAAAGCGCCAGCACTGCGCCTGGGGCGTATCGAACGTCAAAGCGCAGGGCGACATAAATCAAGATGCAGAGCAAGGCATAAAACATCGACAAAAAGCCGCTTTTCCGTAGAGAGCTTCCCGCCGCTGGCCCCACCACATCCACTCGCTGCACTTCGTACTGTCCTGGTCCAGAAGCCGAAGCCAAGACTTTCTCGACTCGCTGAGACACTTGGTTCAATTCGCTTTCAGAGCCTTGGGCCTTGATCAAAAACTCAGGGCTTCCTGCTTCGCCGAGCTGAACCACTTTCAGCCCCTTCAAATCTTCACGCCCCATCTCACTTCGAACGCGAGCAATATCCCAGCCCTGTGGGGCCCGAATCTGCACTTCAGCGCCCCCGGTAAAATCGATGCCGTAATTCAGGCCCTTGGTAAAAAAGAGCACCACGCCTACGATCACCGATAAAATCGAAAGCCCCACAAACAAATGCCGCTTACCGGCGAAATCAATCTGGGTTCCTGGACGAATCAATTCGAACATGAGTCTCTCTCCTAGGATACTCGATGAGCCCTACCATTACCGCAGCAATGGGGCCCCTCTCACTCAAATACTCAACGTGGTTTTCTGTGCCTGCTCTAAACGCTTCAAATAAGCGTCGAAGAAAAGCCGGCAAACGAAAACTGCTGTGAACAACGTGGTGATGATTCCGATCAACAACGACACCGCAAAACCCTTGATGGGTCCGGTGCCGTACATTAACAGCACGATCGCTGCAGCCGCGTTCGTCACGTTGGCATCCAAAATCGTGCGAAACGCTTTCGCAAAACCCTGCTCCACGGCTCCGTAGATCGCTTTTCCTGCTCGAAGCTCTTCTCGAATGCGCTCATAAATCACCACATTCGAATCGACGGCAATTCCCACGGTCAAAGCAATACCCGCGATCCCAGGCAGCGTGAGCGTGGCATCAAGTCCTACCAAAATCGCCAGAACGAAAACCACGTTCAGAACCAACGAAATCACTGCGATCATTCCGCTGACCCGGTAATAGAACAAAATAAACAAGAACACGGCCAAAGAGCCGACGAGAGCGGCCAAGGCCCCCGACTTCACGGAATCTTGCCCCAAAGAAGGACCGATCACCCGCTGCTCTAAAAAGTTCAGCTGTGCCGGCAAAGCTCCGGCCCGAAGAACAATCGCGAGATCTTTGGCTTCCTTCAGGATCTGATCGCCTCCGCCAGAACCCAAAGTGATCTGCCCACGGCCACCGCCGATCTTCGTCTGAATGACCGGAGCCGAGTGAACGATGGAATCGAGAACAATCGCCAAGCGCTCGCCCACGTGCTCACCGGTCAACTTCTCAAAGCTCGATGCACCCCGTGGATTCAGAGAAAATCCCACATTCGGACGCTGATCTTCGGGATTGATCTGCACCTGGGCGTCCTGCAAGTCATCGCCCGTGACTTCTGTTTTCGAGAACAGCAAATAGGGCACCTGGCCCCCAGCGACGTACTCGCCATGGGGTAGCCGCGCTCTTTCAAAGGCGATCTCAGAGCCCTCTGGAATCTTCCCTTGAGCAGCCGCATTCACTTGACGAACGTACTCTGAGAATTTCTGATCGGCGCCGCCCTTAAAAGCGATTCCCTGCTCCTTCTCAATCGACTCCACTAAGGCTGCCACCCGATCCGGCGACATTCCCTTGTCATTAACAATGCGAAACTCAAGCTTCGCCGTCCTACCGATCAACTCCTTGGCGCGCTCGACCTCTTTCACTCCTGGCAACTCGACCACAATGCGGTCCAGACCCTGGCTAGTGATCGCTGGCTCAGCAACACCAAACTCATCGATTCGGTTGCGAATCACTTCAATACTTTGACTGAGTGTCTTCTCACGAATCTCTTGGCGATACTCGCGTGACAGCCCAAACTCGAGCTTTCCTGGCGATTCACCGGCAAGCCGAAGACTCCAAAACTCTTTCTTTGCGAGAGCCGAAAGCTCCGCTACCTGGTCTGCAGCAAGTTCCACCACAACATGGGGGTCATCAGTCGGAAGTCCTTCGCGAACGGTTCGAATCGCCGAAATGGGAATCGCCTTTTCGCGAATTCGAGCTTGAAACGACGACATCTGCCTCTCAACGACGTCGCGGTACACCTTCTCGAAATCGACACCCAGAACCATGTAGAGCCCGCCCTGTAGGTCGAGACCCAAGTTCATTTTTTGTTTTACTGGAAACTTCGACTTCTCCGGATCTAGCTGAGTGAGCGTCGGAACGACGTACGCCACTGCCAAAACCGTCATAAAAACCAGAATCCACAGCTTACCCCACCAACTGCGACTCATCGGACGCTCCTTGTCTGAAATTGATTTTTATCGAGTTTTTAGGACTTCATTTCACCAGAAACTTTTTGCGCAATCTGACTGCGCAGAAACTTCATGCGCACGTTATCAGCCACTTCTAAAGTGACCACTTTTTCTGCCACCGAGTGAACACGCCCCAGAATTCCTGAAGTGGTGATCACTTCATCGCCTCCGCTCAGCTTCGAGAGCATTTCTTGCTGCTCTTTGGCCTTTTTCTGCTGAGGGCGAAGAATCAAAAAGTACATCACACCAAACATCAAAATGAATGGCATGATCGTCTCGAAAGTGCTTGGACGAGCCGGAGCGCCTACCGCAGCTACCGCTCCTGATGCGGGAACCGACGGGGCCGCTTCCTCAGCAAAAGCGACTGAGGTACTCAGCACTAGAGCGACACTGAAGCCCATCAAGACGCGAGAAAACGACGAAAAACCCCCGGCCAACTTATTGATAACGTTGTGCATTTGATTGGGTATAAAAAGATTCTGCCCAATCGTCAAACCGATTCTCCCGAATCGCCTGTCTCATCTGGTGCATGAGTCGCAGATAGTACGTCAGATTGTGCACCGTATTCAGTCGGGCTGAGAGCGCCTCACCCGCCACATACAGATGCCGAAGGTAAGCCCGAGAGTACTGAGTGCAAGTCTCACAAGGGCACTCAGGATCTAAAGGCGAAGCATCATCGGCGTATCGGGCATTCTTAATATTTACCTTTCCATGACTGGTAAAGAGCGTTCCATTGCGAGCGTTTCTCGTAGGCATGACGCAATCGAATAAATCGATCCCGGCCCGTACGCCTTCGACTAAATCCTCAGGACGCCCAACGCCCATCAAATAGCGAGGGCGATCCAGCGGAAGAAGTGGTGCCGTGAATCGCGCCATCTTCTGCATCAGATCGGGACTCTCGCCAATCGACAAGCCTCCGATGGCAAAGCCATCATAAGGCATTGCGGTGATCTCTCGCGCAGACTGAATTCGAAGCTCTTCGTAAAGCCCCCCTTGCACGATCCCAAAGCGCATCTGATGGGGCTTGAGATCAACACGAAGACCGCGCTCTGCCCAAGCGAGGGTTCGAGACATCGCCGCCTGAACTTGCTCGGGAGTTGCGGGATACGGCGGACATTGATCGAACGCCATGACGATGTCGCTACCCAGCGCTCGCTGAATCTCCATAGAAAGTTCAGGAGTGAATCGATGAGAACTCCCATCAATGTGCGACTGAAATGTCACCCCTTGGTCATCGATCTTATTTAATCCCGCCAAAGAGAAAACTTGAAACCCTCCACTATCGGTGAGGATCGGGCCTGACCAATTCATGAACCGATGAAGCTCGCCCAGGCGTTCGACTCGCTGATGCCCAGGCCGCAAATACAAGTGATACGTATTCCCTAAAATAATTCGAGCCTGCATTGCATGAAGATCGCTGGGACTCATCGCTTTGACCGTACCCTGCGTTCCTACGGGCATGAAGATCGGAGTTTCAATGACGTGCTCTTGCCCCAGAGAGCCTGGAAGCGTCATTCGTCCCACCCGAGCGCGAGGAACTCCTACGGCGTCGACCGTCTGCTTTTCGACAACAAATTTTAGCCGCGAACTCATGAGCATCTCTCCCATCAAATCAAGAAAGGATTCGAACGTTTTTCAAGGCCAACCGTTGTTTCAGGTCCATGGCCGGGACAAACTCGAGTATCCCCATCCAGCCGCAAGATTCGCTCTCGAATGCTCCGAAACATGAGGTCTTGATCGCCGCCCCAGAGGTCGGTGCGCCCGACGCTTCCTTGAAATAAAGTATCACCCGAGAAAATCGTCTCGCGCGATCCTGCGTCTGAATCTTCATGAAGCCGTAAACACACGCTGCCTGGGCTATGGCCAGGCGTATGAATCACGGAAACGCGAAGGGCCCCCACCCTGAACTCTTGGTCATGCTCGAGATAGCCGTCTAAGGGTAAAGGGTCGCGATAACGGATTCCAAAAAGCTGCCCCTGCTGCCGCAACTGAAGGTAGAGCGGCTCGTCGCCGGAATGCAGCAAAATCTTCGGAGCTAAAGCATCGACATCCGTTGACTTGTGGTCTTGGTCTTGGTTTTGACTTTGGCTTTGACTCTGTAAAGCTTCGCGCAAATCGCGTGTCGCTCCCACGTGATCAAGATGCCCATGAGTGTGCAAGAGATACCGAACCCGAACCTGAGCACCGCTAGGCGTCTTCAAGTCTCGCAACGCCTCCATCAACCGAGCCGCTTCGTCTCCTGGATCGACCAACGCCGCCTCTCCGGTTTGATCGCAAGCAATCAAACGACAATTACACTGGAAAGGACCAACGACCCAGTTCTTCTCGAGAATTTTTGATGACGTTTTTGATGACATTCGTGCTCGAGGGTTTCTCACTCTGCCCTCAAGCAATCAAGCGCCAAGAGCGCCCTTACCAGGCTCGCTCGAGCCGAGCTTGAGGATAATAACGCGATAAGATCTCGCGCGCCGAGTAGCCGGCCGCACCCATCTCTTTTGCCCCCCACTGACACATACCCACACCATGGCCATACCCACGGCCGCGAAAAATCCAGTCAGAAGACGCGGTACGTTCCACTTCAAAGGCCGTGCTCTGAAAGCGCTCAGGACCCAAGAGCATCCGCAACTGAGATGCTGGAAGATCTTTGAATACCCGTTTGCCACGCTCTTTCTCAAACCCAAGGCGCACCCTTCGCGCCCTTCCCGAAGGAAAACGCAATGCCACTTCGATCACCGAAACAGGCCCCAAACCGAGCGGCATCAACGCTTCATCGACTTGAGCTCGGCTCATCGAAAGCTCCCAAACCAGTCGCGGTGAAGTGCCGCAAAACTGACAGAGCACTGCCCCGCTCACTCCGGGCTGAGACTTTCCCCAAACCGACTCAGGCGACTCCGTGATGCCTCCACAAGTGGAATGATAAAACGCTTTGATCGGTGCCACGCTCGCGCCGGCTCCGGCGACCAAGACCCAACCCCGCGTTTTCTGAACTAGCTGACTGGCTCGTGCCTCTTCGCCCGCAGTGCCCAGATACACTTGATCACGAGTAGTCGAGTCGACGTCGTAAAGCGCCCGCTTGGCGCGAGCCTCACGCATCTGATAAAGGGCATAAGTGCGCGCCGCGATTACTTGTGCCGAAACCGCTTCAGCATTCCAACGCGCCGAGAACTCGCCATTCACGACACCATCCAAGTACTTTTCGAGATCTAACGCATTCACCACCAGACAGCCTTGCTTTCCTGGTTGAACGCTCAACTCTTCGCGAATGAGACGCGAAGACCAAAAAAGACTTCCCACTGGACTGGTCATTCGAACGCGGGTGGCACTGAACTCTCGCCCCATGCTGCGAGCCACGACTCTCCCATTTCGGCACTGCAACCGCACCGAGCGCCGACCGGAAAGAGACATTCCAGCATCTCCCAAACCCTTCGAGGATTCCGCACTCAAGCTCAAGTCCCACCCCGAGACCTCGAGCGCCGACACTCCAGAATCGAGAAGCACCCTAATTTTTGGGGGCGCGCTGGCCGATTTTGCCGAGAGCGCGTGAAAGAAGCTCAAAATCACAAAAAAAACGGGGAGAATCCTTCTCCCCTGAATCGACGGCATCATGCCTGCCTTCAGTGTGAAGGCGAGCGAGACACAATGCTAGTTCTTTTCGTCAGCCTCCCGAATTTCCGCCAGCAAACTGACGGAGAACATCGATTGGAAGCGGAATCACGGTGGCTTTGCCGTTATTCGAAATTTCTACGAGTGTTTGAAGGTATCTCAGCTGAAGAGTGGTGGGGCTCGAAGCCATCACGCGGGCCGCTTCTGCCAAAGTCTGTGACGCTTGCAACTCTCCTTCGGCAGAAATGACCTTGGCCCGTCGCTCGCGCTCGGCCTCAGCCTGTCGGGCCATTGCTCGCTGCATCTCTACGGGCAAATCAATTTGCTTCACTTCCACGTTTGAGACCTTCACTCCCCAAGGCCCCGTCTGCGAATCGAGAATGGTTTGTAGGCGCTGATTAATCGCCTCACGCGAAGCGAGCAACTCATCTAGCTCAACTTGTCCCAACACCGAGCGCAGCGTGGTTTGCGCCAACTTAGAAGTCGCCAGCAAATAATTCTCGACTTCGACCACAGCACGATTCGGGTCAACCACGCGAAAATAAACCACGGCATTGACCTTGATCGTCACGTTGTCGCGACTAATGGCATCTTGAGGAGGCACATCTAAAGTCACCACGCGCGTATCGACTCGAAACATCTTATCGATCACCGGAATCAAGAAGATCAGCCCAGGCCCCTTGGCTCCAATCACACGTCCTAAACGAAAAACGACGCCTCGCTCGTATTCATTCAGGATCTTCACGCTCATCGACAAGACGGTAAGACCGATCACTAGGAAAAAGAAAAAACCACTCGAAATCATGCGACTGCTGCCTTTCTTGAATCCTCTGGCCGCTGCTCGATTAACTTAAAATCTGCAACCGGACCTGAATCGACTTCAGTGTTTCCCAAACCTGCCGCTTGATCGCAAGGTCCGTTTGAATGGCCGTCAAGCTCGGCAAGAGAATTCGATCCTGACGAAACGAGTGAAACCGCTGATCCTTTTTTTCGCTCAAACCAAAGCCCAAAGCCACAGCAGGACGCGCTTGTGGAAACTCTCCCCACTCAAGAACCACCTGACTTTCGGCAACTTGAATGGCAGCGAGCATTTTGAACAAAAAAGCTCGATCAGAAACGGAGGGCTCGGCTTCAAGCAGCACCAAAACACGAGCCGAATTGGAAGCGGAAGAAGCCCGAGAAGAGGAAGTGCTCGAATCTTTAAAACCGGAGCCCTCAACCGAGGGCAAGGGGCGATCGGAGGGGCCCTCACGAAGCCGCTGAGAAACACTTTTTGGTTCAATAGGTGCCGAGGTAGCGCTCGCACGCAAGAGACCTTGAGAGTCTTGCGTTACCCGAACCCCTTCGGGCGGTGTCGATGAAAGAGCTACGGACTTTGCCGCAGGGCGGACCATCAACACTGTTTTTTGAGGAAGAAACCCACGCCACGACCGAAGCGACATGCCAGGGTTCTGGCACAGGCAGGCAGGTTACTGCAACCGATGCATCACCCGATGCGCTTGATTTTGACACTCAGGGCATCGCGCCGTTTCCTGTGTGGTATTTCGGCTAAAATCCGTCAAATAAGTGAAGTGCAATCGCGCATGACAATGCGCGCAATGACTGTATTTTTGAAGCACCTCTTGCGCCGAAACATACAGCGCTCCTGACGAATGCCTCGGTCCGACTTCTTCAAGACTTGAACTGTCTTGAGATTGAGACTGAGACAGGCACTCTGAAGTTGCTTTGGAATTCGACATTCGAGACTCCTCTCCGTGCGTTCAAGGCGATCCATCGCCGACACTCTCTTATTCGGAGTTCGGACCGTTGCCCTGAACGGGAAAGATTTGCCCGTGCAAGCCTCGCGCTGAGTGGGCTCAATTTGCCGATTTAATCTCAAGAACGATCATCAAGCCGCGGATCATCCACGGCAATCGACACGACCATGTCGCTCAGAACATTGGTGATCGAGCGCGCTCGACCCAAAATCCAATCGACCGACAGCAACAAGCCCAAATTTTCGGTCGAAATTCCCACCGTGCTCAGCACCAAGGCCAACGAAACAAATCCGGCCTCTGGCACCCCGGCAATCCCCATGGCGGTCACCAAACACAAGCCGGCCGCCGCAACCTGTTGAGACCAAGACAAATCCAGTCCCATGGCCTGCGCCACGAAAAGAAAAGCCATGCCCTCATAAAGCACGATGCCATCATTATTGAGATTCGTGCCCACGCACGCACCCAAAGCAGATGCGCGGCGCGAAACCCCCAAGCGATCTAAAGCTCGCAGCGTGAACGGCAAAGTGGCCAAACTGCTATTGGTAGCAAAAGACTGAACGATCGGCTCGCGAGCCTCGCGCCAGAACCTGCGAAGTGAAATCCGCGCAAAAAACACGATCCAGCTCTGATAGGTCACCGCAATATGCAGGGTGAGCCCCAAAATCGCCACTCCCAGATAAGGAAAAAGCCCTAAAAACGGTCGAAAACCACTCTTGGCCACCGATGCCGCAACCGATGCAAAAACCGCTAACGGAATCCACCGAGTGACCGAAAACAGCATGCGCTCGACGAGCCGCTGCAAAGCAGTCAAGACTTCACGAATGGGCGAGCTCTCGTCTTCGTGCTTCAAAGCCAAACCAAAAACGAGGGCCAAGACCACAACCGGAATCACCGCATTTTCATAAAAAGGCTGTACGACGCTCGTTGGAATCCACGACGAAAGCGTTTTCCAGAAGCCCCACTCCGGCAGCACCGGCGGCGCGGCACTCCCCCCTGTCGCGCCCGACTGCGACCACAACTCCCGAAGAAACCTGCCCGGCTGAACGAGGTGCGAGAGCCCAAGCCCGATCGCCAAAGCCACGGTAGCGTTCAGACCCGAAACCAAAAAGAGCCTCACAGCTTGGCGCCAAGTCACCAACGTTTGAGAAACCGCATTCACGATGGCGAAAAAAAGCAGCGGAACAGCGATCGCCTTGATCAACTGAATGATGATTTTCGAGACCTCACTCAGCTGCGGCAAAAACGTCGTAAACTCCGACAAAAAGACCCCAAAAAAGGCCCCTGAAACCAGTGCTAAAAAAATAAGAATCATGACTTCTTCCTCTGCCCCGAAGAGCGCCCCAATGTTCGCTGGTCACGAAGCGTGCGATGATACGAAATGGCAAAGCGATGCGCCTCGTCTCGCACGTGAACCAAGAGCTGATAGGCTGCCATGTGAGGCAAGAGCGCCACGGGATTTTTTCGACCAGGAATGAAGATCCGCTCGAGCGATGCTTTGACCTCTTTGGCCTTGAAGTCGCTTTCGGTTCGAGCCTTAGCAAGACCAACGACTGCTACGCCTTGCACTTGCAGCTCATCGAGAATCGCCACGGCCTGAGCAAGCTGCCCCTTGCCACCGTCAACGACGACCAGATCAGGCAGCTCATCTCCCGCGCGACCGAGCGCCGCGAAACGACGCCCCAGCACCTCTCGCATCGTCGCAAAATCATCGGCGCCAACCACCGTCTTGATCTTATAGCGACGATAGAGATTCTTATCTGGCGCCCCATCGACAAAAACCACGCGCGACGCCACTGCATCTTCTCCATGGATATTGGAGTTATCGAAACACTCAATACGCTGAGGTAGTCTTGAAAGGCCCAGCTTCTCCTGAACCTCTTCAAGCGCCTCGATTCCATGGCCCGCTCCATGCTTCGCGTTCTGTTCGACGGAATACTGAGCGTTCTGCCTTGCGACTCCTAGAATCTGCTGATCGATCGCGGATTCGGCAACCCGAACCCGAAGACCCAAGCTCGACTCGAGCATTTCGAGTTCGGCAGTCTCTGGTGCTACCGGAAGTAAAATCTCGGTTGGGCGACTCAGCCCCGATCCTCCCGCCTGCGTTTCATCGGGGCGCTCTTCTAATGCGACGTAATACTGCGAGAGAATCTCGCCTAAAATCTCAGCATCAGACTGAGAGGCGTCGGCGTTCTGCACATCGAAGTGACGTACCGACAAGAGCTTCCCGCCACGAATCTGCAGAATCACCACATGAAAAACACGTTCATTTCGAGCAATGCCGACGACATCGCGGTCTCGCTCTGAGCCGGCCTCCTGTACCCCTTGAATCGCCGTAATTCCTTCAAGCGCCTGCATTTGATCTCGAAAATGAGCCGCCCGTTCGAAGTCTTCAACCTCCGCGGCCTCCTGCATGCGCTGGCGAAGGTCTGACAACAGTCCGTCGGCCTTACCCTCAAGAATCGCCATGACCTGCGCGATCGCCTCACGATATCCGGCCTCATCGATCAAACGCACGCAAGGCCCTGAGCACTGGTCAATCTGATACAAAAGACAGGGCCGGCTGCGATGCCGAAACGTATTGTCAGAGCAATCTCGCAAACGAAACGTTTGGTTGAGCAGCTGCAAAGTCTGGCGAGCGGACCAAGCCGAAGGAAAAGGGCCAAAATACCGCGCACCGTCGCGCTTAACTCTGCGGGTCCACTCGACTTTTGGAAAAGCCTGCGCCTGGTCGATCTTCAGATACGGATAGCCCTTATCGTCCTTCAGTCGCACATTGAAGCGCGGACGATGCTTCTTGATCAGGGTGCACTCAAGGATCAGAGCCTCATTTTCGGTTTCAGTAAGAATGAGGTCAAACGCCTCGATCGCCGTCACCAAAAGCTCGGTTCGAAGGCGTTCGTGACGGGCTGCCTGAAAGTAAGAGGACACCCGATTTCTGAGATTTTTGGCCTTACCGACGTAGAGAATGGACCCTGAAGCGTCCTTCATTAAGTAAACGCCGGGCAAAGTACTGATCTCGCGGGCTTTTCGTAAAAGCTCGGCCCGACGCGACTCGGGGTTTCGCGCTTGATTTTCCACTCCGGTACTCTATAAGGAATTTCAACGATTTACTCAAATTCCCGATCACCGGGTGAGCCCTTTGGCCGCCCTCAGGAGGAACGCCATGGCAAAGTCCGCAGTCGCTCAAGAAACACTCGCCTTCTGCACCAGCTGCAAAATGGATCTCGCTCACACCATCGTCGCCATGAAAGGCGACCAGATCGCTAAAGTGGAATGCAAGACCTGCAAGAAAATTCACGTCTACAAAGCCCCCAAAGGGGTCTCTGAAGCGGCTCCGAAGAAAAAACGAGCCACGAAAAAGGCCGAGTCTGAAGCTGCCAACGCAACGACCATCGAAGCCGAATGGGAAAAACTCATGGCTGCGCACCGAGACGCGCCTTTCAAGCCTTACACTCTGAAGTCAAAATTTGCTTTAGGCGATAAGATCAAGCACCCCAACTTCGGTGAAGGAATCGTAGGCAAGCTGATTTATCCCAATAAGCTCGAAGTCATTTTCCGCACTGACGTGAAAGTGCTCATTCACGCTGGCGCGCCTCACTGATTGTAGCCAGACATCTTCACGTTGAAAGACAGCGACTCTTTCAAAGAGCGTCGCCGGGAGCAGGTGCGTGAACCGCAAACACGGAACTCCAATAGTCGGGTCACCGCAAGCGATGTTGCTCCAGCCAATCGACTAGGCGATCTCGATACTTCCCTTTTTCCCGAAACATCGTGTCCAAGTGCTGACCGTTTGGGATGAGCCAGAGCTCCTTGGGCTCTTTCGCAAGCTCAAAGATTCTGCGGCCGAACTGAACCGGAATCACTGGATCTTTCTCGCCATGGATGACCAGAAGCGGCAGCGGACTTATTTTTACGAATGAAGTTTCGGGT
>JBDLQW010000188.1:0-3632 GCA_039800365.1 Pseudomonadota bacterium
CCGTACAGCCTTATGTCACTCCTCAGACCCAATTCGTTTCCGATGAAGAGCTCTCGTACCGAGCTCTGATTGCAAAGCATTACCCTGGTCTGAAGCACCAGAGGCACCCCTCGAAGCGGGCTGTGATCGCAGGACAGGGCGAACTTAAGGATCATTCCTTTGACCCCCTGTTTGCGATCAACCACACGTTTGCGATGCTTCGGGCGAACCTGGCGCGCTTAGCTCGTCGCACCTGGGTGACGACCAAGAAGGCGTCACGACTCGAGGAATTCCTTCACATTTACGCGGCTTTCCATAATCTTGAGCTTACCGCTCCGGTGTCATAGAGGGCGGGCCCAGTTTAGCATATTTGAGACTGACTGATCTCTAAGGTCACGGCAACAGATGCCCCGCCCAAACGTCCTCCATTGGCAAGGGTCATCTCTCCGCCAACCGCTCTGATGAGCCGGGCACAACCCACGAGACCCAATCCATGTCCACCTTCTTTTAAAGATGCAACAGGGGAAGCAAGCGCGCCGGGGATAAGAAGCTCCGATGGAAACCCAGGGCCAGAGTCGTCAATTGAAAACAACATCCTTTTCCCTGACCCAAGAAGAGAAACTCGAATAATAATAGTCCCGTCGCCAGAACCAATCGCCTCGGCGCTATTATTTATTAGATTAGAGAGGACTTGCTGAAGCGCGCCAGAATCAATCTTCGGCACCGCTTTGATCACAGAGTTTTGCACTGCCTGATTATCCCCTAAAATGTCACATAGCAGTTGACAGCAAGGTGCCATTTGGGCCAGCAACGCGCGCTTTTCAGCCAAAAAACCGCTCAACCAGGACTGAACTGGTGAAACCCGAGCTGTTCGATCCTCCAAAAGAGATCTCGCTATTCGAGTAATTCTTTCAATGACCGAGTCCACTACCGCGAGCACATCGGAATCAACGCCGTGGAGACCACCTCTGATGGCCTTTAATGCGCCAACAGGACTTCGGATATCATGAGCAACCTGATCTGCCAGCTCAGCGCGGGCCTCAGCTGCAGCCATGCGTTCTCGAGCAGTCATCAGTTCTTGCTGGCGCAGACCCTGTAAAGCGATAGATTCACGAATCCATTTTAGCTCTTCAATCTCAGGAGATGAATCGCAGCCTTCTTTATTGAATCCTTCAACGGTGTTTCCCTGAAGAGCCCTGATAGCCTCTCTTACCCCGGATGCATATGCCTCCAGGCGAGAACTCATCTGGCGCATGAGTAAAAAAAACACAGCGATTGTCGCAAGTAAAACAACCCCCTCGACCGCAATCATCCTCATGCTGTTAGTCATCAATTGCGGAATCCAAAAGACTCGTGCGACTCCCCGAGAGGAGAGATCAAACTGCCAATATTTTCTATTACAGTTTACCTCATTCACAGGAAGACCTAGCCAATCGCCACGCGGATAAGCCGCAACAATACGATTACTCTCATCAACTATTACTGCGCATTGCCAGTTCTCGGTGAGGACCAAAGCTCTGGCCTCCTGCATCAACTGAGCAGAATCACCTCTCAAAATCTCTTGCGCCCAACGATGCTTGGCCGCCTCAAAACGCTTTGCTAAACTCGACGCCTCCGAACGGGCGATCATCACAGTCTGTAAAAAACCAACCACGACAAAAGCCAGAACTAGCGGAAAAAACCCCCACCAAAGGAAAGTCTTCTGAATTACCGCGCTCAGTGTTTTCGATTGCATCGACTTCTTACTCCGCGAATTAAAAAATAGCCCTCCGAAACCGGCGACAACCGAACCCCCTCAACGCAAGACCGAACCCATGCCTCATGCTTGACCTGCATTAATGGCGCGGCAACACAAATATCTCTCAATCGCGAGTGAAAATCACCGTAGCGTTGCGACAGAAATGCAGCCGAAAACTCAGCTGAACGAGTATCCTCAACAACTTTATCAATTACTCGATCTTTTAGGCCAAAAAGATTTCCGCTCGCCTGACTATGCAATGACTCAAGAAAAAACCTAGCCGCGGGTAACTCAGCATTAAACGACAGCAGGAATGCCGGCATATCCAGCGTAGAAAGTCGATCAATGATCCATCGAAAGGGCGCCTTGCGAAGGACAAAGGCCGCAAGACCAGAAGCCGGGTTGTATCGTAAAAGAAACTGTTGAACGCTAGGAAAGTTCGGCAGCTCTTCAGGTATAAAAAGCTCTATAGGTATAGGATTTCCTTTACCTTGATTGCGAACCTCTTCGGGCGGCCAATCCAAGCTGAGATAGCCCGCAGCTCCAAATGGCACCATTCCTTTTGCAACAAGGTGAGAGGGCTCAACCTGGGAAACAAAGTTTTCGGATCGATAGTTACGAAGAAGGGCACATCTCAAATCACGATTCTGCAGCTTTGGTGACTTCAGATTAAGGCCTATTGCCCAGGTAGCCCAAAGCGGCTGAACCAGTTTATTGAAGCCAAACGATCCCAAATCGGTTCCAGATGGAAACTCAAAAAGAACCAGATCGTCAACGGCGCCTCGCCTAGCAGCATCAATTGCAAGCTCCGGACTGAGTACTGGAAACCTGATTTCCTTCGGGCCAACTTGAGGCTCAAAGTCATGCACCCCCCTCCTGAGACGCCACCCGTAATCTGTGCGCTCGGGAACGAAAGGTCCAGCCCCAACCCAACCGCCTCCACTCGAAACGCCACGTTTGACAATCTTTCCCGGCGTTCCGGCAAGAAGATTCAAAAAGTCTGGATCAGGTGCCTTGAGATGAAACTCAACTTCATACCTCGAACGAGAAAAAATTCGGACCCCTTGGTAGGAATGCTGAAAATAGCCTTTAGTCTGAACGAGACGATCAAAGTGCCGGACAACATCCATAGCCAGGAGGGGAGATCCGTCGGAGAAGTGAAGACGCTGCCGCAACTTCACGACAAGTTTTCTTCCATTCTGAAGATACTGCCAACGCTCAGCGAGTGCAGGCTGAATTCCCTCTTCTAAAGACCACGAAACGAGCCCATTCCATGCATTATTAATGATAAACTGGGTATTTGTATCGGATGCCCGAATGGGATCAAGATCTGTAACGGGCGCCTGCAATGCAGAAATATGAATACCCGATTCCTCCTGCGCCTCAGGAAGTCTTCGGTGACACCCTCCGAAAGTAAGCGAGTTCAAAGAAATCAACAGCACTAAACAAAAAAATGAATTGCTATAAACAAAGTTTTTGAGCATCTGCTTACCTCATGACCAGCGAAATGGCCTGCGACCTCCATCGCATTTTATCGTTTGGAGCCGCAGTCCGTAGCTTCACCGACGTGCGACCAGAACTCCCTGCGATTCTCTTGATCCCTGGTGGCCCAGGACTGACATCGGACTATCTGCTTCCTGTAATACATAAATTTTCGGAATCCCATCAGATCTGGGGCTACGAATACCCTCGGCGATTCAGCAATCAAGAAGAGAGTGTTACGTTTGAGAGAGCGGTGGCTGCGAGTTTTTCCGAAGCTCTTTTTATTGTTAAAAATAATTCCAGTGATTTGACGATCTTGGGCCACTCCGCGGGGGCGATGTTGACCTTAATGTCATGGTTCCCTCGCCTTGAAACTCTTCAATCCTTGATTCTTGTGTCCGGAGCTCCTGATGGTCGTTGGACTCAGTTTGCT
>JBDLQW010000189.1:0-16627 GCA_039800365.1 Pseudomonadota bacterium
CTGCCGTTACCCATTATGGCGCTGAATTCTTCTATATGAAGCCCTTTGCACCGGATGAAGTGGTCAAAGGGCTCCTGAAGTGCGCTTAATCTCAGATTAGAGCGACTGAATTTTTTTAAGAATACCGGTAGTGCTTTTTCCGGCGACAAATTTGAGGCTTTTGACTTCGCCTCCCCAGGAGAGCACTTCTTTTCCCCCGACGATTTGATCGGGCTTCCAATCGCCCCCTTTTACCAGCACTCGAACTCGAGCTCCGAGAAGGTGAATGAGGTTTAGAGGCGTGTCGTTTTCAAAAGAAGTCACGAAGTCGACACAGGACAAAGCGGCTAACACTCTCTGGCGGTCGCCCAAGGAATTCACGGGCCGATCGTTTCCCTTCAAGCGCTTCACCGAGGCGTCTGAATTCAGTGCCACCACAAGCCACTTGCCCTGTCGCTTCGCTTCTTCGAGATACTCAATATGCCCTGGGTGAAGGATATCAAAACAGCCGTTGGTGAAGACAACGCCTCTCTTACTGCCCAGGAGTCGCTTCAAGGCTCTCGGAGAGACGATTTTTTGAGCCGTGCTCGACCTACCGCCCAGCGATTTTCTTTTGGTTGAACTCATGGAGCAAGTTCAGTGATGCGAGTGGGTTGAAGGTCGACTGCCAGATCATGCCAACAGCGCTTGTCACGATCGAAAAGACACCAAAAAATGCCCGCGCCACAGAACGCTAAGCTTGGGATGAAGAAAAAAGAGCGCAAGAAAATAGCGGTAGTCGAGCCGCGCAACTTGAGCCCAAAGAGCCGCTTTCCTAAAGTGGTCTTGAAAGCGATTTCTTGGGCGGTCATCAATGCCCAGCAAGACAGTGTGAGAAAAAACACCGAAATCGCGATCACGCCGCTATCAAGAAGAAACCAAGGCTCAAGGTCGGCACTGGCAAGAGCTAAGGTCACAATAGCGGCCGTGACGACCATGTTGAAGACACCGTCTAGCATGAAGGCCAAGAGCCGCTTGATGGGATAAAACCAGTTGAAGTTCTTCTCGACAGGCTCTGGTGCCGTGAGGGGCGCAGTCTTGGTAGAATTCTGCAGGGCCTCGTGGCGCAAAAACGCTTCAGGTCGTGGCAATAGTGCCGTGGGAATTGGAGATGACAGCGGCCGCGGAGCAGGCTGGAGAACCGGTGTTCGAGGGTTGATGGTCGTGTTCGGCAAAGGGTTTAAGAATGCCGGACGAGCGGGTCCCGCTGCCGTTGCGCCCGCTCCAGAGGTGGTGCTGGCAGGACGCGAGGGAACCGATGGGGCGTAGGGCAATCCGTCGGAAAAGGGGTGAAATCCGAGGCCCGAGTGAACGGGACGAAAGTCTAAGCCCGATGGTCGAGCCGAATCGGTTCGCGTGGTGTCGCTCATAGCTTTGGTTTTCGCCGCTCGCGTGGCGCCCTGTCAATCGCCAAGTCATTCGCGAGACGAGGAAGCGCGTGCATGCTGAGCAACAGCACAGCTAGCTACCAGTAAGCCAGCGGTTTCAGCGCGAAGCACTAGAGACCCTAGGTGAAGAGCGCGCAATTTTTTTGCCCGATTTTCAGCTAAAAAAAGCTGAATTTCACGCGAGCTCCATCCTCCCTCGGGCCCGATCAACACATGAGATTCAGAAGTTCCCTTCCAAAGCGACTCGGTGAGCTCAGCGGGTGACTCAAAACCCACTCGCGATTTCGGTTCAAGAGCGACGGCTCGCGTTTGATCAGAAGGCAAAGCCTGGCGAAGCAGGTCATCTAGTGTTCGAGGAGAATCGATTTGCAGGCGATGAAGCCGTTCGCATTGCTTCAGGGCCTGATCGGCGATGCGCTGCCAGCGGTCCACGAAGTGATCCAGGCCCTTCTTGTCGAGCTGAACTACGGCATGGTCGGTCAACAGAGGAACGATTCGTCGCACTCCCAGTTCAACGCACTTTTCGATGAGCCAGCTCATGGCATCGCCCTTGAGGACGGCGATCTCGAGTACTAAGTTGCCTCCCTCTTGATCTTGCTCGCGCGACTCGTGAGAGGCTCCTGGCTCGACCTCGGCCAGAGCCTTTCGGTCCTGAACGAGGTAGCGTGCCGGTACCGCGTGTCCACGGCCGTCGATGGCGATGATTGGAGATCCGCTCTTCAGTCGTAGTGCTTGATGAAGATGAGCCGCCTCATCGGGTTCGATGAGTGTGGGCTTTTGCGGCGTGGGTAGTGCTGTGCAGAGAACTCGCGGAATTCGGAGGGCTTTTTTTGATGACATTGAACGGAGACTCCTCGTCTTTCGCTTGAGTTTCGCTAGGTCTTCGAATTTTCCCGGGTCTCAGGATTCGGGCTTTTCGTGAATCTGCATCAGGGGACGAAGACCCCCGCTGAGCGAGATTGCTGAAGCATCGATTCCGATGAGGCCCTTTCGCACTAACACGGCGTTCTTCCAGAACCAGAGTGGAAAATAAGGTAAGTCTTCGAGCATTTTGAGCTGAGCTTGCCGCCAGTCCTGACGGTCAAGCAGGGCGTCCATCTCGGGGCTGGAATAGCCTGCCCGATTGCTCGAGCTGGTGCTTCGAAGCGTTCGCTCCAGAATCGAGGGGTCACCAACCCCAACCCAGCGGCCCAAGGCCAGCTCGTAAGCTCCCCTTCTGATCGAGGCCAGGAACACTGCTGGTTCAACCACTTCAAGCTGAACGTCGACTCCGATTTTTGAAAACTGCTCCTGAAGGATTCTTGCGGGCTCGTGCCCTTCGCGCAGTGGAGTGGTCTTGAACCGAAGACTGAATCGTCGACCCCGTTGGGTGTCGCCTTGCCTGGTGAAGCCCGCCTGATCCAGGAGGGACTCGGCCCGCTTCAGATCGTAAGCAATCGCGGGCGGTGCAGTCGATTCAGCCAATAGCGGCGAGAGGAAACTGGTCGCTTTATCGGCCATTCGAGCCATTTTTCCATCGATCAGCTCCGATACGGGAATCGCGTGGGATAACGCCAGTCGAACATCGCGATTCGACAGAATGGGGTTACGGACATTGAAAGAAAGGTAGCTGACGTTGACTCCAGAGGCTTCATAGAGCGCAAAGCGATCGGCGTTTTGTTCCATCAGCCAACGGAACCGAGCTGGAGAGAACGCATTCTGGGCGACATCGGCTTGCCCGCGCAGCATCCGAATGATGCGAGTGTTTTCATCCCTGACGAAAATCAATCGGGCCCGGGGAGCGAAGCGCCCCTGATGCAACTCCTCGATCGTAAGATCGCCTTCGGGGGGCTGGGCTAGGATCGTGGCTCGAAATTCGCCCGCTCCAATCAGTGGATCGCTTCCTGAGGGATGGGTGCAGGCAGGGCGTCCGATTTGGCGGAAATACCGAAGCACCGAGACATTACGATGAAAGTAAGGGTCAGGCTTCTCGAGTTCGAAGCGAATTTCGTTTCCTGACGCTTTAAGCGACTTCCATGGCGATAGTGCTTGGACTGCCAGAGCGAGGGGCTTTTGATTGCGATAATTCGAGTAGCACTCGGCAAGCAGACTGGCATCGATACGCTGGCCGCCGTGGTCCTGTAGATGAGGTCGAATTTTGAACGTCCACTCGAGATGCTTTTTATTCGAAGAGAAGCTTTCAGCGAGGTCGCCTTCTACTTGCAGCTTGCTCGTTAGCCGTGTGAGCGCGGGGAATAGTAGTGCCGTGATGCGCTGGCCGTTGGCGTCTTGGGTCATCCGAGGATTGAGGGTCACGGGTGGAGCATCTAAGAGAATTCGAATGGGTGGGCTGGCTTGACTTGAAGCCCACGCGATCGATGGGGCGTGAGTGACGAGAGCCGCGCCTCCCAACAGCGTCAATAAAACAGCAACTTGTTTCGAGCGGCTCTCACGCCTACGATCGGAGGTCATGCGTGGTTTGCTTTCGCGGATTTTATGGATCGCTGTTGTTTTGGGGGCATGGTCTGAAGCTTCGGTTAGCGCTTCAGCGCCTCCTGAACGCCATTCAGACTTCTTGGTGACCACCGAGTTACGGAAGCAAGTCGAGTTTTGGAAACGCATCTATGGTGAGTATGGCACGCATCAGTCTGTGATTCACGATGCTCGTTATGTGGATGTGGTTTACGAAGTGGTGAGCATCGACCCGACGTCAGGCCCGCGAGAGCTTTCTCGTCGAGTAAAGGCCGCTAAAGAGCGGTGGCGAAAGGTGCTGCTTTCGCTACATCAAAAAAATCGCACTCTTCGCTCAGGCGAGCTGAGTGCCGACTTGAGAACTCCGACGCTTTCGGAAGACGAGCGCCAGGCCTTGCACGCCCTCGAACGGGTGCAAGAGCCGCATAAGTTTCTCAATGCAGCTCATCGGCGACGCCTCAGGGCTCAACTGGGGCAAAAAGACCGATTTCGCGAGGGACTGATCGCGTCGGGGAAGTATTTGGCCATGATGGAGGAGGTTTTCAGAAGGGAGGGCCTTCCCCTCGAGCTGACTCGCCTTCCTTTTGTCGAGAGCAGTTTTAACCTCAAGGCCCGTTCAAAGGTGGGCGCAAGTGGGATTTGGCAATTCATGCGGTCAACGGGGCGTCTTTATTTGAAGATTCGGGGGGATGTCGACGAGCGAAATGACCCCATTCGCGCGACGGAGGCCGCCGCCCGGCTTTTAAAGACCAATTACGATGCTCTGGGAAATTGGCCTTTGGCGGTTACCGCCTATAATCATGGCCGAATGGGATTGATGCGCGCAGTAAGGCAAGTAGCATCGAACCGCCTCGAGGATCTGATCTGGAACTATCGTGGGCGATCCTTCGGATTTGCGAGCCAAAACTTCTTTACTTGTTTGTTGGCCGCGATTGAGATTGAGCGCGAGTCAGAGAAGTACTTCGGCAGCCTTACCCGCGATCTCCCGTTGCGTTATTTCGAAGTCGAGCTGCCTGAGCCGGTGAAGCCAGATGAATTGGTTTGGCTATTTAAGTGGCGGCCCGAACGACTGAGCGAGCTTCGCGAGCTGAATCCTGCACTGGCCCCGTTTTACTGGTCGGCCCGGGGGCGTTTGCCCATGGGGTATCGATTGCGGTTACCTTTGGCCGAGAATGAGACCCCTCAATCGCTCTCTCGCCTGTTTTATCAACGGTATTCGGTTCCCTCGGTGCATCACCCGTAACGAGAAGGGGCGAGCCCGCGGGATCGCGTGTTTGGGGTTTTCTCAGATCTGTGTTACGAGCCCACCCCGACCATGTTCTTATTAGGAATTGCCGGCGGATCGGGTTCGGGAAAAACAACATTTGCCAAAAAGATCATTCAGCGGGTGGCGGACCCCTCTGTCGTTCTTTTGCATCAAGACTCGTATTATCTTCCCTCGCCCCCTGAAACCCTGACGGGTGAAAGCGGGGCCGTGAATTTCGATCACCCTGAGGCTTTTGATTGGCCGCTCTTAAGGGCGCAGTTCGAGCAGCTCAAACAAGGGGCACGGGTGAATGTTCCTGTTTATGATTACCGTACGAATCAGCGTACTTCCGATGTCGAGCCCGTGGGGCCTTGCCGAGTGATCATTTTAGAGGGCATTTATACGCTTTGGGACTCTGACCTTCGGGATCTTTTTGACCTGAAAATCTTCCTCAACGTCGAAGCCGATATTCGATTCATTCGTCGTCTTCATCGCGATGTTCGTGAACGAGGAAGAAGTCTCGATGGCATTATTCGCCAATATTACGATACCGTGAGACCCATGCATCATGAGTTTCTCGAGCCAACACGCCAATACGCCGATCTTACCGTGGGCGAAGAAACGGATATTGCAGCCGATGTGATTGCCGCTCGAATCCGCCAGACGCTGGATGCGTCTACGCCCAAAACCGTTGGCGCGAGCCGATGAGTGGGTTGATGGCATCCCAATTGGGATCACCTCAGAAATCTCCGAACGCTCCCCTGCGAATTTTGCCCCTCGGGGGGCTGGGCGAGATCGGAATGAACTGCATGGTGATCGAGTACGAGGACGAGATCATCGTTGTCGACTGTGGAATCTTGTTCTCAGATCTAGATCATTTTGGGGTTGAGTTCGTGATTCCCGATTTCACGTGGCTTCAGCAGCGAAAAGACCGGGTGCGTGCCATCATCCTCACTCATGGGCACGAAGACCACATTGGGGCTCTTCCTTTTTTGCTCAAAGCAGGCATTCGGGCGCCACTTTATGCGTCGTTTTTCACGTCGCTGATGATTCGAAAGCGTCTTGAGGAGTACGGACTGGCCGATACGGTTGATCTTCGAGTGTTTCGAGCTAGAGATCGAATTGAGCTCGGAAAGTTTTCGTTCACCCCAGAATCGGTGAACCACAGTATTGTCGATGCCGTCGCTTTATTAATTGATACTCCGGTCGGCCGAATCATTCACACTGGAGACTTCAAGATCGATCCCACCCCCTTTTACGGTTCAACTCTCGATCTCAGGAGGTTTGAACAGGCTGGCGATGAAGGCGTGTTGCTCCTGATGTCTGACTCGACGAATGTCGAGCGTTGCGATCACAGCATGAGCGAAAGCCGCATTTATCAGAGCTTCGAGCAGCTTTTTCAGGCCGCTCGGGGTTTGACCGTCGTGGCGATGTTTGCATCGAATATTGGGCGTCTTGGTCAGATTCTGGAACTGGCTGAAAAGCTCGGTAAAAAAGTCATTCTTTCCGGTAGAAGCATGGAGCAGAATTCGAAACTCGCTATCGATGCGGGTTACCTCAAGAATGCTTCATCGGTTTTGATCAGCTTGGATCAATTGGATGAGTACGCTCGAAATGAAGTGATCGTCGTATCCAGCGGTTCTCAGGCCGAGCAAGGCGCCGCGTTGTTGCGGATGGCTCAGGGCGAGCACAAGCAGATTCGTTTGGGCCAAGGCGATCTGGTGCTCATGAGTTCTCGTTATATTCCGGGCAATGAGAAAGCTATCGGCCGAATGATCAATCAGCTTTTTAAGCAAGGAGCTGAGGTGCTCTACGAAGCCGTTCACGATATTCATGCTTCTGGCCACGCTACAAAGCCCGAGCTTCGCACGATGCTTGATGCGATCAGGCCTCGTTTCTTTGTTCCGATTCACGGAGAGTATCGCCATTTAGTTCATCATTCGCGACTCGCTGGCGAGGCAGGAATTCCGGAGGAGCGGCGCCCGGTGGTCGTTAATGGCGATATTCTAGAGGTGACGCCCGAGACGATTCGAGTGGCTGAGAAAATTGAAGAGCCGAGAGTCTTGATTGAGGGGCGCGAAGGGAATGACGTTTCGAAGCTGGTTCTCAAAGATCGTCGGCAGCTTGGAGAAAAGGGTGTTGTTTTCGCCCTGTTGGTTCGCAATCGGGATAGCCGCCGAATCATCGCAGGTCCCGACGTTTTAGCCCGGGGCCTGGCAAGCGAGCAGGTCGAGGCTTGGCTTTTGGAAGAAGCCAAGAACAAGGTACGCACCTTGGTGCGCGAGTACGAAATGAATTTTGCCGCCACTGGTGTCGAGAGCGATCTTCAAGAAAACGTGCGTATTGAGCTTCGCCGGTTCTTCTTAGCGAATCTTGGAAAAAAGCCTACGGTGTTGCCGATTATCCTGGATCTTTGACGGCAACAGCTTTCGTTTCTTCAAAAATCTCCTCAAGCACGCGCCCCTCTGACATTGCTGGAGGCAGAACCCCGAGCAAAAAAGAGAGGGTCGGCGCGATGTCGATGACGTTTGCGCGACTCGGGTAAACCCCCGCTTTGATTCCCGATGCCACCAGGATGATCGGGACGGTGCGATCGTACGCATAGCCTGTTTGGTGGCTTACCGGGGAGCCAGCCGATTGGAAAAAGGGCTTGGGAATCAGCACAATGTCGCCGCTGCGGGGCGGGAAGAATCCATGTGTGGCTTGACGCTCGAAGAGTCCTCCGGGCAGAAGGCGCAGGCGATGCTCGGATTTTGTGAAGCCCGTAAGCACTCCTGGAGTTTGAACCAAAAAATCGAGGGCCTCGCGTTGGACCTTGGCGGGATCAAGATTTTTTTCGGTCAAGACCTCGGGATCGAGGAAAAAATTCAGATCGCTCACAAACCGAAGGTAGGATTTTCCAGATTTGGGCTTTCCAAATACGGCATTGAGTTTCTCATTGCTCGCTCGCAAAAGCGCATCTTCGTCGATGTCTCCGGCCGTCATGCCCTGCGATGCCAACCAGGCGGGAGCGGAGGGTCCACCGTGATCTGCTGTTAGGGCAATCGCAACTTGGCTCAAACCGCCTGGAATGGTTTTTTGCAGGTGGCCCAAAAGGCGCGACAAAAGCCGATCTTCAGCTACCGTCATTTCTTCAAGTTCGCGAGAATTGGCTCCGTGTTGGTGAGCCAAATAGTCGTGCGAGGATAGACTGACCGCAAGAACATCGGGGCCAACACCTTGTCCAAGCTTGAGCTCGTTAGTGGCAGCGATGGCTGTGTCGATCGTGAGCTCAGCTCCCCATGGAAAACCCAGTGACTCATACGAGCCAAAAGTGGTGGTACGTTCGAAGGCCTCATCGCCACTGATCGAGAGCCCAGTGGTTTTTTCGTTGGCTTTCCAGACATAGCGCTGGCCCTTGAGTTCACGTGGTTTCTCAGACAGTTTTTGAATCCAAGACGGGAGATCACCTTGGGGCAAGTAGTAACGACTGGTCGTCCACTGAAGTGACTTGCCGTCAAACCACAGGGCCAGGTCGGCGCGATGTCCACCTAGCAAGATGGCGGCGCGGTCTTTCAAGGCCACGGCAACGACTTTTGCGGGGTGACCTGCATTTTTAATTTCATCGCCTAAGGTGCTTCCGAGAAAGTTTCGTGGCGATAGCCCCGGAACTTTCGATCCTCCTGTCACCACGGGGCTGGCATTATCCTGAACGCAATAGGTTGGGCCTCTTCCGGGTTCAAACCAATCGTTCAGCGGAATGCCCATTTGATAGGGGTAAGATCCGCTGAGAATCATCGCGTGGCCTGGGCCGGTCATGTTCTGAAGCACGTCGTACTCGCCCATCGGGAAGTAAGCGCCTTTTGACATGAGGTACTGGAACCCTCCAGGGAAGCCATTTTTCTGCTTCGCAGGAAGAAAACGAGTGCGAAATCGCGTGAGATAATCGGCGCGCATCTGATCGACCGAAAGCACGAGCACTAGTCGTGGCTTTTTTTTCGCGTACTGTTCGTAGGAGATGCGTTTGGCGTAGGCGGCAGGAGCGACGGAGCAAAGCCCTAAGATGAGCGCTAAAATGAGGAGAGTTCGCATCCCCAGATTTTCGGTTGAGCCCCGAGATTTGCAAATTAAAATTTGGTGAGGATCAGAACGAGTGAGCTCGCTTGGGCCTCGCTAAGACGCAAGCGAGCTCACTTGAAGAAGATATCGAGACGTTTAATTCAGGAACTGGTGCGGCTCGAGGGCGGGAGCCACGTAGCTTTTCAGGAAGCCTGATGGCGCCCCCGAAACAGCTCGGTGAGGGTTGTCGGTCAGCTCCAGCAAATAGAGGCAGGGCTTGAGATTGTCTTGAAACGCCTTATCGATCATGCCCGCACCTGGGTAAAAGCCTCCAGGCCCACCCGTATTTGCCGGAGAAAGCTCGAAGGTAAAGGCGAAGATCCCGTGCTCGCCATAAGCCCAGTCCGTCGTGTCGCCACTGGCGATGTAGAGATCACTCGATTGTTGCGGCTTGTAACGATTCCAGCCTGCCATGGTTTGCGCCATTTTTTCGAAAACCATGAGGTCTTGCTTGTTTGAAATCGGGTCATATTTTCCGCCCCACGGATAAAGAATCAGCTCGCTGAAAGTATGAAATGAGAGCAGCACTTTCAGATTGGGCTGACCTTCGACAAAGGCTTTGATGGCAAGAGTTTCAGGCTCAGAGAAGGAGGTTGGCCCCATATAAACGTCACTGGAAGTGTCTTTTGACGATCCTCCCGTTCCCCATCCGAAGGCGTAGTTGCGATTAAGATCGACGCCAAAGGTTCCGTCGCCGTTATTGCGACGGTTCTTTCTCCAATATTGATATTTTCCGGTGCTGACATCGAATTCGGCGCCATCGGGATTGAGCATCGGAATGATCCAAATGTCGCGAGTGTCAAGAAGAGCCCAAATCGCGGGAGTATTCCGATTCTTGAGCAGATGCTCAGCGAACATCAATGGCACTTCAACGCTCAGGTGTTCACGAGCATGATGGTTTCCGACATACAGAATTCCAGGTTTGGCACTGGTGTTGTCTCGTAACGACTCCATAGCCGTGTTGATGTGTAGTGCCCAAATCTCGCGCCCTTCGACGGTTTTTCCGATCGAGGTCATGCGGGCGATATCGGCATGGCTTGAGGCAAGCATTCGAAGCGAGCCCGTGGTCTCAGCGTAATTATGGAATTTAGCGTCTTTAGCTGGGAAATCGAAGGTGCCTTGATGCCCGCCACGACCCAGATCTGGCGAGTAGTTTCCTAGAACC
This sequence comes from Pseudomonadota bacterium, assembly GCA_039800365.1. Classification (GTDB taxonomy): domain Bacteria; phylum Bdellovibrionota; class UBA1018; order UBA1018; family UBA1018; genus CAIOHW01. The sequence continues at coordinate 10,367 of JBDLQW010000189.1, forward strand.
TGGAACCCTTTTGCCTTGAGGCGCTCGAGTTGCTCAGGGGTAGCAAAACCCCAAACACTGTCGCTTCGAATCGCTTCGATACTCATTCCTTCGTTGGCGATTTGAGAGCGTTCTTCTTTGGTCAGAGAGGACACTTGCGCCCAGCGCTGGGCCTTGCTCTCGAGGGTCGTGGGGTGATCGGCTGCTGCGCTTTGAATCATGCCTAAGGCAGCGAGGCCTAGAAGAGTCCATCGTGGAAAGTGAGTCATAAGGCTCCTAAACCCCCAGGTCCATCGGGGGCTGAAATAGATTGTTAAGACTGCGTTTGTCTCCGCCAGACTAGGGTGCCTGCTCTAAGACTGCAAGACGACGGGCGAAATAACTGTGACGCTTTCGTCAAAAAAATGCCTGACTGTTACGCTAAAGTTTCGGACCTCTCCACCGATACGTGAGGTGTCACCATTGAGGAGGAAATAATGGGTAAACCAAGCACGACAGAGCAGAAAGAAGTTCAGGCCCCGAAAAAAGCACCCGTTGCGACGGTAGGTGGTTGCACCGCCAAGGGATGCCGCCATGGGGATTCTCGATTCGGATTTTGCGATGAGCATTACGAGCAGTTCAAGTTCGGTTTGATCAAACGAACCGGCGAGCAAGTCTCGGACTACGAGAAAAAGTTTGAGCACTACGAAGCGTATCAAACGCGCCGTCGTGCTCGCAAAGTAGCCTAAGCGTAAGCCTAGGCTGAAGTGCTGTACCCACCCCTCCTCGGGCTCGATGGATCCATTCCCGGATCTGTCGAGCCCTTCTCTATCTGGGGGGGACCAGTTCAAGAAGGGAGAGCTTTTCAAAGGTTTCGAGCTGAAGCCCTCGCAAGCTCGTGGCAGCCTCAAGTGCCCGCTGGGCAAGTTCCTGAAGTTTTTCGATTGAAAACGCGGCTTGTTCAGCAGTGCCTTGCACCTCAACGAGCTTGCCAGAGCCCGTGATCACAAAGTTCGTGTCAGCATCACAGCTCGAGTCTTCCTGGTAATCGAGATCCGTGAGGACTTTACCCTGAACGATGCCCAAGCTGATTGCCGAAACCGTATCGATCCAAGCCTCGGCCGGAACCTTTCCCTCACGAATCAGCCGGCCTAAGGCCATTCCCAGCGCGACGCAAGCGCCGGTGATCGAAGCCGTGCGTGTGCCTCCGTCGGCTTGCAGCACATCACAGTCGATCAGAATTGAACGTTCCCCGAGTTTGGAGAGGTCGACCGTCATTCGCAAGGCCCTTCCAATTAAGCGCTGAATCTCATGCGTCCTTCCCGAGATCTTTTCGCGATCGCGCTTGCTGCGAGTATGGGTTGCACGGGGAAGCATCGAGTATTCAGCAGTAATCCAGCCTTGTCCCTTCCCTTTGAGCCATCCTGGTACACTCTCTTCGACTGAAGCCGTGCAGAGCACGTGGGTGTTTCCGGCGCGAATCAGCACTGACCCCTCGGCGTAACGATTGACTTGGGTCTCGATGACCAGGGGACGAAGTTGGTTCAGCCCTCTTCCGGCGGGTTCGCGTGGAAACATGTGATTTTCTCCGTGAGTTTCGATAAGGCAGTGTCGCATGAAGGACTATCACGAGCTCTCTGAGTTCTGGAAGCAATCCCTCGAAGCAGGTCTTCGAGAAGACGGTTGGCCTTGGGACTGGACTGCCCGAGGAAGTGTTTCCGTGGCAACGCTGCGAGCTCGGATTGTGGCCAAATCATCGGGCGTTTGGGTGGGGCAGGCGCTGGCAAGTGCCGTTGCTCGGGTCGCGGGAACCGACATGATTCGGTGGATACTCCCCGATGGAAGTCGGGTTGAGCCTGGTACGGTCGTCGCCAAATGGGAAGGGCCCTCGCAGTGGCTTCTTGCCCTAGAGCGACCGGCACTGAATCTCGCTGCATTTGCGAGCGGAGTGGCGACGCAAACCGATGCATTGGTGCAGATCGTGAGGTCGGTGGGGTTAGATAATCCGCCTCGCGTGACCAGCACTCGAAAAACGCTGCCCGGGTACCGCGACCTTTCGATCGCGGCAGTGATCGCAGGCGGAGGCCATCCTCATCGGGTGAGTCTCTCGGGTGGAGTGTTGATCAAGGAAAACCATATTGCGGCTGCTGGAGGGATCGCCTCAGCGATTCGTGGTGCGGTCTCAGTGGCTCCTCATGGCCTTCGCGTTGAGGTCGAGGTGCGTGACTTGAAAGAACTTCAAGAAGCTTTAGATCATGAAGTCGACGTGGTGCTTCTGGATAATTTCTCTCCGTCATTGGTGGCAGAAGCGCTTAAGCTCATTCACGCTCATGCGCATTCTCGGGTTCGAGTGGAAGTGTCTGGTGGAATTTCTCAGCGCAATATCCGTGACTACGTTCAGCAGGGTGTGCATGTGATTTCGGTGGGCTCGTTGACCCATTCGGTGTCTCCCCTAGACCTCTCGCTTTTGGTTGAGGGAACCTAAGCGTGTCGCTTTTTGGCGTTAGTTCTGGAGTTTATCCCGGCGAACTACTCGATGAGTGCGGATCGACGAATGACTTGGCCAAACAGCGCGGATTGTTAGGTTCGGCTCTAGCGCCCCATGGCACTTGGGTTTCGGCACGAGTTCAAACTGCTGGTCGCGGAAGGATGGGGCGACAGTGGGTGTCAGAGCCCGGTAATCTTTTTCTATCGGTGATTCTTCGACCGAACACGCATCGGTACTGGACTTGGATTCCGCTTTTGGGCGCAGTTTGTGTTTTAGATCTGGTTTCTCGAGACGAGGCTTATCGAAGGCAATCGGGCTCGCATGTGAGACGCTTTTCTATCAAATGGCCCAATGATCTTTGGATTGACGGGGCCAAATGGGGAGGAATCTTGTGCGAAGCCGTGCATGCGCAAAGCGCCTCGCCTTTTATCGTTTTGGGCTTGGGGCTGAATGCTGGGCTTGCCCCCAAGGGATTAGATCAAGAGACGGCCTCGATCGATGACCCGGAGTTTTCTGATCGCTTGCGCCAGCCACTGGTTGCCGCGATCGCCGAAGGGGTTTCTCGTTTAGATCGTGAGGGTCCTGGGTGGGTGAGAGCAGCCTACGAGTCGTGGGCAGAGTTTCGCCGTGGCGATCTCGTGCAGTGGAAGAGCGAAGGAAAGGTTCTCGAAGCAAAAGTCGCTGAGCTTGGCGAAATGGGCGAGCTGAGAGTGGAGTTTCAGGATGGTTCGCTTCGATCGCTTTATGCCGAAGAGGTCTCGGCCGTCAGGGCTCGAGCCTAAGCACTGCCTTCAGGGTTGGCCGGGGCCAGATCAGAGGCCAGATCAGGGGCCTTCGGCAAGAAGGCGATGAATTTCTTGTTTGATCAATCGTTCGGCGATTTCTGGCAACAATTCGCGCGAGAGCCGCGCAAGAGTTGCTTCGACTTGCTCCTGAACGAGCTTTTCGATCTGTCCCGCACTGACCGTGGCAGCTTCTGTTGTGAGCTCACGCTTCATCGCAGGGCTTGAAGATGGAGCGACGGGGCTCATCGGGGCAACTGAAGGCGGCGCGCCCGTGGTCATCTTAGGCAGCGGTGGCAGCGAGGGCTCGAAATCAAAAGCAGGAAGCGAGAGGTCTTTTTTCGCTCCTTCATTGAGCGTCCAGCCCAAGTCATCGATACCCGCCATTTTCAGCGTCGACTGAGTCAGTTGGCGAATGTCTGATTCGTGATCCGACGGTAGATCGACCGAAGGGCTAGGTTCAGTCATCGTGAGAGATGGGTTGGGCGATGCCAGGGGTCCTGGATGCGGCAACGCGCTTGGTGGTGCCAGTGGTGTTGGGCTCGCCAGTGGCGCGGGAGACTCTTCGATTTCAAAGCCCGAAAAAGAAGGCAGACTCGGAGTCTTAGAAGGGGCAAGAGACGGGGTGGCTGGAGAAGCTGTCTCCCATTCCGACTCAGAACCAAAATCAGGGCTGAGCGATAGAGGCGCCTGAGGTGCTGCAGTCTGCGCTGGAGAGTCTGATGCGCTTTCTAGGCAGTCGCTGAGCACTTTTCTGAGGTGGGCAGGATCGAAAGGCTTCGTCAGTCTTCCATGAAACCCCGCTCGATCGACGACGTTCTCGTCGAAGGGCTCAAAAGCGCTCGACATGAGCACAAATCGCGTCCCGCGAAGTTCCGGCCTTTCGTCTGCGAGAGTCTTGACCTCGACAGCCGACTTTCCTGGTAGCGAGACATCAATCAAGACAATTTGCGGCCGAAAAAGCATCAACTGCTCCATGGCCTCAGGGCCATCCGAGACGGCTTGAATCTCGTAGCCCTCATGCGAAAGGGCAAGCCGGATGACCTTCTGAATCGTCAAGCTATCGTCTGCGACAAGGAGTTTCTTTCCGGACATTATAAAGAGTGTGTCATCGGAATAATTGCGTGTAAAGCCTGAGCATTCCAACGCTTCAGAACAGCGTTAAAAACGCCGTCGTCTGGTGTTCGAAAAAAAATCTCGTCTAGAGGCATTCGATTCCAAGATTTTTGATATACTCAGAGTTGCCTCCGGGTCCGCGAATTTTTCATGTGGACCCGACAGTCAATGACCCAGGGGGCTGTCACTGTGCAGTGGTGTGCATGCCCGGCTCGACCCGGGAAGCCTAAAGCTGCTATACGGCGCCCACTTATTAGATTCTGGGTTCCATTTGACTTCGCTGCCCGGAGGTTCTTTAATTTTTTCAGGGGTTGGGAATCAAATCATGTCAAATCATCGCGAGCAGTGGTCTGAAGGATCGTATTCGACCCATGGGAATGGGGCAGCAGCCTCTTCCGCCGGTGCGGGGGCGTTGGCGGCCGGTGCCAGCGGCTGGGGCGATTTTTCTTGGATTCACTCTTTAGCGCGCGGCGAGCAAAACCCCGAGGCAGACCGCTTACTACAAGCGGCCTCTGGCGGGTTAGATCCACAGCAGCGGATTGAAGAGGCGACCGTTGATTTTTTGACTCGTATTCGCGAGCAGTTCACGGAGTTTTGCCGAATCTTCAATGGCTACTCCGAAGCGGGCTCGCGGTTTCAGGAGATCAAAGTCTACAGCGTGGCACAGACCGCAGCAGACTTCATGATTTACCGAAACCAAGTGAAACTCGTCGTGAGCAATGCAGCTCATGGCGTGATTCAAATCAGCTTCTCCCATCATCAGCGCGCCGGAGCGCCGACTGATCCTGCTTCAGCTGCTCAAGACCTCTTGGCTCAGGTGGGTCCTTTTGGCGACGTGACATGGACCTACCAAGGTGAACGCATTCAGCCTGTTCAGGTGGCTCGTTTTTACTTCACCGAATTCGTTCGAGCGACCCGAGATCAGCGCAAGTCACGTTCGGGAAGCCAGCAGCTGCTGCTTGAGCAGATCAAAGCCTTGCTCCAGGAGCAGGGGCTCCATCTTTGAGAGAGTTGCGCCGCTCATTCCATCGAGCGACAGGTTTCTGGTTTCAGTGTCTTCTCCTGTTTGTTTAGCTCGCAGCAGTTCGGACGGAAGCCCGAGGTACTCTGCGAGTCGTTTTCCCCAACTTAGCTGCGTGCACGGTTCTGCGCCCGAATGGTGGTAGAATCCGTGAACTTCGCTTTTCAGGCATGCACCTGCGAGGGTCTCGACGAGGGCTTGAATGGGCGTGAACGAGTGCACTTCAACGTCATCAAGTTCCATGCCTCTTCCGGTCGCCAGGTTGAAGATCAAGCGATCAGTGAAGGATGGGTTCGTGTTGGGTCCCAATCCGTAGGACGGCGACGAACGGATGATAGCGTAGTGAATCGCGCGGCTTCGAATTCCATTTTCCGCCGCGAGCTGTGCACGTCCCCAACTGCTTCTCGTCAAGGGCGCATCCGTGGGTTTGTAGTTTCCCTTGGCCCCATCATAAATCGATGCATGCGACAGGTAGATGAATCGCGCTCCCAGGATCGAGACGGCACCCAATACGACGAGCGCCGCAGACGAGTAGATCAGCTCCAGCTCGCCGGCGTCCGATCGACGATCGGTTCCGGCAAGGTAGATCACTGAATCTGCCTGAGTGTTGAGCACCGCGGTCTTGATCCACTCTGGGTTGTTCAGACCCAAGGGTATCGCCGATACGCCCCCGATTCTTAGGGGGTGTCGGTAGTGGGTCGCGAATACTTTGCATTCGTCCCGCAATCGCAGGGCGAGGCTAGTACCCACGTACCCACTGCCGCCGATAATCAACACGGATTTCTTACGCATGATCGACTCCGTGATTAAGAGGTTTAACCGAGGAGTTTGAGAGCAGCCTGAGAACCGCTGTTGGCCTGCGAGAGGACCGAGACACCCGCTTGCATGAGGATGTT
>JBDLQW010000190.1:0-30203 GCA_039800365.1 Pseudomonadota bacterium
CTTGGATTGATTTTTCGGGACGAAGAGGTCGCTGGTTCGAATCCAGTTACCCCGACCATTTTCACCTCGACCCAACCTATCAGCATAATTAAACAATTCGTATCGAGTTCGCATTGGCGAACTGTTCGCAGCGCTCTGATTTTCGACCTCTTCGCAAAGGTCGAAGTACAAGCTTGCTAACACTCGGTAACTTCTGACCAATTTGGAGCACCCCAGAACACGAGGAGCACCGAGCTGTGCCCCTCGAGTTGATAGGCCCCCGAGAATTAGGACTTCGGCGGTTGGAGCTTATGCTTCACCCGATCGGCAAAGATCTTTCGAATTCTGCTGTCGTCATCCTCGTCAAAGATGTCTCCCCAGATCTCCTCGGAGATATCCTCCATGGTCACAAGTCCGAGAGGCTCTCCGCGAACATCCATCACGATTGCCATGTGATTCCTCTTTGCCTGCATGATTCTAAGAGTCGAAAGAACCGAATCCTGCAGAGAGACGTTCAGCGCCGGCCGAATGATCGTCTGCCAGTCCTTGTTGCCGGTATCACGGTACGCAAGAAGCTCCTTGGTGTGGAGGATGCCCTCTACTGTAGACTCTCGAACAACGGGAAGCCTTGTATGCCCCGAGGCAAAGATCATCGGCACTAAATCTTCCATGCTGTCAGTTGAGCGAACAAAATTCACATCCTTCCAGGGCAGAAGAATATCTCGAATTCGCTTCCTCTCAATGTGCGCCAGGTTCATTACAGCCTGCTGGTGATGCTGAGACAGGGCGTCAATTTCGAGCGATGTCTCCGGAGCTGGCGGTGCGTTCCTTGAAAAAGGAAAGAAGACTCGCAGAAGCCATTTTGTAGACCACTCCAGCGAGCTGACCGCAGGAGCGAGAATTCGATCGACAAGAACAAGCCAGCGAGCTCCCCTGAGTACAATTTTGACGGGACTCTTGAGGGCCAGACTCTTCGGAACCAACTCACCCACGACGACGCTGAGAAACGTCAACGGCAGCACCACCGCAAGAATGGACAGGAATTCGGCCGAGCTTTCTGACAATCCCAAAGACTCCCGAAGGAGCGGCTCGAGCGACTCGCTGGCTCCGGCACCGCCAACGGCAGCGGAGATTGCCCCAACCAGGGTGATACCGATCTGGATTATCGAGAGCGTACGCTCGGGGCTCTCTCGAAGCTCCAGAACCATCTTTGCGGACCTGTCCCCGCCACGAGCCAAACGCCTCAGCTCGGGTCGTGGCACTGAGACAAAGGCCATCTCGTAGGCGGCGAAAAGTGCATTGAGAACGAGGCAGGCTGAAATAACGAGAATTTCTTCCATGAGGAGCCCCAAATTCGCCCGGTGAATAGGTCGAAGTCAATTGAACCTGCACAGGAGGGCTTCATTTTATTCCTAATCGGAATAGCCAAATTCCGAATTGGAAAAACAAATTTGCGAAAACCCGCGTGGTTCGTTAAGCGGGTAAGCCATTGGGGAGAACTACTGAATGGCGCTGATCATGCGAAACGTCCGTTGGGTCGCACTGGTAACACTAGGCCTTGCATTCGGAGAGATCTCCGAAGCAAGAATCTCTGAGATTCCCAGCTGCGATGCCAACAACGGCGCACCCTTATCAGTAGACAATGCGCGAGTGGTTGAATTTAAGTTCAGCACGCCCAACCAATTCCTCGAACGCGCCCGCGTGAAGGGCCCAGTGACACGCATCCTCGGAAGGCGCCCCTCGCACGATCACTTTGAGATTCAAATCGGGCCCAGGCAGCAGGACACTCTCGAAGTGGTCTTTAATCGCGACTTTGGAAACCCCGCCGTCAAATTGGGTGACGCAGTAGAAGCCTGTGGCGACTACATCACCTCCAATGCCCCCACGCCTCGGTACCAGGCCTCGCCATCAGGCGCGATCATCCACTGGGTGCATGAAAATCCTCGAAATAGCGGGCACCCACACGGCTATGTCGTCGTCAACGGTCGATACCTCCATGGTTTTGGACGTACACCCATCGAAGTGGCCCCCTCCGATTCACGCGAGCAGAATCCACCCAAACCCGACTCACGGGGCAGGAACAGGAGAGGCCCTCATCGTGACCGTCAGCACGCTCTAATTGGAAGCTATTAAGATTTCGAATCCATTGATGTCGCTACCTGCGACCAGCGTTGAGCAGCTATTACCAGACGCGCCCGATTTCCTGACAGACAAGAGTCATGGGCGAACAGCTCTATTTGGCGAGAACGCTCGACTAGATCAGGAAATGCGCTTTCGAATTCGGCAATTTTCTCTGCTATCGCAGCCTCCTCGCGATCACGCTGACCTCGAAGCTCCTCTTGAGCCCTCAAACTAGCCGCAACGATTGCTTGGACAGATTCTGCCTCGGAGGCCGTCTGGCGAAGGCTAGTCATCACACTCTCGATCGCTTTGGCTAAAAATGCCATTGGGCTATGGCAGGTCTCCTTTCGGCCACCAACACCATGAGTTTGTACGTGCTTCAGGGCAGACAGAGTTTCACCCTCGGAATATCGCTCCCTCAGTTCCCGAAATGCACGCAACTCGCTCTCACGCTTCCGCGGAGTTTTGACTGCATCGAAATACGCTCGAAGCTCCGGGGAATCGATAGAGAGAGTTTCTTTGAACCTTTGTTTGGAGCTTTCTATGTAGGGGTCAGAATTTGACCCCCTTACAGGGTCCACGCCTAACCCTCTGGGGGTCAAAACCTGACCCGATCCATTTTTAACCGGGTCAGGTTTTGACCCTGGAGACAAATCGCGCTTTGGGCATGGATTTCGAATCTTCCATTTGCGCGAGATTCGCCCCGGTTCTTCCTGCTGGATCTCAGTGATCCATTTCCGGTTGATCAAGCGCTCGAGCGATCTTCGAATCGTATTCCGTGCGGCCCCGGTGAATCGCTCCAGCTGGGTGAGGCCCATGTCTACCGTCTCGCGTTGAAAGCCCCATGAAAAAGTGAACAGGTGCAGGTAGACCATAAAGTCGATCGGCTCTTCAAAGAATCCTGCAGCCCTAAGTACCGAGTGCGGGATTGGAGTAAACCCAGCTCCCAACTGCTCAAAATTAACCGGGTCAAATTTAGATATATCGGCATGTAACCGCTCGGATTTGCTCTCAACTTTTTCTGTCTTCATCTTGATGGGTTCAAATTTTGACCCGGTCAGATTTGGACCCGGTGAATTTTGAACCCGGTCAACTTCTGACCCTGTCTCCTCTCCATTGCGAGACCGCGCGGAAGATAGACTAACGGGTGCATCCAGATGCTCTGGCGCCTTAAAGGCGATTCTCGACGGAATACGAAGAGGCGTCGCCGCATCGAGACTCTTTAATGCATCCCTCATTTCAGCGCGCGGCTTAGACATGGCCCACCTCCGCACGCGAAGGAAGAAGCCTCAACCCGGTGTTAGCAGTGGCTCGAAAAGCTTCCACCCGCCGCGACAGCTCTTGCGAAAGGGCCAAGTAATCCTCTGCTCCACTGCTGCCTGGTGCGTGCTGGAAGATAGTTCGCCCCAGTGCTGGCGCCTCCCGCAGCCGAACTGATCTGCGAATCTTCGCATTGAAGACCACCTCGCCAAAGGATTCACGAAGCTCGTTAAAGATTTCCTCGGAGAGGTTTGTGGCATCGAACAGGGTCGTGAACAGCCCCAAGAGCTTCAGGCCTGGGTTATAGCCCTCTCGGATGAGCTCCATCTCCCCCAGAAGCTTTTGAATCCCAGCCAGCCCAAAGAAGCTCGAATCGACGGGAACAAGAACGTACTCTGCAGCATTCAGCGCTGACTTCATTAATGAGCCAAATCCTGGAGCAGTGTCGATCAGAATGTAATCGTAGTCGGCCTGCAGGCGCTTGATTCTGTGTGCGAGGCGGAACTCGCTGCTCGTGATGCCTGGCATCTCACGTTCGAGTGCGCCAAGGAGGGGCGTAGCCGGAATCAGATCGAGCCCGAGGCCGCGATAGATTCCTGCAGACTCCGGAAGACCGCGGTCTCGGATAAGGTCTGCGACTGATTTCTGAATAGTGCCAAGATTGAGCCCAAGGCCCTGTGTCGCATTACCTTGGGGATCAAGATCGATCACGAGCACTCGATGCCCCACGGCAGCGAACGCCTGAGCTAAGTTTATGGCGGAGGTCGTCTTACCGACTCCTCCTTTTTGATTCGCGACTGCAATGACAACCGCCGATGAGGAGGGATTCATTTTCGTTCTCCATCTCTGTTGACAGGCTCAGGACCTCTCCTTAAAGATGAAGAAGTCCTAGCCACGGTCCGCACAGCAAGGCGGACTAGGTTAGGGGAGTGAGTCGGCTCGTTGATCTCGAAATCGTGAGAGCAGACCCAAACAAGTTTCAGGAAGCCTGGGAGCGCTAACTCCCGGGCTTTTTGATTTTTGGGATTATGTGTTCAGTCGAGTCATCGCTTCCTCCTTTTGTTCGGGGAAGGATGGGCTTGAGCCCCGTCGGTGGTCCGCGGAGCATATGCGGAGCATGCTAGTTCAGCCTGCCGCAGAATCATTCGGATTTTTTCTGCCTGAAACTGCCTCAAATTCCTCGAATTTGGGGCCTCATGACACACAGAGTCGTCGTCTTTTCGACCACTTACTCTATTCCCACGTCGAATATTCGGGACGAAGAGGTCGCTGGTTCAAGAAAACGCGCGAAGCGCGCCCGAAGGGCGAGGGCCAGGATGGCCCGAGTAAATCCAGTTACCCCGACCATTTTCCACAGCTAACGTCCCGTAATCTATCAGCAAAATCAGAATAGGCCCGCTCGCCAGCCTCATCAAAAATAGGCCTTAATGTGTCCGCGGGGCATATGCGGGGCACGCCCTTCGGCAGGTGCGAAGAGGTAGTCCCGACAGCGGAAAAAGCCGTCCCGCAAAAAGATATTACAAATCATGATTTATAATTTGTAATACGTTACTCTTTTCTCATGGCGTCTAAGGATCCCTTTCATCTCCGCCCCCAAGACGTTCTCGTTCTGCTCAAGTTGATCGTCTGGAAGGACAAAGCCTGGCGACAAATCGACCTCGCCCAATCGATCGGCGTGAGCCAAGCAGAGATCGCAAATGCTCTCGAGCGACTTCGGCGCTCAAAGCTTGTGGACGACTCGAAGCGCAAAGTGCACCGACTCGCTGCAACCGAGTTTCTGGTTCACTCCATTAAGTATCTCGCGCCAGGCGAGTTAGGATCTCCGTCGCGAGGAATTCCAACTGCACACTCTGCAAAGCCCATCTCTCAAAAGCTGTCCATTACCGACGAACAACAGATTGTCTGGCCCCACTCTGAAGGAAGCACACGCGGCTCGTCGCTCACTCCGATCTACAGCTCAGCACCCGACGCGGCTCTGCGCGATCCAGAGCTTTACGAGTGGCTTTCATTGGTAGACTCACTTCGAATCGGAAAGTCACGAGAAGTCGCACTGGCCGAAAAGGAGATCAGAAGAAGAATTGGGGGAGCATCCTCCAAATGAATCGTTCGAGTCGAAACATCCTGATGATTGAGGAAGTTGCAAAAGCCTTGGGCAATCTGCTTCCGCAATGCGTTTTCACCGGGGGAGCCACCACAGCGCTCTACATTGATGACCCAGGTGCGCCGGAGCCGACGCCCTCCGATGATGTCGACCTGGTTCTTGAAGTGGCAACACATCAAGAATATGTCGCGCTCGAGCAGGCTCTTCGGAAGCACGGCTTTAAGGATCCCGCCGGGTTTGATGATGTGCCGATTTGTCGGAAGTATCTTGGCGCAATTGCCGTGGACTTCATGACTCCAGACCCAAAGATCCTCGGGTTCAGTAATGAGTGGTATCCGGATGCTATTTTGAACTCGACGACCTTCACGCTTTCGTCGGGCATGGAGATCCGAATATTCTCGTTTCCCTATTTTATTGCTTCGAAGCTCTCCGCCTTTAAGAGTCGCGGTAAGGATCAGGATATTCGGATGAGCCAAGATCTCGAGGATATCTGCTCGGTTCTGGATGGTAGTTCGAAGGCAAATGCCGAAGTCGCCAACGCTCCAGATCATCTACGCGCTTTCATCGCCGCGGAACTCTGGCAGCTCCTCGAAGACCCAGAGATCCTCGAAGAGGCCCTTTTTGGTTTTATCGGATACACCCCCGAGGGACCAAAACGCGTGGCTCGGCTCATGAGCCTGATCTCAAGAATCGCCAAATGACGTGCGGACCCATTAATGAGTAATTTGAAACGGTAATTGCGCCGCAGGATCAACCTTTTGTAGATGACGCCGCGGCCACACAAGCACGAGTCTTAGCTCAACGAACCAAGGTGATCGGAATGGCTTTTTTAATCCGTTTCTTCGTAGGCAGCTTAATCCCGAGAACATAGGACTTTTAAAGCCCCTGTCCTGGAGCCGGCGGGGCCCCGGATTGCTATCAGGCTGGGGCTAGCAGGATCTGCGAACGTGATTTTTGACCGTCTTCAGGCGCCGGCGTGGGAGTCCTTCCCAGCCGGTTCGCCTCCGCCTACCCAAAGCTTCGCCCCTGGAAGTCCGGCGACGGCACGGCAGCACCTCGCTTCGAAGACCGGATCTGCCTTGTCTACCGAACCGATTACTAGAAGACGCGCGCTTCGCGCGAGATCATCGCGGCGATTTCGGGATGCCTCCGCTAGTCTTCAGCAACGTCGCTCGGATCGAGCAGGATGGCTGCCAAACACCACGAAGAGCGTCCATGCTCGCCAAACTATCATTGGGTTTCCAGCTTGCGACACATCAGATCATACTGCGTCCTCGCCAGGATCGGCCCGTTTCGCTGCGCAGAAGGTTCGACCCTGAGCAATGCGGGCCGCGACTCGGTGTCGTCGTATCCGCCGTCAACGAATGGAACTCGCAACTCGAGGGTTCCTAGTGTGCCAAGCTGCAGCCTTCGCCCAAAGAAAGGATACCCCCCTCTTCCCTCATCGTGGATTACGCCCGTGGCGCGCGCCACATCTTGCCAGCAGTAGGAGTCATTCAAGTCCGCTAGGAATTTGCCTTCGACAAGATCCACCCGGATCTTACCTGAGTCGCAGAGCGTGCTCAGGACGGTGGCCTCACAGCGAAGTGCGGGAAGTACCAGCTCCTCTGCCCTCGCCGCCATTGACACCAAACTCGCCACTCCAAAAACCAGAACCCTCGTTAAACCTCGAATATCCATGGATACTGCCTTTCTGCTTCAACATCGGTGAAGCAATCCCTGGCTATCCAGAAATAATGATTCTGAAAATGTACTTCAGATTTAGTATAGTAAACCAATGGATATCTATCGACTACGCTACCTCGTCAGCGTGATCGGCACAGGAAGCTTCAAAAAAGCGGCTGAGCTACACCGAATTTCGCCACCAGCCATGTCGAAAGCCATGCGGACCCTGGAAGCTGAAATCGGCGAACCGCTCTTCTTGGAGGATGGTCGCGGAATTCGGTCCACCGATCGAGCTCGCGAGCTCGTGGCCGAAGTTGCCCCCCTCCTCAGCCAACTGGAAGAAGCGTTTGCCAGACGGGGCACACCCGCATCGATCCCCGCGGTGCGCATCGGAACCTTTGAGGTCTTCAGCACGTACGTACTCACCCAGAGCTGGAGCGAGATATTCAACGACAGGCCGCTTCAAGCCACCGAACTCGTGCCCGGAGAAATGGAGCAGGCCCTCGCCGCAGGGCGCGTGGACCTTTGTCTGAGCTACCTTCCTATTCCGCACGCCGAGGTCGAGTGGCAGCAAATCGCGCAAGTTCAGATGAAGGTCTTCGGGCATCCATCGCTGCAGAAGACGTGGAATCCGAAGACCACGCCGTTTGCCGTTCCGATTCAGCCGCTCCACGGTACCCCGTCACGAGTCCAAGGGCTCGATGGCTGGCCGGAAGACCGCCATCCTCGTCATCGAAAATTCGAGGTCTCGCTCATGGAGACTGCGCTGGGGCTCTGCCGCCAGAGGCTGGCGGTGGCCTACCTGCCGGAATTCATTGCTCGGCTCCATAATGAGCTCGTGCTGCCGAAATTCCGACTGGTGGAAATGCCCACCCCGACGGCAAAGCCCACGCCGATCTACATTGGCCGCAGGCGCTCGATGCCGGAATCCGAAGAGCACAAGAAGCTCGCGCGGCTGGTTCGACAAGTTGTTCGTGGGAGTTGAAGAAACTGGTTGGGGCAGAAGGATTCGAACCTTCGAATGGCGGAATCAAAATCCGCTAGCCTACCACTTGCCGACGCCCCAACCCCACTTTGCTAGCAGGGCTTCAAGTTAAGAGGAGAGTCGTTTCAAAGCCCCTGTCCTGGAGCCGGCGGGGCCCCGGATTGCTATCAGGCCGGGGCTCGCAGGATCTGCGAACGTGATTTTTGACCGTCTTCAGGCGCCGCTCGCGGCGCACGAGATTCCGAGTGGATCTCAAGGAGTCCCTGACAGTGTGACCACTCACTCTCTGGCCTTCGCGGTTCCTTGATCGATTCGAAATATCCTCGAAGTTCCTCGGATCGTTGAGAGAGAGTTTCTTTGAAGCTTTGTTTGGAGATTTCTATGTAGGGGTCAGTTTTTGACCCGGTTACGGGGTGAGAATTTGACCCCCTGCGGGTGAGATTCCCATACCCAAAACATCCTCATGAGCTTGCAGCGTACTTGCCTCAAGCAAGCAAGCTCCTATCCCAAATGGGCCTCCACCCAATTCATTCAGTCCGCCCCATAAATAGGCAACCCATTGACTCTTAAGGATAATCTCCATGAAGAGATACCGCCGCATAAATTACTAGACCAGAACTGCTTCTCTATACTTTACCATCCTGGTCAAGCTCTGTTCCGTCGAACAGAGCTTGAACCCAAAGTGAGGTATTGTCCCAGATCCGTAGGATGATCATCTAGGGCATGCGGCCCCGACAAATCGTATGGAGAGGGTCGCAGTCAGACCCAGTCGCTCTTGCCACTCTGCAGTCCACGTCGATTTTGAAGCCAAGAGCTTGAGTAAAATACGCGTGATTTTGGCAACTCCGTTCGCGCTCCAGTTGAAGCCGATTTTCTTGATTCGACGCTTGAACTCACCCATGAGTCGCTCGATGCGTGATGACGCTTTCGGTGGCAATACTCCGGTCGCGAGCCAGTAACGGAGGTAGGTGAATAGGTAATTCTTCGCGTTGAGAAGGTATGTTGCCGCCTTCATGTGGCGACGGAGCCTGAGCTCGTTGATGAGTTCGGCCACTGAGATCTCCGCCTTCGAGATGAGTCGTTCCAGCTCCTGATCGACATGCGGCGACTTCGGACCGTTCGGAACTTCCAGTTGGATGGCCCCGTAGAGTTTTGCTGTCAGATCGCTCGCGACTTTCTGATCCACGTTTTCTGGATAGCGTAGCAAATGAAAGAAGTCGTGCGGGACGTGCCACTGACAGCGCTGCACGTCCCGCGTAAGTTTCGCCATATGGGAGACCAGCGCCTCCGCGCCGTCACAGATCAGGAGGTCGGCGATGCCAATGACGGTCTTGATCTCACTTTTTTGGTTCTTTTTTATGCGTTTATCTGTTTCTAGATCGATTGAATCCCGGGGTTTTTCATTCATTTTAGGCCTAAATTCAGGGTATCCTGTACCATCTGCGATGAGGTATTTGATGGGCGTCGCGCGGATGTCGGGGTGTATCGTATCGCAGTCCGAATTCATGATGATCCGGTGAAGTCGCATGTGTGTGATCTCGATGCCTCCGATCCGTGAGAGGTGGCGCTTGGCACGTCGATAGCTCTGCTCGACGACCGTTTCGCAGGCGAGCTTTACGAATTCCTGGCTCTCGGATTGATAGCGTTCTAGCCCGAGAGCCGTACGCATGGGCACGAAGCTCGCTCGGCAGTTACAGCAGCGGAGTCGAATCCAGTCAATCTGAAGTAGTCCAAGACTGGAGACGAGTTTTTTTCTCTCACGTTTGTAGCGTTCGAGATTTGAGTGCTGGCAGCAGCGAGTCTTCCCCAGCAGTTTGACATGAAGCTCGCCCCATTCAGTGGATACGTCTTTGCTGCATAGCTCGCTGCACACGCGGGCGTCGAACTCGCGGACGAGACGAGCAACAAACGCTGGGATTGCGGACTCACGAAAAGCATTCTTCGTCTCGAGAATGAGTTTCTCGAGGACCCTCACATCAGAATCGAGGTTGCAATCGAACGTCAGCGTAAGAGGAATGTTCACAGGGCAGATCCTGTCTCCTGGGCTTGCTCAGGTATCGAGCTCAGGGGATGGAGGGTGATACTTCTACTTCGAGAGAGGGCTCTGCCCGATCCTCTCCAGCGCCCTTAAATCCGCAAGATGTTTGACTAAAGCAATCTGGATAAAATTCTTGTTGACTCAATGCGGCACATTGATCACAATGCGCCGCATTAAAGGAATTGCCCCACCGTTCAAAGGAGGATCATCTCCTACGGAGTGGGGACATTACCGACAGTTTATGAAGTACAACAATCTCAAGACCCTCGGAGTCTGCGCAATTCTCGTGGCTTGCGCCGCAGCATCGGCCATAGCCAGCGAGAGCCGGTCCAACGTATTTGACTCCCGCGCCCTCTACGATGGCTCGAAAGTTCATTATCTTGGTCAACTCAAACTGACAGCCGAACAGGATACCGAACAATCTGTGCTCGCCGAGCTCAACATTCACGTACGCTTTGGGAACATTACAAGTACCAACACGGGCAAATGCACGCTCTATGTTGAAAACGTGAAGTCCAATCGCGCTCCGATTGAGATGGAGTGCGGTTACTTGATTAGTCCATGGCACGGGGATAGTTGTTATGACTCAAGCGAAGGTTACTTTTGCTCGCTGAACTCAATTGCCATTAAGATCAGCCCCGAAAATCAAGAGTCGATCCAAAAGATGCTTGCGAAAAAAGCGAGAGTGAAATGGCCGCTTTCCGTGAAATTTCGCGAGGCAATGGACAACTTGAAGGACATGGTTAAGTTTGGCGCCATTGTACGATTCAGTTCCCCTTTTCCAATTTCCCCTTATCTAAAAACCGGAACTCGAGGCTTAATGGTATCAGCAGACTGGAACGCATCTGATCTCGCGCAAGAGCTTCCTGCCGATGCCAAACGCACTGGATATCCTGTTCACTATGAATTCGCTAAACGCCTGGTGGATGGCGAAACGATTTCAATCCAGAAGTAAGCAATGAATTGAAGAACCTAGGGCTTTCAAAGCCCCACTCCTGGAGCCGGCGGGGCCCCGGATTGCTATCAGGCCGGGGCGGGCAGGATCTGCGAACGTGATTTTTGACCGTCTTCGTGCGCCGCTCGCGGCGCGCGAGCGCTGAAGGATCAGGACTCTGGTGTGCGTTGGGCAGCAGCGGCATCGCTCTCAAACGAGTCTGGCCCCGAGGCGCTGAAGGACACGGACGCTGGGGTGCGTGCGGTAGCCAAAGAGCTTCAACTTGCTCTCCGAAGAGATGAGGTGTTGCGACCAAAGGATACGGTATCGATCAAGTCCGCGCGTGGCGTGGAAGCGGTAAGGCCCGAGATGCGGGGGCCTGGCGCAGTTGCCGAGCCCCGCGTTTCGGCCGCTGGCAGGGCATCCGTGAAGACGGGCCTCGCCCAGAGCCTGATGAGCGTCATGATGAACCAGGACCTCAAGAGCCGCGGACTGGAGGGCCAGGCGGGTTATCACTTCGTTCAAGGCATCGGTGATGCCGACAGCGTGATGGATCTGGCGATCAAGAAGCCGATCCTGTCGCGGGGGCTTCAGCTCGCGAGAAGCGGGCTCGGACTCGCGGCCCGCGGCATCGGCGTCTACGGTGCCGGCATGAGTGCTGCGCAGCTACCTCAGGCGCTGGTGGAAGGCGATGCGGGCGGAGCCGTCCTCGCCCGCTCGGTCCTCCACGGCGCGGTGAGGGGAAGCTGGCCGTTCGTCAGCCCCTGGTGATTCAGGATTCTGTCTAATCAAACTCTCCCTCGGAAAGAGCGATGAGAAACTCCTCCACTGGCCAGCATTCGAAGTGCTCGTCCCAGCGCCGGGTGGTGGCATCGAATGAGACCATCACGAACCGCTTGAAGATCTTTTCTTCTCGAAGGGCTTTGAGTCCATGAAAGTGCCGTTCGGTGAGTCGTCTGGTGCTCTTGACTTCGATGGCCACGCGATCTCCGAGGCAGAAATCCACTTCATGTCCTGCAGTAGAGCGCCAGTAGGTGAGCGACGCATGGGTACGATGAATACTTCGGTAGGCGCGAAGTTCATGAAGGACCCAGTGTTCTAGCGCAGTACCGAACTCGACGCTTTCTCGATGAAGCGTCTGCCGATCGATCAGTGCAGCCTGAACGCCGGGGTCGAAGAAAAAGAATTTTGCGGTCTGTATGGCCTTCCTCTTCTTGGACTCTCTCCACGGTTCCAGAAGAGTGCCGATCAGCGTGTCCTTGAGGATCTCGAAGTACGCCCGCACCGTCGTCTCTGAAACTCCGGAGTCACTCGAGACTGCGGCGTAGTTGAGGAGTTGCCCGGACTGTAGTGCAGCCACTTTCAGGAAACGAACAAACTGTCCCAGGTTTCGAACGGCGGCCTCTTCTTCGATTTCTTCCTTGAGGTAGGTGTCGGCGTAAGCCTTGAGGTCATCCCAGGGGTCATCGCTCGAGAGCACCGCAGGAAGTGAACCATATTGAAGTTTCCGTTCCAGAGGAATCGTCGGAGATTCCGCATGGGTGACACCGAACATCTCCAGGACGCGTGCGCGGCCACCCAGGAGATTGGCTGAATGTCTCTTGAGCTTTCGCGCGCTACTGCCGGTAAGCAGAAAGCGAATCTTCTGCTCTTCGATGAGGTCTTGAACCTCGTCCAAAAGTTCTGGAACCTTCTGAATCTCGTCAATCACCACGCCGCTCTTTCGCGGAACCAGCATCTTTCTCAGATGAGAGGGGTCTTCGGTCAGGCGAAGGCGCTCTTGAGAGCGCAGGAGCGAGATCACCTGATAGTCGTCTGCCAGGGTCTCGCGGATGAGCGTTGTTTTGCCGACGCCTCTGGGACCGAACATGAAGTGTGACTTTTTAGCGAGAGCTGTGCGCAGGTCCAGGTGCCGTTCAAAGGACATGCGGTAGAGGTTATTCGGAAGACCCACGCTAGTCTAGCGGATTATCATGATAATCCACGGAACCGTCGCACTTGAATTGATCCGAGCGGCCGAGACCTTTCGCTGTCCGCTCGGACACACACACGACCCTCAAGTTGCTCCAGAACTCTGACGATAAGCTCGAGGATGATCTCCTTCCTGAAGGGCCTTCGAAGCTTGCGCCTTGCAGCTGCCGCGATCGTGATCGCGGCGCTCTCGGGTGCACTTGCGCCCTGGGCTCAGGCCTCGGATGTGAGCGACGGTCTCGAACAGCTTGACGCCATTATTGGCGAAGCAGGAACTACAGAGGCTTTTCTTGCGGAGAGTCCGAAAGGTCAGGCGCTTCGAGACCGCTACTACCAGCAGTGGGTATCGATGTACCCGCAGGGCGAGAGCCAGTTTCCTCGTCCGAACTTTGATGCGCTGATCGCGCAGGCGCGAAAGGCGGTGAAAGAGCACCCCGAGCTCGGCGCGCGCCTATTTGAAACCACCGGACTAGGAAAGTCGTTTCAAGTGCAGGTCGACGCCGAGAGCTCGGGGCTTGAGCTCAAGCAGGCGGAGTGGAAGAAATTTTTTCAGGATTGGAAGTCGAAGCTGGAAAGTGGTTCACAGCGCGTTCGAGCACTGGATGAAAAAAGCCGCGAAAGCGAAGTCAAACGGCTGAGCGATACACTCGAATCTGAAATCCGGCAAGAGCGCGCTAGGATCGAATCGCTGCCGAAATCAGCAAAGCTCGAACGCGGCCAGGCCGAGGCAGAACTGCAGAAACGACTCCTGAATGATCCGAGAACCCAGGAGCTCGCATCTTTTGCCGTACACGAGAAAGTGTTCGGAAAAGTAGGCGAAGCCCTCCGAGACATCTTGAATTCCGGAGATGCCGACCAAGTGCTGATCGGAATAAAGCAGGTGCAAGAGAAGGGAGGTCTGCCGATTCCTGAATCTCTGCACTCGCTCGTAGTGAAGAGTGCCGTTCCTGCACTCGAACAGCCCAAACTCGAGCTCGATGCTTCCGGCAAGGCTTCGGAATCGAAGCTCTTCAAAGTCAAAATCCGTAAAACGAATCGCGGCAAACTCATTCCGGAGGGACGCGTGGCGAAGACCACGCTCGAATTTCGGACCATTCCGAGGCGAATCCATGGCCTCTTCAAAGGAATCGCAATTCAAGAATGCGTGGGCGGAGGGGAGTGCGAGTCCCTGAGCCCCGAGCGCTGGGGCACGATCGCGCTTCAAGACAGCCAGCTTCACCTGGTCGTGGAGAACGGAAGCCTGACGCCAGGCTTCACGCACGGAGTGCCGGTGAAGGTGGGCAAGGAAACATTCCTATCGATGGACATCCAGGCGGCTGCCCTGAACAAGACAGGAGTTCTGAGCACAGGAGGCGTGATCAAAAAGGTGGACGCCTATTCGCTCTGGCTGAAAGCACAGCAAAAGGAATTACCGACCCAGTACCGCAAGATGCTCGTCGGCTCGAGTGATGCCATGAGCAACGGAGGCAATCGACCGACCGTCACTTCGAGCAATTCGTACCTGCTGGGGCGCCCCCTGGCGACGACCAGCCAGGCCACCGCAGCGGACGCATCCATACGCGAGGTACTGATCCAGCAATCGGGTAAAAAATCGGCCTACGGTTACGGCGGCAACCTGATTACCGAAACGACCGTGCAGGAGGCCGGAGCACTGACGCAGTTGCTTCCTTCACTGGAGACGCTGAGTGAGTCTCAGGTCATCAGCATTTTGAAGCGCGGACGTCCGGAGTTACGGGCGCAGGTTCTTCGAAGTCAGCGTCTCTCCTCTCTCAGAAAAAAGTACCCCGGGCTCGCCACGTCACAAGCCTACTGGGGGCTCCTCGAGTGGGGCCTGAGTCAGGAGGAAGATCTCGAGCTGCGTCGTGAAGCAGCCCGTTCGCTATCAAACGAATCTGGACCCGAGGCGCTGAAACTCAAGGCCCTGGCCCTGAAGGATCCTAGCTATGCTGTCCGAGTCCTAGCGGAATCGCTCCAGATTGCACCGGATGAACCAAAGTCCGCCACGGCTGCCGTCGTTTCGATTCAGCAGCTGAGCGACTCGTTGGCTCCTGCCTCCGACCCGCAATGCCAGGGTTGCCTGCCGTCTGCGACGACTCAGTCAGTCGACGGTTTGTCGCTCGAGGAGCTCGCGCGAAAGATGGCGGGCAAGACGCCAGATCAGATGCGCCGCACTCCGGGATTTCAGGGGGCCTGCCAGCGGCATTTTGGGGCCTTTCGTATTGGCTCATCAAGGAATCTAACCGGCCAGTAGCGTAGACTTTAATCCTCGCACTTTGGGGGCTTAGGCTGCCTTTGGCAGAAGACGACCCGTGTTTTGTTGCCGCAAAAGCTCATCGAACTCTCTGACTTTTTTTCGAGGTCTTTTTGGAGCTCAAAAGGATTTAACTGAGCCTTTCTTGCTCGAAGGGCCTGCTTGCGCTCCTCCGAGAGGGCGTTCGATTTTATCAATCGCTGATAAGGCGTCTCTGCTCTGTCATATTCCTTTCTTATTTGCGCCCCAACTCTGGTTTTTCGGAGGAGCTTTTGTGTCGGCAGGAAGAAGTTTTGTAGTGGACAACAATACTGAACATAGATCTCGTTCATGCGGTCGACGAGGGCGGGGTCATCAAAGCGTTGATAGCCAAACAACTCTCGAACATGCGTATAGTTTTTCTGCTCAACGTAGCAATTGTCATCTTTCTTGTAGGGTCGAGAGCGAGTGAACTGAACAGGAACTTCAGGTCTATTTTCCCGGAAATAGGCGTGCAATTCGTGATTCATGAACTCGGATCCAGAATCGCTCTTAAAGCCCAATAGACGAAATGCTAGCCTAGCTTCGATGTCCCGCATCGCTTCGATCACTCGGGCGGAAGTTTTTCCCCAGAGCGCGCGGTTCTCTGTCCATCCAGAAAAAATGTCCGTGACAGTCAGTGAATTGGCGAACATCTCAAGAATGTGCTCGTCTTTTCCCTGGAGAATTAGTCACCCAGGCCGGTTCATCAAAACAAAAAGAAACCTTGATGACTTCGCTCTTCTGGAAGTCGAAATAAGACGCGCGACTCAATCTGATCTGAAATTTCATTCCGCTGTGTCGGGCATTCACGAAATCGCCGAAGCCCCATGAGTGTCCTACGTCGTTCAGTTTCAGCCCTTGCTAAGGCTCGCTGAATCGTAGTGTCACATGCAAAACCATAGGTCATGCATTCGATTTCAGGGGCGTAGGACCACTTCAGAACCACCGGTGTGGATGAATTATGGTTGCCCATGACCACAGCGCCCCCCTCACGCTTCGAGTTGCCGTAGAGAGCGTATGCCCGAAGATTTCCTATCCACCAATGACTGATGGTCCACCGCTCTAGTGCCTCTCGATAGGCTCGACTGGCAGCTCGAGACTTGAAGTGTCCTCGCGGATACGCCGCCATTCCAGAGGTGGACGGCTCATGATCAAACCCGAACCTTTCAGCATCACTGGAATGGACGAGCGAATAGAACGCCCACCGCTCCAGCGCTTCCGAGATGGCAATGTGGCAGGCCTCGGATTGCTTGGATGAAGTGCCAGTGCCATCAGAGTCGCCGTAAATCGCCTGTTGCGCCTTCCAGCGTGGTCGCAAATCGGAGTTCAAATAAGCGTAGGCTTCATATGCACCGCCATCGACATTAGCCACCGCAAGCCGCTGAATCGGCCCCCCATCGGCGCTCAAAATATTTCGATAGGACCAAAATGCCCAACTCATTGACGATCGGAGAACCCTATCCAGGAAAGGTCCGTAGGAGGTAGGCCAAGGTTCAGCTCTTCAAGATCGACAGTCATTTCGTTCACCCAAATGCCTTTGGTCATATGAGCAAGCGGCCAGATAATCCCATCATTCCAAAGAGTCTCATTCACAACTCCAAGATTAACCTCGGGACGAGAGAGCTCTCGCTGTATGGCGCCGCTTGGATCAGGAAGTCGGATGCCCTCTTTGGATTGAAACATGAAGCGAACATCGCTAACGGCCCCATCCACGAGCACGCTGGTTTCCATGTAGTTGAGGTCAACTGCATGAACCGCCTTATCGGGGTCGAGCTCAGAAACCAGCTCCTGATAGCTCATGTTCTTGGGTACACCGCGAAACGACGCAGAACTTAGGGCCGGCTCAATCGAATCCATTAGGGAGGCAGAGAACGGGTTCATCCTCGCGACCACTCGATAGAGAACCTCCGAGCCTTTCGAGACGGCTTTGTCAAAAATATTACTGGCGCTGAATTCGCGAATGTCCTTCATGATGATTGGAAAGAAGGATCTCACTGGCTTGAAGCCGCGGGATTCCATTTCTCGATAAAGAGCTTCGCGCATCGCAATTCGACTCGGCAGATCGGAACACGGGCGAGATGGATTTTTCCACGAAACACAATGAATGTAAGAAATGGCTGCGAGGTCGGATCCTCGAAAGGACTGCGCAACTCCAATTGGGGCCGTATTCGAATTATCGACGCGAATGTCCGAGGTTGATTTCGAATCCTCGGACGTCATGATCTCAATTTCGCGAGCAGAATGGGGGTGCCTCAGCTCGCCAGGAAACTCGACTCGCAATGCAAGCCGGACTGCCGATTCGTCGAATTGCAGAATCTGATAGGGGCCAGAGGCTGTCGCCTTTTTCGGGTCCTTCCATTTTCCTGAGATGGAATCGAAATCCTTTACAGAGGCTATCGAGTAAATCCCAAAAGATAGCTCGTCCAGAAGCTGACGACGCGGTGTCGAAAAATGGAACTCAAGTCTTTCATCGTCTTTCGCTCGAATGCCCGGTATCGAGCTCGCCGCCGTTTGTATTGAGTCAATTCCTACAAGATGCAGCAGGGGACTGGCACCGGACTTCCTGCTCTTTAGCAGAAAGGCAAGTCGGAGAAAGGACTTTGCCACTGCCGAAGCCGTAATGGGCTGCCCATCTGAGAACGAGAGTCCCGGACGAATTCGAAAAGTCCAGGTCAGGAAATCGGGAGATGCTGACCAGGACTGAGCCAGAACTCCGAGATATTGCCCAGAACGGTAGCGAGTCACCAGACCCGCCAGAACCGGACGAAAGGCCACATGGTGCGAGTAAGCGTCGAAGTCGAGTGGATCGGCCGAATAAGGGGCCAACTTGATCCAAACAGAAAGGGGTCTTGAGTTTGTTATAGGCTTCAGGGAAGCGCTCCTGTTGCAGAGAGTGGTCACAGCGACGGCAACCCAGGTTAACGCCAGGGCCGCCGCACTACGGCTAGCGGGTTTCAGGATCTCTCCTTCGCCTTGTGGCAGGAGGTTGAACCGGGGCTTGGGACAATTCTATCCCAAATTCCCGAAGCTTCATTCAAGAGAATGCTCTCGAATCTGCTCAACAATTCTGTCGAAGCGATCGAGAACGCCGGATCCATCTCTCTTCAACTCTGCAAGCCTGCTCATGATCGTCATTTGTGTCAGTTGGTTATTTGCGACACCGGAAAGGGGATTCCTGCCGCAATACTGCTCAAAATTGAGTCGGCAAATGGCAGCTACGGAAAAGAAAATGGAAACGGACTGGGCCTCGCCCATGCCCGAAAGTTATTGAAGGAGTGGGGCGGACGCCTCGAAATTTCGTCAACCCCGGGGGTCGGCACTACAGTGCGTCTTCATATCCCGGTGTCCGGATAGGCCCCTCCAACCAGCCTTCTTCCGGGCCAAAAACCCTCAGGGACCAGCCGAGAGGCGGTTGCTGCAGGTGTCAGCCTGACCATGCTGTCTCGCTTAGTGAAGGCCGGTGAACTGGTGCGCATTGGACGTGGCATCTATCGGAGCACCAACGCTCCCGCCCGGGGTCGAAGACTTTCGCTGGGAGGACCGCGTCGACGTCGCGGCCAGAACAAAGGCAGGAGTGGTGTGTTTGACCTCCGCCCTGGCGATCTATGGACTTACGGAAGAAATTCCTCGTAAACACTGGATCGCCATCAAGGCACTAAGAATGGCGTGCTCCAAACGTGGGCCGGATCGGGGGCTTTTCGAAAGCTACGCGTGGACGCGAGACGAAGACCGCTTCATCGAGGTCGAGCCCACCAGGTCAAAAGAGGTTCGAAACCCAATATTCCCTGAGCACGGAGTGACTCAGCTCAAGGACTGCCAACGGCGAGAGCAGTGAATCTCGTCCTGTCTTGATCTTCATGATTGCTCGAAAACTGAAGAGCAATTGCCGTACGGAGTGGCCCTGCTTGTCGAATCAAGATCGCGAAATTCGGATCGAGAGGATTTCGCTTGTCTCTGGATCGCAGCTCACACGCATTTCAATTGGCCGGCAGCACACCGTACAATCCTCGATGTAGGTCTGTTTTTCCTGAGAAGGGTCTACGAATACCGTGATCGGTTCGCCGCAGAATGGACAGTGAATTTCGCTTTCGAGCATCATGCGTATTTACCGACCATCAAAGCAGTGATTCCGTTGTCTGTCGAGAGTTTGAGTTTGATCGACTCCTCTTCTGGACTCGGGGTCATGAAGGCTCGTTAGCCTCTGGTGTTCGGTTTGGCTCTTCTTGCAATCACCGCGGGCAATTCCCGCGCCCATCAGAAAAAAGTCTCAGGTCGACTTTTGCCGCTGGGTTCGCGCCACCAGCCCGTTTGTCCTGACGGAGTAGCGACGCGAGAAATAAAGATCCATCGAATGAACGACGGGAAAAATCGGTTCAGCCAAACCAAGAGCTTTCCGTGTCCAGTGACCACTTGCTCGCGCTTTCGCTTGAGGATGGCGTCTACAATTTCAATGGCAGCCGTCTCTGCTGAGACCAATAACCAATGTGGAACAGGCTCTTTGGCGTGAGAATTGAGTTTGCCTTCGTTATCGACCTTGCGGATCTCGCTTTCCACAAAGCCTGGACTGATCACGGTCACGCCTCTTTGACCTCAGGTTAGTGGGGAATCTCACCAACCCCGCCGCTTCTCTTAGAGCGCGAGAGGGCCCCCCATAGAATCTCGCCCCTCGACAAAGACCTTGCCCAAGCTCTCAACGAAGGGTAACGCCGCAGTGTGTTGACCTCTCCATTTAAAGCGCTTTCCCTCTCGCATGACCTGGTTCAAACCCTCAACGATCTGGGCTTTACCGGGCCGACCCCTGTCCAGGCCCAGTCCATTCCCCTCTTACTGACGGGCAAAGACCTCATTGCTCAGTCACAAACGGGAAGCGGAAAAACGGCCGCCTTTAGCCTGCCGATTCTTCAGAATCTCGAGCTCGATCAACGCGATGTTCAGGGTCTGATCCTCTGCCCCACGCGTGAACTCTGCGCCCAGGTCGCACGCGAAATTCGAAAGCTCGGCAGACGAATGCCGGGCCTTCAGGTTCTCGTACTTTCCGGAGGCGCTCTGATCGGGCCGCAGTTTGGCGCACTCGAACGCGGAGTGCACTTGGTCGTTGGAACACCTGGGCGTGTGCTCGATCACTTGCAGCGCGACTCTCTCTCGCTAGCTCGGGTTAGAACGGTGGTTCTCGATGAAGCCGATCGCATGCTGGAGATGGGATTTCAGGAGGACATGGAAAAGATTCTCGCCCGCGCACCTCAAAAGCGACAGACCGTGCTTTTCTCGGCGACCTTCCCCAAGGGCATTGAAACCCTGAGCCGAGCCTATCAGCGCAGCCCTTCGCGAGTGACGATTGAAGCCAAAACCCAGACCGTCGAATCGATCCGGCAAGTGGTCTACTCGGTGGATGGCGATCGCCGTTTGAAAGCGCTCCTCTGGGTCATACAGCAACATCAGCCCGAATCGCTGATTGTATTCTGCAACTTCAAGGCAAGTGTGGTGGACCTGGCGAAGGCCCTTTCTACAGAAGGCTTAAGCGTGGGCGCGCTTCATGGAGACCTCGAGCAATTTGATCGCGACCGCGTGATGGCCAAGTTTCGAAATCGCAGCACAAAATTCCTGATTGCCACTGATGTGGCTGCTCGCGGAATCGATGTCGAAAACCTGGACCTCGTAGTCAATTTTGAGCTGCCCGCACAACCGGAAATCTACGTCCACCGAGTGGGACGCACAGGACGCGCCGGACAGAAGGGACGCGCCGTTTCGTTCTATTCCTCGAGAGAAACGCCCAAGCTTCAATCGATCGAAAAATATGCCGGCGTGACTTTAGAAAAGAAAACCCTTCCGGCCCTCGACACGCTAGACGCAGGTCGCCTGCACGACAGCATACAAGGACAAGCCACCATGTGCACGCTAGTGATCGGCGGAGGCCGCAAAGAAAAGATGCGCCCCGGAGACATCTTAGGTGCGTTGACCGGTGAAGCCGGGGGACTCGATGCAGCGGACGTCGGCAAGATCGAAATTCACGATCACTTTAGTTACGTCGCCATCTCGGCTCGAGTCGCCGAACGCGCACTTCGCCGTCTGCGCGATGGGCGCATTAAAGGCCGTAAATTTCGCGTCGACCCCGTCCGGTAGACGAATTCGGCTACAGAAATGATCGAAGTTCGTCTCAAAAGTCGAACGCGAAAAACTAGTCTTGGGGCCGGAAGAAAATGCCGGGTGATGGAATCTCTGGTTCTTGAGAAAATTGAAGGATGCGTTTCTGCATCCAAGGAATCTTAATCATCACTCTAGGTTTGATCGCTTCTTCTCCTCAAGTGGCATGGGGAGCTCTGACAGGTTTTGAAATTCAGAGTTGGGCCGAGCGTGATGTGCAGCGGCTCTGGATCGATTCCAAGCTGAAATTAAAGCCCCCAGCCTTGCATTGGCAGAGCGACCCCGAGCCTGCCTATCGGATTGAATGTCCGACGCCCAGCTCGATCACGATTCTGGCGACTGGACCTTCCCCCAGTGATCAGCGCGAGCAGCTCTATGCCGCCCTTGCAGAAATGGGTTTTGCGTTTCCCCACCCGAGAATGCAAATTTCGCCAAACCTCGAGCGGCTTCATCACGCCTGTGGACGCTCTGGGGCATTTCGAGCCCGAGTCGCCAAGCGAGGGTTCCATCTCCATACGATGCACCCTTCTGAATGGGTAAACGGTTTTCTAACGGATGATCTGTCGATCGCAGACGACACCGTCCGTTGGCTGGTTCGAAATCAGCAGAACCTTCTTCAGATTCAAGTCTTGCGAACGTCGAATTTTAAACATCTTCGTCAGGCATTGCATGTCGCGCGTCAGGCAGGACTTCAAATTGGGTTTAGTGCAGCATTCGCCATGCAACAGCAGAAGGCGCTTTTCTTGGTGCCTCTCTGGGCAACTTTTTCGGGACAAGCCTGGAAGAGGCCCCTTCAGAGTCGACTAAAATGGATCATCGATCATTTCGATTTCGATTTTCTTTGCGCTGAAATGGGGACCACCGAATTTACGGCAACCGATGCCGATCGCACTCTCGAGTGGATCGAAGAGACGAGGCGAATCTTAAAACGGAGTGGAAAAGACCTCTTCATCAAGATTCACACTTCAACCGGCCAGGAAGATCCTCGCTACGGAAACTATAATTTTTTAGCGCGTTATTCGAACCCCGAGGTTGGGGTTCTTCCACACACAGTGATGTTCTATGGACTTTCAGATGCCGAGACACCGATGTACGGGCGAAAAGATTTTAAGGACATACGCCAGTTCATGCTGGAAGAATCCTCGCGTCGTCCCACTTGGTACTATCCTGAAACCAGCTATTACGTTGGCATGGATATCGATGTTCCAATTTTCCTGACCGATTACCTCTTGGCGCGTCGAGCTGACTTTGAGGACCTGGTAGCCAACGGAATCGAAGGCCATCTGACTTTCACCACGGGACAAGAGCTGGGATACTGGCTTTTTGATTGGAGTACGGCCTTGCAGGCCTGGCCCGAGGCGGCTGACGATCCCTGGCTGGCGCTTCGAATGCTTGGAGAGGACGTCTCGGTCTGGAAGAGAATCGCTAGCTACCAAAACGAGTTTTTCAAACGGCGGCAGATCATTCGCTTGATTAGCTCATCTAATCTGATGGATGAGCTGCCGGGGTTTCATCCCATTCATGAACGCACCCTGATTCGTGAGCTCCACCGAGACCGAGTGAAACTGGAGTCTGAGATTGGCCTTCTTGAAGAGGCCGTCCTTGCCTCTCCAGAACTCCGGGAAGTTCATCACCCCGAGCTTCGACGATTGCTAGAAGTGACCGAGTTGCGAGTCAAGCATGCCCTAGCCCTTCGGCGAGTCATTGCTGGAAACGATCGGAAATTCT
This sequence comes from Pseudomonadota bacterium, assembly GCA_039800365.1. GTDB lineage: Bacteria > Bdellovibrionota > UBA1018 > UBA1018 > UBA1018 > CAIOHW01. The sequence continues at coordinate 23,196 of JBDLQW010000190.1, forward strand.
GGCGTCAACAAGCAGCACGGCTGCGACAGCAAGCTGCAACGCTGTTGGCTGAGAATCAAAGGGTCTCAAATCGATACCCCAAATCCGTAGTTTTCCAGCGGACCAAAAACGGCACCAGCTACGATGAGGGCTATGGCCAGACCGCCTCCCGTCTTTACTTTTGGAAGCGTGAAGAGGAGATGGCTGCCAACGTCATTCACGCAAACAACCCGTTCTTCATGCCTTATTATAAAGTTCGCGAGCTACTCTTTTAAGTCCTCGGCCTGAAATTGGTACCACCTCTCTTCAAGGAGCTACCTAACGACTGTCCGTGCGAGCTGATGCTCCAGTTCCTTTTCTAAGCTGAAGGTTGAGCAGGGTAACTTTCCATCCGCGGGACTGAAGCGGCCCCACTCGGTAATTGCGGTTTTTCATCGCAAAACCGTGAGAGATGTCGACGCCCAGCAGACTCAGTGTCGAAGAGCGCCCCGAGGAGCTGAATTGCACAAGCGAGAAGCGCTCCATGCGACAGCTAAGGATCTTCCTTGAGATGGCTGACGCATCAATCTGGCGAGCGTTATCCAGCACTCGCAGAAGCTGTTTCCTATCCCATGAGATTTTTAAAGTATTCCGGAAGGCTTTAGCTTTCGAGAGGGTTCTCTTCGTAGTCATGGTGGGTTCTTCCTCCTGCATTGACGCGTGGGCTTCGGTTTTTGAGGCCGAAAGTGGGTCGCCTGGAAATATCGTAGGCTTGGCATCGGGGTTTGCTTCAAAGGGATTTTTCCCCAGCTTAGTACTCATGAAAGGGTCGCCTCCTGATTGATAAACTCTTCTGCAAGCGCCAGATAGTCTTCTGATCCGTTAGATCTGGGAGCATAATCAAAGATCGACTGAGAGTGACCGCTACTCTCTGAAAGCGAGGCACTGTCGCGAATCTTGGTCTGAAACACAAGAGTTCCAAACTCTTGCTGCAGGTTCGATAGAACTTCGGCAGTAAGCTTTCGTCGCTGCTGCGATTGAGTGACCACGATCCCACCCAGTTTTAACCTGGGGTTCCAGCGAGCTTGAACCCCTTGGATCGAGGATCGAAGTTTGGCGAGTCCTTCGAGGCTGAAAAACTCAGGCTGTACAGGAACTAAAACCTCATCAGCGGCAACCAGCGCGTTCAAGGTCAGGAGATTCAGGGAAGGTGGAGTGTCGATCAAAATATAATCGAACTCTTCTCTGAGGAGGTCGATCCAGCGAGCGAGGACGAGTTCGCGCTCTTCACGCGAAAAAAGGAAGTACTCAACTCCAGCGAGATCAGAATCACAACCGACAAAGTGCAGAAGCTCGGAGCAGCGTCGAATAAAGGGAAATAGTGCCTCGCGCGAAGGTTTTTTCTTCAAAAGATAGAGCTCATCAAGGAGGGCATCGGGCGGCGCTCCGAGGTACCGTGTGAGATTACCTTGGGGATCGCTGTCGACCAGCAACACCTGGTATCCTTGCCTTGCTAGAGCGTGGCCCAAGTTCATGGTGGTGGTCGTCTTACCAACCCCTCCCTTTTGATTAGCAATGGCAATGGTTCGAGCCTTTTTCATGACTCGCAAGTGTAGGGGAATGCTGAGTTGCGGCCAAGAGAAGAAAGAACCGCTGACGAAATCCTAAAATTCCCGCCTCTTGAACTGGTCCCGCTTACTATGATTTCGCGATTTTTCCGCCTTAGCGAGGGCTCAGATCAACTGAGCGGCGAGTCAAGGTCCAGAGTTCAGTCAAAATTCGGGCCCATCATCAAGAAGTCACCCAGTTCATGTGGGAGGATTCCCCGCGAAGAGCTAGTGAACATCGATCTTCAGCGATCGAAGTAAAACGAGAGCAGCTTTTAAATCGCCATCGATTTCAGCTGGAACCTTTTTCCTAAGGTCAGCTTCAAGTTGCTTCTTCGTTTGCTTAGCGAACAAAAAGATCCTCATAAAATCTTCAGGAGTTGAGGAGCGGTTTTGAAGCGAGCTCCTTGCAAGTACCCAAAAAAAGCTTTCCAGCGTCTCGAGACTGCGAATAGCTTGAGGGAGCGAGTCGAGAGTACGAGAGCCCTGACTCAGGAGAGCGCTAAGCTGCTCTTGATGCGCTCGAATTCGAAGTGAGATTTGCTTTGGAGAGAACGATTGAAACGACTGCTGGATCTCAGCGATGTTCCAGTTCTGTAAGGTTTTTGAAAAATCCCGCCAGTCTTCTGACGAAAGCGGCAACTGATCCGCACTTGGAAAGCGGATTCGTTCTCGATATCGAGCGATCTTTCGCTCAGTCTCCCCCTCCCAGGTGCCCGGAGGACTGATCAGCTCGAGCAGGTCAAGCGTCGCTCCGAGTCGCTGTTTGAGGCGGTCAAGAAGATCGGGGCTTTTCTGCCATTCTTTTGGCGAATACGCCAAAAGCGCAGAAAGTTCAGCACCTTGGTTTTCAACCGTCAGCTCAAGCAGTCTTCGAAGCTCAACTGCCGACCCATCAAACTCAAGCAGCACAGGGAGCGCCCGAGCGCGAGGCAAAGAAGGGGCGATTTTATTTTTAAAAATCGACGAACAATCCCGAGAGCTGCCCGCAGGAGGGGTCGAGTGCGCTAGCGGAGCAAACCCAAGTACCCCAGCCAATAAAACTAGAGATGCCTTCGACAGAAAACGTAACGTGGTGGCCTGACGGCCTCTGTAGAACCCTAACATGCTTCAAGAGTAGCGTGACTGAACGCTCTGGCGAAGCTGAAATGCGCAAGATCGCGATCTAATCAAGGCCTGGGCTGATCTAATCCCTCTTGGCGGTTTTCTCGTTCACACCGCGATCAAGGCTCCGACTGCGTGGCCCTTCCGACTTTCTATCGAGAAAGTTTCCACGCACTCGAGCATCCGCTGGAGTCTGCTGCAGGTGCATCCTAAAGCGAGCAAGTGCGACTTAGAGAATCAGGAACTCTGAAAAATGTCCCTCTCATAGGTCACAAGATCTTGCTCTGACTTCGACGCTATCAGCAGAAACGAGGCATCTTGCTCGCTGCGGTTCTCTACGAAATGAACATTCTCCGATCCGGGTGGGAATCCGATAAAGTCTCCTGGCTGAAGCTCGATCGGCTGCCCTCTGAAGACGGCGGTTGGAGTTCCCTTCAATATGAAAATCATTTCTTCACGATGAGAATGAGTATGAGGAGATGACGCCCGCCTCCCGGGGAGGAGGATTTCATGATGAATGGAGAAATCCTTGAATGCGAGCAATTCGGACAGACTGGCAGACCACGAGAACCTCTCCGTTCCCAGTCGATTCACTAGTTCACGATGCTCCAGACCCTCGACATTCAGCGATCTCATGAGGCCAACGTAGCTGATGTCTTAGCCGACTCCAAAATTTTTGCTTAAATTCATACCATGATTACCAAACTCTATCTGCAATCTCGAAATTCAAAATGAGCCAGTAGTCGGCTGTTTTCGAATCCCGGAGAGTAAACTGCCAGAACGACGACGTCTCCGTAAAGCCTGACAGTAACCGTTCTGCCGCCAGCAAAAACATTATAGAACTCGGTTGTCGAACCATGATCAGGACGAAGGTTGGTCACAAATTCTCCAGTGACTTGAACTTCACGAGCATGAGGGGGAATCGCCCCTTTAGCGACGAAGTCATCCAGAATATCGCGACTGTTGAGTACCAACTGAAAATAGTCCTGATAACCAATAATTCCGCCTCTGCCCGCGTAGATGGGCTGGCTGGTTTTATCCACAACCAAGGCTCGATTTCCACAAGTCACTAGGGGAGCCCACTCCGAAGCCTGGGCCTGTGCCGTGATGAATACGAGAAGTGCCGCCGTTAGAAATTTGTTCTTCATCTTGTCGTTTCCTTCCGTGCTGCGGAATACGAGGCACATTGATGGTTGGTTACATCACAACAAAAAAAAGCTATTTTAATCAGGTGCAAGACTGGGCAAAACTGAAAGTACTTTATCTTGAATACCTTAGGGGTGACGCCCACTCCACGTCACAACTATTTGCTGCTCTTGAAAAAGCCCTTCATGGCTTTTTTAGAAATCGAGTGTCATCAATCGTTGACGGCGAGGATCTGACTCAAGCCTGCCTTTTAAAGATTCACTTGGCGCGTGCTCAATTTGATTTAAAAAAGCCTTTGAATACCTGGGTTTTTACAATTGCCCGTAACACTTTAACCGATCACTGGCGCGGGGCCGAGCCGGAGCCCTCAACGCCTTTGGAAAGTTTTGACTCTGATCAGGATTTTCAGGAGGCCTTACAGATTCCCGATCCGACGCTGCCCCCAGATTTAAGAGCCCAGTTAAAATTTGATCTTGGCGCAGCCTTAGGAATTCTGAAACCCGATGATCGCTCGATCGTATTCCTTTGTGTGACTCAAGGATGCTCGATGGCCGAGGTGGCTGAAATCCTCGGCCTAACAGAAACAGCAACCAAGGTGAGAGCTCACCGAGCTTACGAGCGGTTACGAAGGCACCTCAAGGGCGGCGCCTATATTTTTATTCTTTTGTTTTTTGGTGAGGCATTAAAATGAGCAAGTCCATTCAATTTATCGTCAGGGATGTTGAAAGAAGCCGGCGCTCGTTTCTAAAATCAGTGACCCTGGGTGCATTGCTAGTTTTGTCGATCGTTGCGGTGGGCCTAGGACTAAGACGAGATTACGTCGATGCGTTTTCTACGCGAAATCTTTTACCTCCCGGTGTCATGATCGCGCTACTTTGGGCCCTTCTCTTTCTCTTTGCAGACAAGAAAAATCGGTCCGAGAAACTTAGAGTGCGCGCGAGCTTGATTCTCATGACGACCGCCTTAATTCTATCGCTCACTCAGCCTCACACAGAGACTTCCCTGATGAAGTTTACCCCGCAGGCAAGCTTCTGGCCCGAGGCCGCTCATTGTATCGGTGTGGGCTTCCTCGCCAGCGCACTCGCGAGCTTGATTATCGGCTTTGGTGCTTTTTTCTTTTGGCCCAGCCCCAATCGCCGTTGGAGAATCGTGCTGGCGGGTCTGGCTTCTTTGTCCGGAGTCGCCGCATTGACTCTTCATTGCATGGGCCCGCTATACTCACACACGTTTGTGGCCCACTGGGGACAGGCGATCCTTTTTTTTCCGCTTTCTTTTCTTCTTCAGAGCATTCTCTTTCGAATTGCCATTCAACCGATTCTTTCCGACCGAACGAATATCAAGAATTTGAGCCGACTCTAATCACTGGGCTAAAAGAGCAGCAGCTAGAAACGTCAGTCGATGATGCCGCAACACCCCGGTCTCACGCCGCTCTCAGTTGGAAAAACCTGAAGAACACCAAGTCTGCTAACAAACCGGGACGGGAAAAACGGTACGAGGCGGCTTAGGGCAGGTATCCCTTCGCAAATGCCGCCTGACACGCCGACAGAACCTGAGACAGCAACCGAACTTCGGGGTCATTCCAGCTCTCGAGTTCTTTTCGAAGAGCTTCAAATTCCGGTATTTTCGACCATGATGGCTTCTCGATGACCTCAAGGCAGATCGGCGAAAGAGCGCTCACTGGTGGAGGAGCCACTGGAGCAGAACCATTCACGACTCGCAAAGGCTGCCCCGGAGACAAAGCCCAAGATCCCAATTTCGCGAGAATCTGTCGCGCTACTACTGATCTCGAGGCATGAGGTAAGAGGAGCGCATCCTTGAGAATCTGCCGAACCCGAGCTGAACTTCTCGCTCGCGGAGCAAAGCGCTCCAGAGCTGCGCGGGCTTCGGTGTCGGACCATCGAAAACCCCCGATCGCAAAGGACCAAGGCTCGACCCTTCTCAATTCACTGGGCAAGAGTTTTCGGTAGCGCCCGAACTCATCTGCCAATCCCATCTCGTCGAGATATAGGTAAAAACCGGTCACTAAATCTTGCTTTGCAATTACAGTCGGATCGTCGCCAAGAGAAAGCGCTGCAAGCTCGAACACAACGGGCTCAGACGCCTGAGTTCTCAGCCAAGCCAAACGGCGCTCTTGAAGTTCCAGCTGAAGCAGAGCCTGCTCCGCCGATTCAGGGCTTCGGTTTGCGCGAAGTTCAAACGGCTGATCACTGTTCTGTTCGCCTTTCAGCGAAGCGGTCTTCGTCACATACTTCAGTCCCACTGCTTGATAATGATAGGCACTATACTCGTGCCCTGGAGCATCCGTATAAACGTGAGCTTGAATCCGCCTAGCAACCATCTCGGCTAGTGATGAAGAGGAGTGATTGACGCTCTCTAGAATCTCCTTCGCGGCCGCCTGCTGTTTTCTTGAGAGATACCCGAGAGGAGGAGCGTTGTGCTCATCTTGACCGAGCACTCCAGATACCAATTCCGGATGCTGCCAATAGTCTGCCAAATATCGCGCAAACGCTCTACCGTCGCCATCGAAAGCTGATCGAAGTCCAATATTCAGATGAGCGCTATTCTCATCTCTCTTTCCGAGAGAATGCTTAAACCCTCGTGATTTCGTAAAATCAAAAAGCCACTTTTGGATCTCGGGCGCGTGGCTCTTCCACTGTTCTAACGACCAGGGGCCGACTTGAATCTCGACTGTTGCGGGATCCACCGAAAGATTGAAGGAAAACCCCGTCTGAAATTTAAAGTTCCACTCCCTGAGACCAAACTTTCCGATCTTCTCCTCCACGACGCACTCGGGCTGACAAGAGGCTTGAAGCTGGGACATGAGCTCTTTTGCGATTCGATGTTCGTCTTGAGCCTGAGGGTTCTGTCCATCATCTCCGAGTTGGTCGATGCGCATCTGCCAGACTCGTTCAAGCTCACGATTCACCAGGTTCAGCTCGAGGCCGTAGGTCGGAGGCCAGGCCCAAGCGAGAGTCGAACTCAGCGTCGATACGAGAAGAAAAATAGTGACGAAGCGAGACACTCTGACTTTTCGGTAGAGACAAAAGCGAATTTAAGCCTTTGCTAAGCGGCTGTTTTTTCCCCGCGATTTTGTCCCCTAGTTATTTCCTGGCGAATATGTCCTCTGAACGGGTTTTCTAACTCTCTGATTTCACTATTGAGATCAGAGAGCTGGAGGCTCATGGAAGGGATC
>JBDLQW010000191.1:0-8024 GCA_039800365.1 Pseudomonadota bacterium
AGAAAGTGGCTCAGCTCACTCCAACTGTTTAAACTTTAGACAGAAAAACACAGCTCGACCCAGCAAATCGCGCTTGATTCAAACGCTTCTAGTGGCCTAGCCCTTGCTTGGTTGAGCCAGATGCCGCCTCTGAAGCGCTCGCTAGCGATTGCCGTTGCTTTTGCCGCCTGGCTTCAGGGGCTTGCCGCGCTCGGGGAATCATCTGCTGACCTGGCCCCCGTCCAGCTCGAGCAAAAGCTAACCCAGCTATCGGCAAGCCACCCCCTCTGGAATGGCCCGAACTGCCATCAGGCGACTCTCTTTATTGCCAATCTTTCGCAGTCGATTCGATATGTCGATGCCCCCGAACTCCTGGCCTCGCTTCGCTGGAACCACTGCCAGCGTCTTCGCGACGTTAAGGACCGGCGCGGGGGCGACATCGGCCTCTTGTTCAACTCTCATGGCGATCTCATCCACAGCTTCACGTGGGTTTCAGACCAGCTGGTGGTCTCCAAGACAGGCTTTTTTAGCTCGTTTCGTACGACGATCGAGACCTATGGCTCTATGAGCTCTTGGTTTCAACCCGGTCGGGGTCAACACTACACTCAAGAGCGCTGGCGCTGTGATGTCGCTTCCTCCACAGATCAATCGCTATCCCGAGATAGCTCACACCCGGTGGCAACCTCACTACGCCAGATCGAGCGTCAGGTCGTCACTTGGGTGAGTGGTTCAGACCTCCCTGATGAGAGATCCCTGCGTGCCGAATTGAAGACACTCCAGTTACTGGCAGGCGACATCGCAACCGTGAAGGACCCCCTCGAACGAGCCTTACTTCAAGCTCGACACCTCTCGCTTCAAAAGCAGATTCTGCTCTTAGCTGATCCGGACTAAGATCTTTTCAGATCAGAGAACACATCACATCAAAGCCCTCGCTTTGGTTTTCTCTCAGGCCCGAATTGAGATTCTCAATTTCTTTCTCCTGAAAAGGTGTCATACATTTTTAGCTCATGGGAAAAGCAGACTCTCCTCACCAAAATGTCCTAGCGCCAGTTTGGCGTTTCTTGAAAACCGAAAAAGAAAGCCTTTGGATCATCCTGATTCATGCTTGTGGAGTCGGCCTCCTGTCTCTGACGCTTCCGATTGCGATCCAGTCACTCGTGAATACCGTCGCATTCGGAACCGTTCTTCAACCCATCGTAGTTTTGACCTTGGCAGTTATTTTTTTTCTGACCGCCTCAGCGATCCTGAAGCTCTTCCAAACGGTGGCAGCAGAGCTCTTACAGCGACGAATCTTCGTTCGCTACTCGATCGATATTGCGGCTCGCCTTCCTCATTTGGCGCCAGAAACTCGAGGAGCCCTGAACGTTCAGGAAACGGTCAACCGTTTTTTCGATATCTTCCTAGTTCAAAAAGCTCTCGCATTCTTACTGCTTGAGGGAGTGGGGCTCGTCCTGCAGGCTTCAGTGGGATTGGTGCTTCTGGCTTTTTACCATCCCTTTCTACTGGCATTTGGATTCCTGCTTCTTGCTGGAATTTACGTTGTTTGTCGTCTTTTGGGGCAGGGAACCCTCAGAACTGCGATCGAAGAGTCGACTGCAAAATACGCGATGGCGGCTTGGCTCGAGGATATCGCACGCCTTCCCATCACTTTGGGCTCACCCACGGGCAACCAAGTAGCGGTAGATCGAGCCGATAAAATCGCAAACACCTGGCTTGACGCTCGCGAAAGTCACTTTCGTAAGGTGCTTGGGCAAACCGTCGGAACCCTTGCGCTTCAGGTTCTTGCGAGCGGCTCGCTGCTTGGCTTCGGAGGATGGCTCGTCATCAAAAAGCAACTGTCGCTAGGTCAATTGGTTGCAGCCGAGCTCATTGTTACTGGCGTGCTCTACAGTATTTCAAAAATGGGGAAACAGTTCGAAGCCTTCTACGATGTGGTCGCAGGATTGAACAAACTTGAACATATTCTGGACCTTCCGATTGAGGACCGACCCGGAGCACCCGTCGCGAACGCTGATGGTGCTTGGAAAGTGACTCTAAAAAACGTCTCCCACCAACATCTCTCTTCGGGGAGAAAACTGAGAAACATCCAGCTTGAAATTCCTGCAGGAAACAAAGTCCTGATTCGCGGCGCCAGTGGATCTGGAAAAAGCTTGTTGGCCAACCTCCTGAGGGGCGCCAGCATTCCGGAATCGGGGCAGATTTTTTTTCAAGATCAAGATCTCCGCTATCTTTCTTACGATGATATTCGAAACCACGTGCGCTTAGTTCAAGAGGTCGAGCTCATCGACGGAACAATCGAAGAGAACCTCACCCTGGGTATTCAATCGGTCTCGCTAGTCGAGATTGAAAAGGCGCTACAGGTTGTTTTGCTTGATCAACAAATATCAAATCTGAATCTAGGCCTAAAAACTCGGATGAACCCTCGCGGGGGCCCGCTCACCTATTCGCAAGCACGACGGCTCATGCTGGCTCGCGCCACCCTAGCCCAGCCCAAACTTCTGATTCTCGACAAGAACTCAGACTGGATGCAAAGCCCCGTCAGCGGGGGCTCTGGTGCTGAAATCCTTCAACGACTTTTCAAAAGCCTTTCCGACTGTACCATCATCGTCTTGGCAGAGCCCGATTTTGCCAGCCAAGAAGTAACTGCAGGGTTCAATCACTGCTACGACCTGATCAATGGAGAACTCAAGCATGCTTCCCCCGTCAACCCTTGAGAAGCTTCGCTGCTACCATCGAGTGCTCTTGCCTCAGCCCTGGAAGACCCTAGCGCGCCTCGCTGGCACGGTCATGGCCTTGATTTTCATCGGGCTCATCATCACCCCGTGGCAACAAAGTGCTCCTGGTTCGGGAAAAGTGGTCGCGTACGTGCCTAGTGAGCGCTCGCAGGCGATCGACGCTCCCGTAGATGGACGCATCACCAAGTGGCACGTGCTTGAAGGCACATCGGTGCAGGCTGGCGACCCTCTGGTAAATGTCAGCGATATCGACCCGCAAATCATGGAGCGACTTCGCGATGAACTGTCGGCCTCGCAGTCGCGATTACGCTCGCTCGAGTCGGCTTTGGCGGCCTCGAAGAACAATCTCAATCGCCAAAAGTCTCTTTTTGACCAAGGACTCAGTTCAAAGCGCGCTGTCGAACTGGCCGATATCGAAGCAAACCGCTTGCTAGCAGACCGCGCCAGCGCCGCGGCCGAAGTGGCGCGTATTCAAGTACGGCTTTCTCGCCAAGGCGCACAGACCGTAACCGCCCCGCGCGCTGGAATCATTCAAAAGATTCTGGTGCCGGAAGGAGGTCCGGTTTTCAAAGCGGGTGATACCCTTGGCATTCTGATTCCGATGACTGATCAACGAGCGATCGAGATCTGGGTTTCAGGAAACGATGTGCCTTTGATTTTTCCGGGACGCGATGCTCGAATTCAGTTCGAAGGATGGCCTGCCATTCAATTTAGTGGCTGGCCGTCGGTGGCCGTGGGTACTTTTGCCGGAAAGGTGGCCATCGTTGACCCTCTCGATAATGGCGAAGGAAAATTTCGCGTGCTGATCGTTCCCGACCCTCAATCAGCACCGTCCGATCACTGGCCTTCGTCGAAGTACCTGAGGCAGGGCGTTCGCGCGAATGCTTGGGTTCTGCTCGATCGAGTCAGCTTGGGCTTTGAACTCTGGCGCCAGTTCAATGGTTTCCCTCCAAGCCAAAAATCGGAACCCTACCCCTCGAAGGCTAACGAGAAGTCGCCCTCGGGAGACCCGAGAAAATGAGTCTTGCTATCGGCACTATTCAGTTTCGCCTGACGCGACCCCGAAGGTCTCTTTTTTTTCGGATGATTCCTTTTATGATCTTCTCGGGCGTAGGCCTCGCGGCGCAGCCCTGGGCTCAAGCCTCTACCGAGCCCAACTCGGTATCGCGATTAGCGCTCGAAGAAGTACTCACTGCGGTTCGCTCGAAATTTCCGCTGATCGAGGCCGCTCGTCAGGATTTTCGGGCCGCCGAAGGCGAGCTACTCAGCTCACGCGGGGCATTCGACCTTCAACTCAAGGGTCGAAGCTCCTGGGATCTTCAAAGCGCGTACCTCGGAAGAACCCTGGATGCCGTGCTCGAGCAACCCACTCCGGTTTGGGGATTATCGCTGCTGGGAGGGTATCGCTACGGTCGTGGAAGCTTTCCAGTCTATGACGGAAAACTCAAAACCTTACCCGACGGCGAACTTCGGGGCGGAGTTCTGATGCCTTTACTTCGAGATGGACCCACCGATTCTCGACGGGTGCGAATTGAACGCGCTCGCATCGGGGTCGATGTCGCCGAAGCGAGTTGGCATCAGCAGCTCATCGATGCCGTTCGACTGGCACGCCAGCGCTATTACGAGTGGGTCGCCGCAGGAGCAAAGGTGCAAATCGCCAAGCGGTTATTGGAAATCGCCGAGAAGCGAGACTTGCAGCTACAAGAACAACATCGACGGGGCGATGCTTCGAGATTTGACGAGAACGACAATCGCCGCGGTCTCTTGCAACGACGCGCGCAATTCGCGTCAGCTGAGCGCTTACTTCAACGATCAGAGCTCGAGCTCTCGGTTTTTATTCGCGACGTGGGCGGCCAGCCCGTCGTGGTCGATCGCGCTCGTCTTCCAGAGACACTTCCCGAACTTCCTCAAACTGCGCCGCCAGAGGCTGGGGCGTTTGATCTCCTGATTGAAGAGGCGCGCCAAGCTCGCCCCGATCTGAAACGCCTTCAGGGACAGATCGACCAGAACGAACGCGAAATTCGACTGGCTCGCAATCAACTCTTACCGCGAGTTGACCTGAACGTCGCAGTTTCGAAAGACCTAGGAACGGGAGCTGCTGAGTACTCGAGCACTGAAACCGAAGCTGCTTTAACCTTAGAATTTCCCCTGCCACTCCGTACCGCTCGTGGACGACTCGAGAGCGCGAATGCCACTGAATCACGACTTCTGGCGCAAGCCCAGCTCGCTCGCGATCGAGTGGGTGTTGAGCTTCGGGATGCACGAAGCGCCTTAATGCAAGCCCGAGAGCGAGTACGACTTGCGATCGAGGAAAATGAGTTGGCATTGACTCTCGAAAAGGGTGAGCGCGCTCGGTTTGCTCATGGCGACTCGAATTTGATCTTTGTTCAGCTTCGCGAGCAGACCACTGCCGATGCGGCCACTCGAAAGATCGACGCCTTACTCGACTATTGGCTTGCAGAAGCTTCATGGGAAGCCGCTCAGGGGCTGCCTCGGCCCTAGCAATAATGACCAACACTACGATTAGCCTACGGGAAGCGCTGAGTGGTCCTTACTGACCGAGGGGATAGAAGGTTGCAGTTAAGGTGCGACTCCCCCCCTGAGAGTAGACCTTATAGCGCTCCCCTTTTCTAACAGGCATCGTAAAGCTCCCCAAAGGCGTAGCATAATCCTGGTCTGTGCACCCGTTATGTGCAGAAGTGTGTGCTCTGGTTACTAAGGGTTCAGCTCCCGCGGCAGCCTGACCATAAGCTCTTGTTGGTCCAGTGTTACAATTTCCAGTGGAGGTGAGCATCGCAACCACAAGCCCGTCGGATGTCGCCACCTGTTCAACATTGTCAGAAACACTAACACTTGGACCAAAAAGACTTACGGAACCAAAAACAGAAAGACTTTGGCCTGCCCCCCCAAGGCTCGTGCTTCCCGATACGGACAACGTCCCGACTGATGCAATTCCTGTGATACTGAGACTAGAAGCGCGCACCTGACCGGTTACATTAACATCGACTTGATTCCCGGGAATACTGGGGCTGAAGTCTAGCCTGTTAGCGCTCTCATTGTATGAAATTCGGGCCCACCGAGAAACATCGCTGCCAGAGAAGTCGATGTAGCCGTTGACTTGACCAGTAGTCGCGTTCGCAGGCCTGCGCAAATGAAGCCCCCCGTCGCCTTTCAGCAGAACGCTCGTTCCGCCAGTCCCATTTTCGGGAGTAATCGCTCTGATATCGCCTTGAACATCTAGCTTATGGTCCGGAGCCATAGTGCCAATGCCCACTCTTCCGCTATCCTTAAAAGTGACAAGCGGCGAGCCACTGGCCCCATTATAGAAGGAAAAACTCAATGCATTTCTCTGCTCATCAGAACGACCATCGCCACCGGCATAAACGTGCCATCCCTTGGTTCCGGTGCCATTCATATCCACACCCTGAGTTACCAAATTAATCGCTACGTTGTCCGTATTGCCGGGATGAGTAGATGAAATCTCGAGACGCGGAAATTCATTGGAGCTAACTTCTAACTTGGTGCTTGGACTCGTCGTGCCGATTCCGACATTGCCGGCCTGAGTTATTGCAAGTCTTGTATTTATAGCCGCATCAGAAGAGGCTCTAATTTCAAAGTTATCTGTGCCTGCGCCAGTGGCTTTTAAAAACCACTCATTTAAGCCATCTCGCCTAATATTCACAAATGGTCCATTCAAGCTGTCGACAAACGATCCATTACCAAGGACGTGTAACTTATGAGCGGGACTTGTCGTTCCAATCCCAATATTGCCGGATGTATCAATTCGTAGTCGCTCATAGGTCGCTCCTGCAGAGTTTGTAGAAAAAGAGAGCTGACTCTCACTCGAATTACCAACAACCATGCGCCCTAGATTGGTTCCTGAATTAAAGTCGAGATACACACCCCCATTATTGGTGGCTGAAGCTTGGCCGTTTACACGAATGGCGCCTCCGACTACCAATCGTTCGGTTGGACTCGAGTGCCCAACTCCGACGTTTCCCGAACCGCTAACTCGCATGCGCTCATTTCCTCCATTCGTTTGGAAGATGATGGGCGCATTCGCCTGAGTCATTAAAACAAGACCTCCGGTATCACCTAAAGAAGAAGCGACCGACCCGTAAGGCGTCGGGCCATCAAAATTCTGCAGATTCAAAAAGGAACTTGCTGTTCCCGTAGCGAGCTGGATCCCGGCGCTTGAACCCACGCTTGTCGAATCATTAAAAATCCGCTCAAAGGTTCCTGCGCCTGATCTCGTCTGCTGAAGGTCAAGCAAATAGGCAGGGCTTGTCGTCCCAATTCCGACATTACCGCTATGATCGATTCGCATCCTTTCAAGGTCATCGGCAGTAGAATTGCTTGTCGTCGAGAAAATCAACGCACTACCTAGGGCGCTAGATGAATGATTCTCAGTGGCCTGACTCCGAATACTTGCAGGTGAGCCAGTAGAAAATCCTGAGCCCACGTATGACCTTCCGCCAATCCGAAATAACTTATCGCCATTCAGAACTGCAGTCGGCGATGACTCAGAACCATTAGCCCGGCGGCCAATGAAACCTGGCGCAACACCATAGGAATCAACAATGATTTGCTCTGGAACCGATGAAACAAGATGTAGGGAAGCATTCGGACTCCCCGTCCCAATTCCGACTTTGCCAGAGGTGTCGATCACCATTCTTGGTGAGTTCGCGATCCCACCATCGATAAACTCCAAGCGATTAGCACCGACTGGAGACGCTCGAAGATACCAGTCATTCGCAGGATCGCGCCGGAGATTTAAGCTCGAGCTGCTCATGGCCCCAGAAACCGACACCGAGCTTGCCTGAATCGCACTGGCGCTAATCGATCCCAGGTTGCTTGAGCCCGTCACACTAAGTGAGGAAGCAGAAAGAGTTGTCGCACTCATCGCAGCGCCTGAAATCAAACCTGAACTCGTGATGGGTCCTAGATAGCTCGTTCCTCCCCCAGCAATCGAAACACTGCCTGCAGAGAGTACTCCAGAGGTGGTAATTCCACCGGTCGTTGCAATTGACCCGACAGTAATTGTATCGCCTGAGGTCAGCACTTTTCTAAAGCTAGCAACGGGCCCCAGACCATCTGAGAACTGTAAGGTCTTGCTTGCCTCATCAAAATACAGCGTGCCTTGACCGGTCGGCACTGGGCTTGGCTGAGCACTCGGACTTAAGCTGATAAAGCTACTCGTAAGATTTCCCATCAAGTCATTGACGTACTGCCACGCTGTTCCTGAATAGCGAAGCATCTGATTGGCTGTTGGGCTTGAAGTGGGAAGTGGCTGACCTCGAAGGCTTGTCA
>JBDLQW010000192.1:0-10181 GCA_039800365.1 Pseudomonadota bacterium
CAACGATACGGTCGATCTACGAACTGGTTTTTAATCGCGGGAACTCCCCATTGAACTCCGAGAATGAGTGTCCACGTGCTGAAACAAACCGGCAGAATCCGCGAGCACATTCGTCCGGACATGAGGGCTAGTGCGCCGACACTCGCAAGAAAAAGACACTCGTAATACCGAGGCGTGGGTTTTGGTGCGATGACCAGTGTGCAGCACGCAAGCGTAGCAAGAAACGTGGTGACTTTTCTGAGCCCTTCGCGTTCCTGAAGCGAAAACCTGGGGTATTCTCGAATCAGCACGTGAGCGCTCCAGGCCAGCGGAAGGAGCCCGAGGCCCGCAAGGGCGGGCCAGGTCAAAAAACCAGTGTGCGCCAAAATGCTCCAGCTTCCCTCGAAAAGAAGTAGAAAAAACGGAAGCGCCACCACTGAAAGGATGCGAATCCCTTGTGCCAGTTGAGGGCGAATGCGATTTTCAAAAGCCTTCCATCTTGCGAGTAGGGAAAGTTTCGCCAGCGCTTGTCGGATGGCTAGGGCAGAAGACGTTGCCATCAAGAGCGCCACAAGCGCCCAAGATTTTTCTTTTTCCGGAAAAGTGGCGTGCAGGTTGATGGCCATGAGTAAGCCCAAGCAGAGCCCAGCGCCGATGGCTGCTTTTGTGGTTCGAGACGGTTGGGGATTTTCAAGAATCAGGGTGATCAGGAGGGCCACTGCCGGGGCGATGAAAAAAACATGAGAGCTCACTCCCAAGGCGGTGAAGAGCACTGAAACCCAGGGGCCCCATCGCCCCGGGTTGAGTGCACTGGCAAGCATTCCCCCAAAACAAAGGGCATGAAACGACGTTAGCTCGATGGCAAATCGGTGATTTGTCATTAAGGCGGGTTGCAAGGCTGCCAAGGCTACTGTGATGGCCACGAGGTTTTCGTTGCGAGATTCGGAGCCGGCGAGATCTTTTGAAATGCGCTGAGCGCTCCAACCGATGAGCAGCACTCCGACGAGTCCCATCAGAACGTGAAGCAGGCGAAAGGCAAACACCGATGGCGGAACGAGCTTGAAGAGCGCGGCAATCCCGTAGTGATGCCAAGCGTGCGTCTGGGCGCTCATGGCCTGAAATGGCCAGAACCCCGGTTCGCGGGCAATTCGAAGGGCGAAGTTGGCGGCCCACGCTTCGTCGAAATGAAATCCAGGTCGGGTTCCTAAGAGAACAAGATGGGTTAGCAAGTAAAGACTGACCGAAAGCGCCAGGGCGAGATTGGTGGAAGCCGGGGTTTTAGTAAGAAGTCGAAGCCGCTTTTGGATCATGGTGCCTGGAGGGGGTATCATAGAATCAAGTCATCGACAGGGCTATTGGGGTAAGAGCTCCTTGGGCTACCGGGGCAAGTGCCTCTCGGATTACAGGGGCAAGTGCCTCTTGGGCTACCGGGGCAAGTGCCTCTCGGATTACAGGGGCAAGTGCCTCTTGGGCTACCGGGGCAAGTGCCTCTTGGGCTACCGGGGCAAGTGCCCCTGGGGAATGCGGGCTCTGTTGGAGTGGGGCTTGATCCCGGAGCAAAACTAAAAAAATCATAAAATAAGGGGGCAGTTCTGGTTTTTCCTTATGTTAGGGTCGGGCTACCATGGTTTCAATGAACTCTACTGCTTTGACCAAAGCTTTCGAACCTCAAGCCTTCGAATCGTCGATTTATCAGTTCTGGCAAGAGACGGGGTGTTTTGACGCCTCAGATGTTTCGGTGCCAGATCAGCAGCCTTTTTGTATCGTGATCCCCCCTCCGAACGTCACCGGAGTTTTGCACATGGGGCATGCGCTGACCAATACGATCCAAGACATTCTGGTTCGTTGGCGCCGAATGAAAGGCGATAACACCCTCTGGCTTCCGGGCACCGACCATGCCGGCATTGCCACTCAGGCGCAGGTCGAGAAAGCGATTGCCAAAGAAGGAAAGGGGCCCGAGGGGCGTCCCTTGTCTCGTCACGATCTGGGTCGAAAGAAATTCTTAGAGAGAACCTGGAAGTGGAAAGAAGAGCATGCCGGTGAAATCACCAATCAGCTTCGAAGGTTGGGGTCCTCGCTGGATTGGAAGCGCGAGCGCTTCACGATGGATGAGGGGTGCTCGAGAGCGGTTCGCGAGGTTTTCGTTCGTCTCTACGAAGAAGGGTTGATCTACCGGGGCGAGCGAATCATCAACTGGTGCTGTCGATGTCAGACGGCCCTTTCTGATCTCGAGGTCATTCCCACTGACCGAAAAGGAAATCTCTGGCAGTTGCGCTACCGTATCGTCGATGCCCAAGGTGCGCCTGTTCTGAATGCTGATGGTTCTCAGGCCGAGCTCCTGATTGCGACGACTCGACCTGAGACGTTGCTCGGAGATACGGCAGTAGCAGTTCATCCCGAAGACGAGCGCTATTTGCATTTGCACGGAAAGTTCGCGGTACTTCCGCTAGTGGGTCGAAAGATTCCTGTCATCGTTGATGCTTATGTCGATCGTGAGTTCGGCACGGGCGCGCTCAAAGTAACCCCGGCTCATGATTTCAATGATGCTGACTTAGGGAAAAAGCATGGGCTACCGGTGATTTCGGTCATGGGCAAGGATGGCCGCATTTCGGCTGAAGGCGGTGGGTATCAGGGTCTCAAGTTCGCCGAAGCACGAGAGAAAGTGCTGCAAGATCTCGAGCAGCAGGGCGCGCTCGTGAAGCGCGAAGACCACGCTCAAAAGGTAGGCCTCTGCCAACGTTGCGACAGCGTTGCTGAGCCGATGGTTTCGAAGCAGTGGTTTGTTCAGATCGAGTCGTTGGCTCGTCCTGCCATCGAAGCTGTTGAGTCGGGAAAAATCGAGTTTTCGCCCAAAAACTGGGAAAAAACCTATTTCGAATGGATGCGGAATATTCGTGACTGGTGCATTTCTCGTCAGCTGTGGTGGGGGCACCAGATTCCCGCTTGGTACTGTTCGCAGTGCGAAGGCATTACGGTCTCGCGTACGACGCCGAGTTCTTGTTCAAAATGTCAGGCAGGATCAAGCGCTTTGAAGCAAGACGAAGATGTCTTAGACACGTGGTTCAGCTCCGCTTTATGGCCTTTTGCGACCCTGGGATGGCCCGAGAAGACGTCAGCTCTCAAAACGTTTTATCCCACTTCCATTCTCGAAACGGGCTTTGACATCCTATTTTTCTGGGTGGCTCGAATGATCATGATGGGTCTGCACTTTATGGGCGAGGTGCCCTTCCGAAAAGTGTACCTGCACGCCATGGTTCGTGACGAGAAGGGCGAGAAGATGTCGAAGTCCAAGGGCAACGTCATCGATCCTTTGGTTTTGATTGGTCAGCACGGCGCAGATCCGCTTCGTTTCACGCTCACCGCGATGGCGGGACAAGGGCGCGATGTCAAACTTTCGGTAGACCGCGTCGAAGGGTATCGGGCTTTCGCAAATAAGATCTGGAACGCCACGAAGTTTTACTTGCTTCAGTTTGAAGATGCTCAGGGCGGCCCAATCACCGAGCCAACCGAGGGAGTGGCCGCTTGGCTTGAGGCGCATCGAGCCGAGCTTTCTGCTGCAGATCGATGGATTTTGTCTCGATTGCAGGCTGTGGCTGAATCGGTCGAGGGGGGCTTTGCTCGCTTTGAGCTCAATGAAAGTGCCACTGCCCTGTATGATTTTTTCTGGAAGGAACTTTGCGACTGGTACATCGAGTTTTCTAAGGTTCCTCTTCGGCAAGGGGGCGAGGCGCGCTATCGCACGCTGATGGTTTTAGGGCATGTGCTGGAGCAGTCGCTACGATTGCTTCATCCGATCATGCCTTTTGTGACCGAGGCGCTTTGGCAGGCTTTGCCATGGAAAAAAATTGCCAATACTCCGGCTCGGGTTCGCGACGGAAAGCCGGCGGTAATGACCTTGATGTTTCAGTCCTTTCCGGTAGCGCAGAATTCTTGGCGAGATGCTGAGGCTGAGCGCACGATTGGGGCGCTTCGGAACGTGGTTGAAGCGATTCGAAATTTTCGAGGAGAGAATAATCTCTCGCCCAGGGTGGAGTTTCCACTTCGATACCTCAGTACATCGGCCTCGGCAGTCGCGTTTTTAGAGAAAAATGAGGCGGCGATTTTGACCTTGGCGCGAGTTCAAAAACTGGAGCGTTTGACGAGTGCTCCTGCGTCGGGTGCTGAAACCGGCGGGTCTGAGCCAGCTTTTGAAGCAGTGATCTTGCTCACAGATCCTGCGGTTGAGTTGAGGATTTCGCTGGCGGGACTTGTGAACGTGGGTGAAGAAATCAAGCGTTTGAAGAAAGAGATGGAGCGAGTGAAAGACGATCTCGACTTTGTTCGAGGAAAGCTCGCCAAGGAATCGTTCACTGCAAAGGCACCGGCTGCTCTGGTTGAAAAAGAGAGGCAACGAGAGCGCGAGCTTGCCGATCAATGGAAGGATCTCTCTCAAGGATTGGCGCGACTTGAGCGCATGGCAGGAGGTACGTCATGAGAATCGCATCTGGGCTGAGTTCGGCAGTGATCGTGGGGGCTGCTCCGTTAACGTCTCGAACCCTGCTTCAAAGATTGAAGCGTTCGTTGCGTCGAGCCGACGTTTTGAAAGTAGCCATTGATGGCGGGTTGGCTATTTTTGAGCAGCTGGGCGTAAAGCCTGATTTGTATGTGGGTGATCTCGATAGCGTTCGCCGAGTGGATGAAGATCTTCCTGCGGTTTTTCTTCCCCATGAGAAGACCTATAGCGATCTTAAAGCCACTCTCGAGATTTGTGCTGAGATGGGGGTGCAATCGATTGAGGCTTGGGCCGTAACCGGGGGAAGGGCCGATCATCACTGGGCATCGCTTGATGAGATGGGCGTTTTCTTGTCTGCTTCGAAAAAGCGGACGATTGAAGTGTTTGGAGACGACGGGGCGTTTTTGTGGGTCACCCCCAGCACACCGCTACAATTGAAGATGGGGCGCGGCGATCTGCTTTCGATTTTCAATTGGCGGCAAGCTTCAGGCGTTCGCACGCAAGGTTTGGCTTATCCCGTGGCGGGTGGGGTTTTTCAGTCAGGGTCTCATGGGTTAAGCAATTATGCCCGGTCGTCGCGAGTGTCGGTGTCGGTTCGTCGGGGGGTTGCGCTGGTGATTGTGCCCAGCTCGCCTTGAAGGTGGTGGGGGTGAAGTCGCGCTGGAACAGCGCCACACTCATTTCCCCTTATTGTTGTGGCCCCCGGATATCTCCTGCCTTGATAAACGTCATTGAGCCCGAGCCCACGATGGAATTTCCCGATTTTCCTCCGGATCCACCAGGCCAGCTTTCGCCGATCAATGTGAAGCCATCCGAACCATCACTGCCGGCAGTGCCTCCGCTTCCGGCACGGAAATAGGGTGTTTTAGATTTTGGGTGTAACGGGCCTCCGCCAGCGGTGCCTTCTAGTCGAATCTTCTTGTTTGATTGGTAGATTCCCCCGCCTTGACCACCATTATATTCCCCTGAGCCTGCACCAAATCCAGAACCGATACCGAATGGTGCGCCTCCACCGCCCCCACCACCCCCGGCAATGATTCCGTTGTTGGTGATAAAGACGGTTCGCTCAGCGTTTTCGTTGAGAATTCCAATCCCTCCTTGCTCTCCCGAGCCCGCCGGAAGTACGCTCCACCGGACGCGGTTTGGTGTCTTATATGCCTGTATTCCTCCCGGTCCGCCCGCACCGACAATATACCCGTCATTGATCACGGTAATTCGACTCTGCGAAGGTACTTTGCAGATGGTAAGAGCGGGACGGCTGGTGGTTAACGACCCAATGTGAGTATCGAGTGACATGATGAAAGTCGCGATAACCGCAGATTGTCCTCCCCATCCTTTTGACTTTAAGATTTGACAGAGCTCGACATTGATTCCGGAAGCGATTCGGATTTCGCCAAAGCTTTGAGCAAGACTTGCTGAGCAAGAGGCAGATGCTGCTCCATGGCTTCCTTGGCAGGTCCAACTCCATGGCCCGTTTCCGGTGACCACGCTGGCTGAACCCGATGAACACAGATTGGTTTGTGGCATTGCGGTGGCAACGGAGTTGTTTGAGCTCCCGCACACTCCAGGAGTGACAGGAGTGATTTTAGCAGAGCAAGATGCCACTGGCCCCGTGTTCCCTTGGCAGGTCCAATTCCACGGACCGGTGCCGTTGACCTCTGATGAGTCTCCGCTAGCGCAAAGTTCGCCGATCGCGTTCGGTTTTGAGCTCAACGTTTTTTCGTGAGCAGTGCCACAAGTTCCTTGTTGAGCCTTTTGAGCTGAGCAATTGTCAGTGGTCGCGCCATTGTTTCCTTGGCAGCTCCAGGTCCATGGTCCGGTGCCGCTAACCGCGCTTGCCAAGCCCGAAGAGCAAAGTCCGCTCGTGGGCGCTGTAACGCCCAGTGAATTGTGTGCACTGCCACAGGCTCCTGGTGGAGCGATCGGCGCACTGCAGGTTGTTGGTGCGGATGGTGAGGTGCCTTGACACGTCCAGTTCCAAGCCGATGACGAAGCTATGATGGTCGAGGGGCTTCCAGTGGCGCAAAGAGGGTCTGTGGGTTGGCTTGCCGATTCAATCAGCTTTGCTGGATGACACGAGCCAAGAAGGGGAGCGCTGCAGCTTTCGGAATAGATGCTCGGTGACCCTTGGCAGGTCCAGGTCCATGGCAAACTGATCCCGTTCCCCATCACGCTGGTCGCTAAGCCCGACGAACAAAGCATTCCGCTAGGCTTTGTGGTGGATGCAGCTGCTTTGCTGGCTTCGCATTTTCCAGCAAGGGGTGCAGTGCAATCGACTTCAGCAGACTTCCTGTTTCCATGGCATTTCCAATTCCACGGGCCCGAGCCTGAGACGGGTGAGTAGCCGCCAATATTGCAGAGCTCAGAAGGGGCGGGGCTCTGGATCGCTGGTAGTTGATGAGCGGATCCACAAGACGGCATTTGAATTGCCGACAGCCCTGAGATTTTCAGCGCCGTAATCAAATTTCCTTTTTCAAGGCTGAAGACGACACTGGAATTGTCGATGATTTTACAGGTCCGGAACGTATCACCAACAACTTGTTTGGTTGGCGCTGATGAGCAGCCAAACGACTGGATGATGTTAGAAACCTGTGCATCGCTTGTTGCATTCGTTACCTGTTGTTTTAATTCTGAGGCTTGAAGCAAGGCCTGCTGATCAAGATGGTTCTGACTCTCTGATGACTTCTCTACCGAGACGAGGCGCATCCCCTTTTTGAGTGACGAAGATTGAATTCCAAGAGCAACGGCAGTGGTGACGATGGTAGCAGTTACTGCTAATGCAATGGTTGCCAAACCCTGGGGGCCATTGTTCATGGAGTTCCTCGAATGGTTCGAAGACGTTGAATCCCGCTATCTTTGAGGGTTGATAGGGAGTTTTCCATCTCAGCTGCAACAATCAGTTTGCTTGCCGAGCTTGGAACTCCGCTCAGTGGCAGCAACTGAAAAGAAAATAGGAAGGCGCGGTCGGCCTCAGGCTGAAATTCGTTGCTCGGAAGCGATACGCCTGGAGGGCAAGGGGTCTGAGGATTTGCAGCAGCCGACCAGAGACACCATGAAACTTGAAGAATTTGAGAAAATGTTACGGTACTGGCGCTGGAGCGCGAGTCGCGACGTTCGAGTTTTATGCAGGGGTAGGATTTTCCATTAATCCAGCAGGTGTCAGGAAGTTGGCGATACTGAATTTGATAAGGCGAAGAGGCACCGGCGTTCTCAAGGCTAGTCATAGTGAAGGTAGCCGTTGCGCCTTGAGATCCGGTGCCGTCGGTAGCGTTTGTTAAGCTCACTCCATGAGCAACTCGAGCATCTCTTCGAAGGTGCTCGGTAGCTTCAGTAATTCCAGTATAGTAGGCTTCAAAGGTCTCTTGGGTGCTCAGGTTGTGGTAAGAATCTAGAATCACGCCAAAAATCAAAGCGCAGGCGACCGAGGCTGCCAGTAGTGAGACGATCATCTCCACTAGCGAAAGCCCACTCTTTGGACCGAGGAGGACTGCGCTTGCGTTCATCCTTAAACTTTAAGCGATTTTCTTTGTAAGTAAATGCCTTCAAAATGAGGCAGATGCGGCGGATCGTTCCTGGATTTTCTCTCGTCGAAATTTTACTGTCGGTGTCTTTTCTGACACTGGCTATCTATGCCGTTTCGTTTTCTTTAGGTCAGGCTCGAAGAACCATGGTGTGGCCTCTGCTTCGCTGGCAAGGTCAGGTCACGATTCAGAGCGTTGCGGACATTTTGTCTGCGCTCAATTCGGATTCTTGGAAAAAATTTTTACAAATGAACACGCAAGGGGTGATCTCTTGGGATAAAAACACGCTTCCTTGGCTTGCTGGTTGGGAGTCAACGAGTCTTTCAAAAATTCAGATCCGGGTCACCCTCAGGAAAGAAGGAAAGTCACCCTGTGTTCATCCGTCTTCGCCGCGTTGTACTGACGAAGCACTGGTAGATGAACTGGAAGGGTGGTCGAGAGAAATTGTTATTACTGCCGAGCTGCGTGCGAGAGCTGCAGATCCTTCTCGAATCTTAGAGTGGAGAAAAGTTTTGGCGCCGGTGCGGCCAGAGGGAGGTTTAGTTTTTGTATTTGGAGGGACCACAGTTTGTTGTCCCCCGGATTCAATTAGGAAGAGTTGTATTGACGTTGGAAACGGACAGAATCACGGCGTGCAGCTTGTTGGCACTCACTGCTGTCGTGCTTTTGAGGGATCAGCCAATTATGGATCACCGGGGGGAAAGCTGACCTGCCAGAGGTGAGCCCAGCTCGCCTTGAAGGGCGCGTGGGCCTGGCGCCTGCATTCACGCAATCCATCGATAGGGAAGGCAGATAGCGCCAGATGCCGACTCGTAGGCGGTCGTACCGTCATGCAGGACGATTCCTTTGATGGGGGATCTTCGTGTCTTGCGAAAGGCAGTCAGACTCTTGAGCGATTTTTCGCTCGCTCCCGTTGAGGGGTCCACCACGATCGCCATGGTCGGGGCTCCATTGAGCTCGATAACGAACGGAACGCGTGCCCCTCCTCGAGAGCTGAACGGGTAAAACTCGAAGGCAGCTCGATGCCGATAAGTGAGTTGTGCGAGCAGCTCGGAGTAGGTCCAGCGTTCCATGTGAAAGAGGCGATTCTCGATCCGGGCAGCACCCAAATAAGATGCCAGGCCGCAGTCGACGAAATAATAAGTTTTTCCGTGTGGTTTAATGAGAAAGAGATCGACGAAAGCAGCGAGAAGCTGAGTCACTGTTGGGGTTGAGATCTGAACTCTGCGCCCCAGGCTGCGATGTGAGATCAGTTCGCCTTGGTTTTGGGCGAGAATCTGGAGGAGCGAGCGTAGCTTGATGTAGGGAACACGAGTGCGAACTAGCAGCTGCAGATCTCTCAGGAGGATGGTTTCGAGATGTGCCTCTCGCATTCGCTGCTGAACCGACCCATCGCGCTTGAAGCAGATTCCCGGCATTCCACCTTGGATGAGGTAGCGAACGATCTGGGGCTCAGAGACAGCATTATTTGGCATTTTTAGTTCGAGTCGCTCCATGAAGGATTGAAGGGGTTCTGAATGGGTTTCGCGCAGACTCATCGGCAATAATTCGAGAATTGACGTTCGGCCTGTTAAGGATTCTCGAATATCCTTTTTTGCAAGAAACCGAACCGATCCAGTCAAGATGAATTGACCAGGTCTACGCGATCGATCTACCAGAAGCTTCACTCGGTCGAAAACACCCGGGAGCTTCTGAGCCTCGTCAATGATGATCGGCTTGCGGCCCGACTCCAGAATACTCCAGTCTCCGGTCTCCCACGCGTTGCGAAGGTTGTCGTCATCAAGCGTCAGGTAGGTTCCCGCATTCTGCCTGAGCAGCGTGGTCTTACCGACCTGACGCATCCCCAGTAGCGAGACGATGGGGGACCAACGGAGATCTTTCTTAATAACGTCGTTTAGATAACGATTGCGGAGGTTTGGCATCTTCCTATGGTCGATCTAGTTTATGCGTTTTGTAAAGTGATTACTTACAAAATGCATAAACGTCGTCTATTAGATTTCAGGGGCTGTCGTGCGTGATCGAATAGAAATTGACTATGCAAGGCGATCGCAGGAAGTCGTTGAGTTAGAAAATTGCAAACAATTGAAAAAAGAGGACGAGGCTTGGGTCAATTGTCTGGGGCCAGCGATCCAGTATTTACAACCGTCTGGCTGTTTTTGAGCAGCTCGGAGTAGATCCAGCGTTCCATG
>JBDLQW010000193.1:0-3326 GCA_039800365.1 Pseudomonadota bacterium
CCTAGGGCTTTCAAAGCCCCTCTCCTGGAGCCGGCGGGGCCCCGGGGCGCCTCTGGGGTGGGCTGGCAGGATCTGCGAACGTGATTTTTGACCGGCTTCAGGCGCCGCTCGCGGCGCGCGAGAACTACTCGACCGCCTGAGTCTTGAAGAGCTGTCTGAGCCGCATACCGCGTTGATGATTCGACAAGCCCCGATTCGCGTCGTTTCGCCGCAAATCCGCCCCGAAGCCCTAATCGGCGGCGTGTCTCGGGGAGAGCTTCGGCCCGGTGAACTCTCTCAAGCTGATGGAGGGACACTCATTGCCGATGAGTTCTTAGAGTGGCCGCGTGACTCGCGTGAGTGTCTTCGTGAACCGCTTGAAAGTGGCCGCGTGCACCTCGTACGAGCGCAGTCCCACTTCGAGCTTCCCGCCCGGTTTCAACTCGCAGCCTCGGCCAACCTGTGTCGCTGTGGGGGCTGGCCAAAAGGCCTCGGCTCTCGACACTCCACTGGACGAGCCGAAGCCCCGCAGTATTGTCGCTGCCCCGACTATTCACGCGACGAATACCTTGAGCGCCTCTCTGGCCCCATTCTCGATCGAATCGATCTCGTGAAGCTCGTCACCCAAACCCCTCAGGCGCGATTCGCCTCTGCGGCAATTCCTCTGGCCGATAAAACCCAACGCACTCGCGAGCTCTTGCTCAAAACTTGGGGAGCACTTCCGGGGCGTCTCACCGGAAGCGACCTCGAAGCCATCATCCGATCTGACCCCGCCATCGAGGTCGGCTGGCGATCGGTTCGTCGAGCCCGAGAAGTGAGTCTTCGGCGCCGACACAAAGAAATTCGAGTGGGTCTCACGCTAGCGGCTTGGGATCACCCTGAACACCACCCGGGTCCCCCATCCCGACCCGAAAAGCGCCACTTCGAGGAAGCTAGCCGGAGCTCAACGGATGACTGGATGAGCTGCCTTCGAAAAACCGAGTTTCGCTCACGACCCATCAACGCGCCTCAAAGACAAACCCTTTGAGGTATCTTGATTTCGGATTTTCAGGGTGACTGGGAAAACTGGGGGGCTGCTCGATTCGTCGCAGTTTCTTCAAGCTTCGACCACAAGCTTGAGCAGCCTGAAGAATCTCTGATTCAAAACGTTCGGCAGAGACATTGGCAGAGTTAATCGAGCTAATCAGCAATCCAGGAGACTCTAAAACTGAAAACAAATGACTGTGCAGCTCACGCAAATCTTTTTGGGTCGAAAAAGTCTTCTTTTGAGCCTAGGGCTTTCAAAGCCCCTCTCCTGGAGCCGGCGGGGCCCCGGGGCGCTCTGGGGTGGGCTCGTAGGATCTGCGAACGTGATTTTTGACCGTCTTCAGGCGCCGCTCGCGGCGCGCGAGGCGGAACGCAGGATGACCGCAGGTTGAACGCAGGATTTATTCAGCCACTCTCGTGCGTCACGTAGGCGTTCTATCTCGTTGGTATAATTTGAAAAAGCTGTCCAATTAGGTATCAAAGCCCAACTTCAACTTGAAGCGGGGACTGGTGCCTTATGAAAAACTTTCTGTTTCTGTCCTTATTCGTCAGCTTCCTCGTCAATCCAGTCGCAGCCAAAACACACGTCAAAGAAACTGGCGAGAACATCCTGCTTTCTTACAACAGCATTGCTCGGAAAACTGCGACCGAGATTTACACCAAGGGTGGCAATGCTTTCGACGCCTATATCGCTGCCACCTTCGTGGAATACGTATACGCCCCTGGTGTGACGAGCATGGCTGGCCCGTTGAGTACGATGATATTCGACGCCAAGGCAAAACGAGTTCGCTACCTCGACGGTGATTTTAACGCCGTTCTTAATCCTGACGGCGCCTGGTCCGACAGAATTCCAAAATTAGGGAAATCCGTGCTTGTCCCTGGGGCGGTTGCAGCTTTGGAATTAATGGCAAAGGACTACGGAAAGCTGTCATTTAAGGAGCTGCTTCAACCCGCCATCAAGCTGGCGGAGGACTGCTTCAAGGTTGACCGCCTCTACGCTGCTCTCATTATCAGTCAGGAGCCTCTCCTCAAGCGAAGCGAGTATGGGAAGACCCGCTTTTTTCACAAAGATGGCACTCCATTAAAGCCAGATGAGAAACTATGTCTGCCCGAGGTTGCAGGTTTCCTGAAAAAACTGGCGCAAAACGGGTCCGCTTACATGTATGCGGGAGAATGGGCAACAAGAGCGGTAGATACTATCAAGGCGGCGGGCGGTCTAATGTCGCCGCAAGACTTCGCTCAGTACAAGGCAGTTTGGCGTGAACCACGAGAGAGTCACTTTCAAGGGTACAGAGTGTTTGGTCCGCCAGGAAGGAATATTGGTGGCCTTCACACGATGCTCGGACTCCGAGTCCTTGAACAGACTACCCTTGACCGTTCTTCTCACTTCTCCGCCAAGGCTGATGACCTCGAAACTATGGTGCGCATCTCTCGCTACATGTACCACATCATCTCAAGGTTTGAGCCTCTAACGCTGGATAATGAGGTCGAAATTGTGAAATGGTTCTCTGACTCTTATGTGAAGGAAATGTGGCGACAGATTAAGAGAGGAAGCAACGAATCTCCAAATCCACTGTTGGGTTCCCATAGCTTTCACGTGATGGCTGCAGACAAAGATGGAAATGTGGTTACGGGAACAAATACCATCAACTCACTTCCATGGGGAGAAGGTCTCTTCGTCGAAGGAGTACCTCTCAATGCTGGAGCGAAAATTGCCCTCAAGACTCGTCCTGGGGAAAGAACAATCCACGAACGCGACATGCACATCGTGCTTCAAGGAGATGCATTTAAATTGGCAACAGGAGCATTTAATATTTCCCTGATGCCAGCAAACTTTCAGTTTTTAGTGAACCACCTATATTATGGACTTTCGCCTGATGATTCTGTGTCGCTACCCCGATTTGGTGGCTTTCCATTGAACCTGCAAGACCTGACAGTAGACATCACAAAAAACTATCTCGACCCAAAAATACCTCCCGAGGTGCTCCAGAAGCTTGAGAAGCGCTGCCTCAAGTTCGAACAAAAAGGAAGAGTCGATACGGGAGACGGCGGGGTCATCATCAAGAACTCTGGCAGCACTTTCACTGGTGCCTATTCTCCTTCGAGCATTGAACTGTAGGCAGTGGCCACTTGAAGATGAAGATGAATCGCTACGACTGTGTCCTGGTGGGCATACGGCGGGAGCCATCTCATCACTGAGGAGCCTAGGGCTTTCAAAGCCCCTGTCCTGGAGCCGGCGGGGCCCCGGGGTGCTATCAGGCCGGGGCTGGCAGGATCTGCGAACGTGATTTTTGACCGTCTTCAGGCGCCGCTCGCGGCGC
>JBDLQW010000194.1:0-8961 GCA_039800365.1 Pseudomonadota bacterium
TTCGCGCGGCAACCAACTGAACCAACTGAAATCGCTCGTCCAGCGTATAAACCGACATCCCGTTAATGGTTTCACTGCGAGAATCGAAAGAACGCAGATTAAAAATCAAATTCTTCGACCGGTACCAAACCTTGTCGCGCTTGACGTCGAGAAAGAAGTCAGGCCGTTTTTTCATCTCATGCCAATAGTAAGCGGTTCTTTTCTTTGCGAAAATCGGGGCGATTCGATCCTGAAAAAGCATCAAGCCCGAGCAAATCATCAAGACGCTTGCTCCCAGCGTGGTCAAAATCCTCGACTTCCCAAAGCCCAGCGAGAAAAGTGCCGTCAGCTCTCCCGTTCGCGACAATCCAGAAAGTGCCATCACGGTACCGGCAAGCACCGATGGCGGCGCCATTTGAATGAGAATCACCGGAAGCCCCAAGGCCCCTCGCCAAAGAACTTGATGAGAGGGAAATGGCTGCTCGAGAAGCTCGGCGATCATCGCCTGAATATAGAAGAGACTCGAGAGACCAAGCCACGCGGGAAAGAAACTTCGAAGAAACGATAAAGCGAGATAACGGTCCAGGATCCGCACTTCAACAGGGTAGCATTAAATGGACAATCGGAGGGAGCTTGGTTAGGGAATAAAGAATGACCGAGCAACCTGGTTCACCGGAAACGACGCCTGCTTCAGAAGGGCACTCTGCGACTCCCCCCATCGACCGAAAAAAATGGCTTTGGGAAAACGTCGTTTCTCTCGGAACAGCGCTCCTCTTGGTGCTGATGATCCGTTCGAGCATCATCGAAGCGTTCAAGATTCCCTCGGGCTCCATGATTCCGACGTTACTGGTAGGCGACCATATCTTCGTCAATAAATTCGCATATGGACTGAAGCTTCCCCTGTCGGATTGGTTTGCCGACAAACCCATCACATTAATTGATCGCGCTCCGCCTAAAAGAGGCGATGTGATTGTCTTCATCTATCCCAAAGACGAATCTCTGCACTACATCAAGCGGGTCGTTGCCGTTCCCGGAGACACGATCGAAGTTCGCGACAAGGTGGTCTACATCAACGGCAACCCCATTCCGCACGAGCCCCTTTCGGAAACCGAGCGCCAGAAAGTGCTCGAAAAGCTCGACCCCAGCAAATACGACTTTGCGAGCCTCGAAGCGTTTCAAGAGCACTTTGACGGTGGAAATCCGGTCGTGCTCACCGATAAGGCCAATTTCACGACCCAAAGCTTTGGCCCACGTACCGTTCCCGCAGACCATGTCTTTGTCATGGGCGACAATCGCGACTTCTCTAATGACTCGCGATTCTGGGGCTTTGTTCCGTACAAAAACGTCAAGGGCAAGGCCGTCGTGATTTGGCTTTCGATCTGGATCGACTGGACCGAAGGCGAATTCACGTTCCGCCCCTCTCGAATTGGCACGCTTTTTCGCTAAGAGCTCAAACGCAAATCTGAGATCTCGTTCATCAAACGAGACGTGAGACCGCGTCGAGCGCCCTGGCGCAAAGTCGGCGAAAAAACTCTGGTGATCGATCCAGCACGGCGGCAACCGCTGGAGACCACGCTTCATATCGCGCCACGAACCGCCGCCCCAGTCGAGTGTGAACTAAGCGATCATCGCGAAAGGCTCGAAGGCGCGGCAGAGTTTCTAGGTCAGCGACATCCAGGAGCGAACTAGCAATGAAACAGCTTGTTCCCCCAAGCTTCTTGTAAGCCGCCCTAAAATCACCCCGATGAAATGGCTTTTCAGCAGCCAAAAATTTTCGCAAAGTCTCTGCGCAAAGCGCCTTAAAAGGCGCATCTTTTGCGAAAAGAACAAATTGGTTGAGATAGCTTTGCATTTCTCTGATGTGCTTGCGATTGCGCGTGCGATCGAGGGTTCGAGCTAGATCCCAGAAAATTCCAGTCACCAAAACCATTTCGACCATCTCTTTTTTCGAGTCAAACTGGCTGGGATGTAAGCCTCCGGGCTTCACTTTCTTCGCCTTCTCAAGCAAGCGCAGATAAGTCACAAAAGATTTGGTCGAATCTCCAAAAGATTCCTTCATGAGCGCCTGAATGCCGTTCTTGGCAACATCTAAACGCTCGATGAGCGCCTGCTGTTGACGCTCGAGTTCGCGGCGTTGCTGCTCACGCTCGATTTTTTCACGAACGCGTGAGCTGGTGGCCGCTCGCCGCGCCAGCCGATCGGCTTCCTTCTGCCGTGCCCGGTTGATCTTGTCGAGCATCGGATCATTACCGCTCACGGTGCCTCCAAACCCTCATGTCTTTATCCTATCCCGCTCGGATCGATATCGACAAGAACCGGCACCGAGGCCTGACGGGCCAGCTGTTTGACACCCCCCACGAGCCGGTGCAATTCGCGAACAGAAGTCGATTTGAGTAGAAGGTCCCAACGATAGATGCCTTTTGCGCGCTCAAGAAAGGCCTCACTGGGGCCAAGAATCTCAACCGCGCCCAAGCTCTCTGTCGAAACTCGTTTCGAGAGGGCCTCGAAAATCTGAGTCGAAACCGAGCGAGCCTCCGCCTGATCAGGTGATTCAACCCGCACCCGAGCCAGCCGTCCAAAAGGGGGATAGCGAAGCGCCTGACGAAGCGCGCGCTCCTCTTCTAAGAAATCGTCGACCGCGCGCTTACCCTCGAGCACCTGAATCACTGAATGATCAGGCGAATACGTTTGAATCAGCACCCGCCCAGGCGTGCCGCCTCTGCCGGCTCGTCCCGCCACTTGAGTTAAGATCTGAAGAGCCCGCTCCGGCGCCCGAAAATCTGGATACCGAAACAACGCATCGGCCAGCACGACCACCACCAGAGTCACCCCAGGGAAGTCGTGCCCCTTAACCACCATTTGGGTACCCAAGAGGAGGTTAGCTTCCTGCTTACGAAAACGATCTAAGGTATCGGCCAGTCTGGTCGCGCTAGTGATCTGATCTCGATCGAGCCGAAGCACCTTAGCCTGCGGTAGGAGCACCGGAAGCTCCTCTTCGAGGCTCTCGGTTCCGGCTCCGATCGGATGTAATTGAACACCACGACACTGAGGGCAAGAATCGGGAATTCGCTCGATATGCCCACAAACATGACAGCGCAATTCGCGGCTGCGTTTATGAACCGTCAGCGAAATCGAACAATGAGGGCACCCGCAAACTTCGGAGCAGTCTTGGCAAATCAAAAAAGCCGCAAAACCCCTGCGATTCAAAAAAATCATCGCCTGATTTCCTGCCTCGAGCACTTCTCGAATTGCCGACAACGTGCGCTCAGCCAAAGGTGCCTGAATGCCCTCGACCCGTGGCTCTTCAGAAAGTGAAACCACGTCGATCTCGGGTAGCGGCCTTGAAAGCGCGCGCTCATCAAGACGGATGTGCCGGTACTTTCCCTCGCGAACTCGCTCAAGAGATTCCATACTGGGGGTTGCTGTTCCCAAGACCACTAGCGCTTGAGCCGACTTCCCTCGAACCACGGCAAGATCTCGAGCCTGATACCGCACGCGATCTTCTTGTTTATAAGTTTGGTCATGCTCTTCATCCACCACGATCAAGCCGAGATCTTTCAGAGGACAAAAAACTGCCGATCGTGCACCAACCACCACCCGAAGCTGGCCTGACCGCATGGCAGCAGCCTGATCTCGGCGCTTTCCGTCTGGCATCGCGGAATGCCAGAGCCCTACATGCTCACCCAGGGCTCGCTCAAACCGAGCATGAAGCTGCGGAGTCAGGGCAATTTCAGGCGCGAGAATCAAGACGCTCTTTCCTGCAGCTAAAACCTGCCGAGCCAGCTCTAAATAAAGCTCAGTTTTTCCACTTCCAGTCACTCCATGCAAGAGCGCCACTTGAAGCGAATTTTCAGAGACGGCTCGCAACATGTTTTCGAGCTCAGACAAGGCGTCTTGTTGAGCTCGAGTCAATTGATGCTGAGGCTCGATCGCCGGCTTTTTCTCAGGTAAAGGCCGTGGCTCGCGACGCCCGCTCTTCAGACCTAGCGCCGAGGTAGGCATCGCTGCTGCAAAGACCTCACCTAGTGGGGCGTGATAATAGTCATGAGTCCACCGACAAAGATCAAAGACATCTGAAGGAATCGCTTGCTCACGAGGCCCGACTTCAATCACCGATTTGAGTTTCTGAGCGTCAACCCCCTCAGGCAAACGTGAATGCACCTGCGGAAAGTCTACTGCAAAACCGTAAAGCTGCGATCTGCCAAACGGAACCAGAAGCCAGCTTCCTGGAACGACATGGGCAGCGCGCTCCGGATCGATTCGGTAGGTAAAGAGAGAATCTAATGGCCTCGGAACTGCAACTGAGACCAGAAGCTCACCCGACACTTCTGCGTTCATCGAAGCACGGAATAAAAACGCCGAATCAAATCTTTTAGATCAGAATCGGCAGCTTCGCCCTGCGAGGTAAAGGCTTCACCAGACTCGGTCAAAGAATCGAATGCTCCCGCAAGCGGGGGATTGATCGTGACATCTTGGACTTCTTCTCTAAAAAGCTGCTCGGAAGATTTCGAGACCGTGATGATTCGAGGTACCGGCACCTGCTGAACGAGGCGAAAAGAATCGAACTGCAAATCGTAGGGCTCGGAAGACTTGACGATCAGTCGCGCCGGGAAAAAAGAATCCTTCTCGATCCAAAGCTGATTTCCCTGTTTTTGCCCAATAACCCAAGAAACCTTAAGGCCACTGGTTAGCTTCTGCCGACCAAAGGAAGTTACTTCGATCGCCCGACGCTGAGACTCGGTCGGCAGCTTCAAGAGCTCGTCTTCGGTGCGCACTGGAATCGCAAAGGTCTTAAGCGTTCCCATGAGATAAGCTGAACGGTTCTCGAAAAGAAGTCCTGAAACCAACGATCGCAGCTCAAGTTCATGCGCCCGCCGATCGCCCAATCGCACCACACTAAACAGCAGGCGACCGGCATCATCAGTGGCACGGCTCTTCATCGCTCCAGAGGCCAGATCAAAAGTCGACTCGACTTGAAATCGGGTCCCGATCAGGCCTCCCCCCGAGGTCAATCCTACAACCGAGCCCCGAAGCACGATCGACTTCAAAGTAGCCCTCTTTTCAACCATCGTTCGGATTATGAATTCCGATGGAGGGACGTAGGCATGCGCCCAGGATGCACTCAAGGCCACGAGACCGAGCAACGCAGAGGAACCCAAAAACCGTCGAGCAGAGATCATGCGATCAATTGTGCGCGGATTTGAGATGTTTTTGAAGTAATTCGAGCACTGAATCTCGAAGCTCGGGGCGTTTCAACGCAAAGGCCAAGGACGCATCGAGATACCCGATCCGATCACCGGTGTCATAGCGCACACCATCAAAAGCATATGCCAAAAGACCACGTTCTCGCGCTAGAAGCTGGAGCGCATCGGTCAACTGGATTTCGCCGCCCCTTCCGGGCGGAGTGCGCTCGATACAGTCAAAAATCTCTGGCTCCAGAACGTAACGACCTGGAATCGCCAGGCAGGAGGGACTTTGATCGGGCGCAGGCTTCTCGACTAACTGCTCGACCTGCCAAGTCTTCAACCGGAGCTCGCGACCTCCGATAATTCCGTATTTGCTGACCTCGGATGGCGGAACGTTCATGACGCCCACCACAGATACTTGCTCTTGATGATAGAGGTCGACCAGTTGT
Source organism: Pseudomonadota bacterium (assembly GCA_039800365.1). GTDB lineage: Bacteria > Bdellovibrionota > UBA1018 > UBA1018 > UBA1018 > CAIOHW01. Next base: position 5,615 of record JBDLQW010000194.1, read on the forward strand.
CGAGTGCAGGGAGTAACTGCGTCGATGAGGTCATCACCTAGAAGAACGGCAAAGGGCTCGTTACCGACCACTGAGCGCGCACAGAGAACCGCATGACCCAGACCCCTAGGGGTTTTTTGTCGAATCGAAATCACTTCGCAAAGGTCACCAATCGAACTCGAAATTTTGGCAAGCTCAAGACTTCCTTTGCGAGAGAGCGAATCTTCTAACTCGTAGTTGTAATCGAAATGGTTTTCGATCGCTTCTTTGTGTCGCGCCGTCACTAAAATCACGCGCTCGATGCCAGAAGCCACCGCTTCTTGAACGATGTGCTGAATCATCGGCACATCGACGATCGGAATCATTTCTTTAGGAATGGCTTTTGTGGCGGGCAAGAATCGCGTGCCTAAGCCCGCGGCGGGAATCACTGCGGTACGAACTTTTTTCATCACATGCCCCCTCCGGGTTCGGCTCGACGCAAACCCGGCAATCGAGTTAGTGACGGGCTGTGAACCGCATATCTTCCGACTCTAGCTCGGCCTTGCAGTTGATGCAAAGAGTGGTCGAGGGGTTCGCCTTCAAGCGAGGCTCAGAAATTTCTTCACCGCAGCGTTCGCAGTCTCCGAACGTCCCATTTTCAATTCGGCGCAGGGCTTCGTCGACCTCTCGCAAAAGAGCGCGATCGCGATTCCGGATCTGAACCGAAATGCCACGGTCGGTGTCGGCCGAAGCCTGATCGACCGAGTCCGCTTGAATGAGGTCTTCGCTATCGATCCACTCTTCGGTCGAGCGCCTCAATCCTACGGCAATGGTCTCGCGGCGGGACAAGAGTTCAGTCTTCAAACGTTCCAGCTTTTCCTTGCGCATCATCATGGCAGGCCGGACAATTACTCGAGTTTCAAAGCACGGTAAAGGTTTTTTTAACGCACCAGGTAAACGCTATGCAGAAGCCGCACGGAATTGCAGTTAAGCTGTTGATATTTCTATTGTTTACCTGGTCTCTCTTGGCACACTCGAATGAATTTCGATCACCTCGAAGCGCCTCATTAGGGGGTGCAGGCCACGCTAATCCCCTGCTGAACGAAGCGGCTTATCAAAACCCCTCATTCGCCTCGATGCTTCCCGTCTATAGCTGGTCAGCAAACTTCAAGGCCCTGGCTGAAAACCGAGGACGCGCCTATAACCTCTCGGTTTTAGATGGCCGCTCTGATCTTTTCCAGGCTGTGGCTGCCTATACCGTTCGAGACGAATACAGCTCGCTGCATCTAGGCGTCTCCAAGAAACTTGCGCCCACCCTTTCGGTAGGAGTTGGTGGAAAATTCTTCTTCACTAAAAATTCCTCGGCGGTGCAAAACTTTCGAACGATCAACGCCTCTGCGACCATGCAGATTTTTGACCGTCTCCAAGCCGCGCTCATCCTCGACAATTTAGCCACCTCATCACCAGCGGTTGACCTGGCGCTTGAGCGACAAGCCATCCTCGGAACAAAAATTCGCGCGAGTGAACATTTAGTTTTCTATTTTGACCCACGAGCCTCACTGACAAAAGACCTGAATATTTCTGAAAGCCCCAACTGGGGCTACGAGACGGGTGCCGAGATCAGTGTCTTTAAAGATTTCTACTTTCGCCTCGGGAAGTTTCGAAACATCTCTCACCCTGATGTCCGCAAAAAATCAGATGGCTTTGGCTATGGAATCGGTTGGGTTGCGCCCCGTATATCTCTCGACTTTGCGGTAGAACGCATTCAAATGCCGCTCGATCGGCTGACTTATAACTGGGGATTCACTCTTTATTTTTGAAAAAATCAGACTGCCAAGCTCGCGGATAAAGACGCCCGAGAACCTCGGGTGACAGCACTTGGTTGAAAGGCCCCTGTGCCAGAACTCTTCCACTGCAAAGAACCCACGCCTCATCGCCATAGCGACTTGCCAATGCAAAGTCATGCGTGACCAAAACCACAGCCCGCACCGCAAATGGGCTCTTCGAGTCGGGCAGTATCAAGCTCTTGAGGCGTGCCGCCAGGTCGATCTGATAATCGAGATCCATCTTTCCCAGCGCTTCGTCTAGAAAAAGCACGGGGGCCTGCTGAACCAAAGCTCGCGCCAAAGCCACACGCTGCCGCTCTCCCCCGCTCAAGTGCTCTAAAGAGCGACTACCTAAAGCTCGAAGATCACAAAACTCCAAAGCCTCTTCCAAAACATTGATGCTCCCTGAGGCGTAAGCGCCCGAAGCCACCACCTCGCGTACCGTCACCGGAAAAACAGGACTCAGATCAGCGCCCACATACGCAATGCGACGAGCCCTTTCGATCGGGCGAAGCGCGCACCAATCCTCGAGCTTCCAAAAAATTTTTCCCGCAAAATAGTCCCGCGGAAATCCGCGCACTCCTGAAAGCACTTGCAGAAGCGTCGATTTCCCCGAACCATTGGGCCCCATCAGGCAAGTCCATCGGCCCTCGATCAAGCTCAAGCTGCATCGATCGAGAATGGCACCTCCGCCCTCGGCGCACCAGCTGAGCTGCTCGGCTTGAAATAAGGAAGCCCTAGTCACGGCGGTGCCCCCCTCGAAACCAAAACAAGTAAAGCGGCGCGCCGATCAAAGCCGTAACCACTCCCACGGGAAGCTCTCTTGGAGCAATCACGCCCCGACCCACCCAATCGGCCAAGAGCACTGCAAGCCCGCCCCATAAAAACGAGAAGGGAAGCACCCGCTGATGAAGTGATCCCCAATACCGTCGAACCGCATGAGGGACCATCAAGCCCACAAACCCAATCATCCCGGAGCACCCCACGCTCACGCCAACGAGCAGAGACGACACCGCTAAAATCAGCAAACGAAGGCGATCGACATCAAGCCCCACCGAACGAGCCGGGCCCTCACCCAGAAGTAACGTATCCAGCTCAGTCGATCGAGACCGCATCACCACCAATGCACTCACGACCACTGCGAAAACCGAAAAGGCGCTGAGGCTCGTGGCACGTGAAAGATCTCCGAGCAACCACACGAGCGCTTCGGTGATGCCGTTATTCGAACGAACTGCCATCACCAACGCCACCAGACTAGACCCAAAAAATCCCAGCATGACTCCAGCAAGAAGCAAAGAAGTGCTGCGGACAGATCGCCTTCCAGCGATGGCCAACAAAGGAACACTAAAAAGAGCTGCGCCCAAAAACGAGCCCACGGCCATGCCCTCAAAAACCCAATGTCCGCCCCAAGCTCCCAGAAGAACGGCACCGAATGCTGCGCCAGAAGAAATTCCGAGCGTATAGGGCTCACAAAGAGGGTTCGAAAACAGAACCTGAAGTAATGCACCAGAAAGAGCGAGCGCCCCTCCCACTGAAACAGCAAGCAACGAGCGAGCGCCACGC
>JBDLQW010000195.1:0-13938 GCA_039800365.1 Pseudomonadota bacterium
CTTTGCGCTTATAGCCGTCTCCGAGGAGCCCTCAGAAGAAGTTGGTTGACCCTCGACAGTCTCGAGAGGCTTCGTCTGACTAAGCTTGGCATTGGACTGCCCGGTGCAAGACCCCTCCGGGCCCTCCGCCCAGGCACCAGAGGTTGCTACAAGAAAAAAGACCAGTGAACCCCATCCCATCGCAATCTTCGAACGTGAAGCCTTCATGGTGTCTCTGCCCTCTCCTCAGTCCCTATTGTCTCTCAGCCCGAACAAAATGCAAACCCGAGAACCCGAAAAGGCTCAAGAGGTCGTTACAAAGTAGGATCGGTATCTTGGGGCGAATCCTTAAACGGGAATCCTTAACCCCAGAGAGCCACTCTGGCCAGTCGCACTAAAGACTGGGATTACCCATAAACTTCATGCACTTAGGTAGCTCCTGGAGCATTCTATGGTCTGCTTGAGGTCGCCCTCTCGAGGAATTGAGGGTGGGACACCTCTACCTACAGTGCCCTAAAGCCGCTCCGGGTTAAAGCAAGGTGCCGTTGATCCAAAGCCCTAAGGTCGCGGTGTCAGTCCACCGGCTTCCAGGAGCGGCACGAAGCTCGCGGCGGAGCTCATCATCCCACGGACCCGAAAAGGAAACATTGGGGTAAATGCTCACCATCGAATTAAACGCATGACTCACACCGAGATCGACAGGCATGAACCAGCGTCTCAACGAGACTCGATTCACGTTCTTTCGAAAGTCTAAACCCACGCCCGCTCTCACGGCTGTCTTTTCACTCAGGTCATAGTTGATCGAGGGAGAAACCGAGAGGGCCAACTGAGGCTTCTCTCCCAGAGCCAGTCCCTGCTGCCGCGAAACGGAATCCATCGCGTTGGGATCTGCGTAAAACCAGACCCGAGGGGTAACGAGCGCAAACAAAGAAAACCGACTCGAGGTCGGCCGAAAAGTGAAACTCGAAAACAGCCCAGGATTCAAGATCTGACGGCGCTCAGTAGCGATCTGCCCCATGCCAGGCAATTCCGAATTCACGGCTCCCGTCCAAGCCAGGCGATATCCAGGACGCTCAATCCTCAGCAGCGTTCCCGACACCCCGACTCGAACGCCCTGATAGATAAATTGAAAGTCGTTGGTGATGAATTGCTGCAATCGAAACTGCAGGTCGAGCGCGAGGTTTTTAGAAAACTTTCCTCGAAGCGAAAGGTTCGTCCAAAGGCTCCAATCTGGAGTCCTTCGACCCGAAATACTGGGAGTTTTCCAAAAATCAGCTCCCAATCCAGGACCACTCCAGAACGTGAAGTAGTTCAACCCAATATACTGCCCCAGGGTCGACCAGGTGGACTGATCCTGAGGCAGGCTCACCATCGACTGCCCCCCATTCGCAGCGGCTCCAACGGCCCCGGCTTTGGGAGACGAGAAACTCGAGGAACGCGCTGACTCGAGAGGTGAAGTCGAGACGCGTGATGAAGTCGAGCCCTTTCCCTTAGCCCAAGCGATCGGCCCAAATGCGAGCATCGCACTCAAGCAAACAATCCCTGTCTGAAATCGTCCTACCCTAAAAGTTTGAAAAGTCATGCCATTCTCCCCTTGCACTAGCGCACGGCCTCAGTACCCGAACGTTTAAGCAATGGGTCATTAATAAAATCAAATAAATTCATAAACTGGTCCCTGGAATTATGATTCCGCCAAAAAAGACTGAAATCCGGACATTGACTCGCTGCTCAGACGAGCTGAGGGCCGATTTTCTGAAAAAATCGGCAAATCATAAAGGGCGGGCCCAGTTTACTTTGGGGGCCCACCGTGCTCGTCGGCCCCAAGCTTGCTTTCAAATCGCACTATGATTCGCCTCAATGAGCCCGCGCCTGACTTCGCAGCAAGCAGCACCCACGGTCCCTTGCAACTCTCCGATTTCAGAGGGCGGTGGCTTCTCCTCTTTTCTCACCCCGCTGACTTCACTCCCGTATGCACCAGTGAATTCGTGGCCTTTGCCCGGCGACACGCAGAGTTCGAATCGCTCGGCTGCGCCTTGGTAGGGCTCTCCGTTGATAGCCTTTACTCGCACATTGCCTGGACTCGAAGCATCGAGCAGGTCTTCGGAGTCACGATCCCCTTTCCCATCATCGACGATCTCTCGATGCAAATCAGCTCGCTTTACGGAATGATCCAACCGGCTGAAAGCCATACCTCTGCGATTCGAGCAGCATTCTTCATCGATCCCGAGGGACTTCTGCGGGCTCTTGTCTATTATCCTCCCAGCGCAGGACGATCCATCGAAGAGCTGCTTCGTCTGGTTCAAGCTCTGCAGGCCGGCGACCGAGAAGACGCAGCCACTCCCGAGGGCTGGCAGCCGGGCGACTCACTCGTTCTTCCTGCTCCAAAAACCACTCAAGCAGCCCAAGAGCGCGTTCTAACTGCCAAAAATCAGGGGCTAGAATGCTTAGACTGGTATTACTGCCGAAAAACCGCGGCAGGCCCGACAAAAAAAGCGGCGGCATGAGCCGTCCGATGACTCGGAGCACTTCATGCAACGCTCTTCACTCATGAAACCTTTTCGATCCGTAGCGCTGGTCTCACTCGGTGCCTTGGCCATGTATTTCTTCGACCCTCAGCAAGGGCACCGGAGACGCGCCCTCTTCTTCGATCAATTTCGAAAACGCTACCATCGAGCCACTGGTGACTTTCAAAATCTGGTGCGCGACTTTCGGTATCGTGCTCGGGGGCTGGTCCATAAGATGAGTCAGCAAATCTCGCGAGCCCAGCAAGAGATTCCTGACCCCGTGCTCGAGGCTCGGGTTCGATCCAAAATAGGACGCTACCGTCAACACCATCCTCATACATTTGAAATCAAAGTAGACCAGGGGCGAGTGTTGATCGTAGGTCAAATCAGCGATGCCCTTTATCAGCGCATTTACCCAGTGATTAGGCGAATGCCTGGAGTGGTGAGCCTTAAGAAAATCGGCATAGCTGCCTAACCTTGATTGATCACGATTGAAGCCTTCTGCATGGTCGAGACTTCTCAACTCGAAGCATGGCTATGAAGAAGTGGCTGCAGGCGACAGGGCCTGTTCGAGATCGGCAATGAGATCATCGGGGTTCTCTAGCCCCACCGAAAGACGAATCAGGCCATCCGTAATTCCACAACGGTGCATGAGGTCTTCATCGAGTTCTGAGTGGGTCATGGTCTTGGGATGCTCAATCAGGGTCTCCGTACCCCCTAAGCTCACTGCGAGATGACAGACCCGAACGCGATTCAAAACAGAAAAGGCGGTCTCTTTCCCACCTTTCACCTCAAACGAGATCATCGATCCGGTTCCGGTAATTTGCTCCTGAGTAGAACCAGACTCTCCTACCGGCAACGATGCTCCCGCCACAGGAGACGTCTCGGCACCAGAGCGCCCCGAGTGGCCAAGCGGAAAAAACACGCGCTGCACGCGCGGATGATCCGCTAGAAATCGCGCCACCCGCTGAGCGTTTTCTGCCTGCTTTTCCATTCTGATTTTCAAGGTCTCTAACGAACGCATCATCTGCCAACACACAAACGGTGAGCCCATCGTTCCCAAGAAGCTGCGATACGTATTGATCTCGGCAATGAGGGAGGCGCGCCCCAGCACTGCTCCTGCGATCAAATCAGAGTGCCCTCCAATGAATTTGGTGGCCGAATAAACCGAAAGGTCGGCTCCATGGGCGATGGGCTTCTGAAAGACGGGCCCCAACATCGTATTGTCTACGGCAAGCAAGACCTCACGACCGTGCTTCTGAGCGATCTCGTCGATCACTTTGCGAATCTCAGCGATCGAGGTCATGGTGAGATTGGGGTTCGACGGCGTTTCCACGAAGACCACCCTGAGTCGAGACGCATCGACGTTTCGAAGCTGAGAGGAAGCATCATCGCCCGCAAGAATTGGCAAAGCCTCGATCTGAAATTTCGAAAGCATTGCCTTCATGAAGTGCGCCGTTCCGCCGTAAACAGGCACCGTATAAGCCACGACGTCACCCGGCTGACAGAGCGCTAACAACGTGGTGCTAATTGCGGCCATTCCCGAGGCGAAAACAGAAGCCTTCTCGGCATTCTCCCAAAGCGCTAAGCGCTCCTCTAAGATTTCCAGAGCGGGATTGTTCAGCCGCGAGTAAATCAATCCCTGAGCGCCCTCACTCTTCTTTTTGCCCAGGGCGACCTTGAAAAATTCTTCGCCATCTTCGGCCGTTTTAAAAAGAAAGGTCGAGGTCAGAAAAAGAGGCGCCTTAACCGCTCCCTCAGACCACCACGGATTGTACCCATGCCGCATCATCAACGTCTCTGGCGACCACTCTCGTTCATCAGTCATGGCGTTGCGCTCCTGAGTTCCATCAAACGCCAGAGAGCGCTGAAGGTCCATCGCGATTTCAGGAGGCCATTTAAACTGGGCCCGCCCTTTATGATTTGCTGATTTTTTCAGAAAATCGGCCCTCAGCTCGTCTGAGCGGCGAGTCATTGTCCGGATTTCAGTCGTTTTTGGCGGAATCATAATTCCCGGGACCAGTTTAGTTTTTTGACGTTTCATCGCTTCAAAACCCGACAAAAATGCTGTGTCTTAAATTACTACAGTCGGCAGAAAATTCACCGATTAGATCATTGCAAGCAGGAACGGAATTCCTGAGGGCCCCATAAGACAAGCAAGTCGAGTGGAGAAAAGACAGTCACTCTCACGGAGGAAAACGAAATGAACCAACACTGACTAAGGGGGATTAAACCATGGGTTTACGTGTAAACACCAATATCGCTGCGCTCTCGGCACAGCGCCATATGGGAACCAACAATGCTAGCCAGCATCGGTCGCTTGAGCGACTCGCTTCTGGCAGTCGAATCAACAAAGCCGGCGACGATGCCGCAGGACTTGCGATTAGCGAGAAATTGAAGTCGCACCTGCGAAGCATGAAGCAAGCCACCCGTAACGCCAACGACGGTGTGAGCTTGGTTCAGGTTGCCGAAGGCGCCATGAACGAGATCAGCAACATTCTGATCCGTATGCGCGAACTATCGATTCAAGCTTCATCCGACACCATCGGTGACTCAGAGCGAGCTTTCGTCGACAAAGAAATCCAGAGTCTAAAGTCGGAAGTGAACCGGATCGCTAACAGCACCGAGTTCAACGGCACTAAGCTCTTGAACAACTCTTCGCCACCGCTAGATTTTCAAGTAGGAATTCATAACAACGCCGACATCGATCGCTTTGTCTTCGACACAGCCGATAAGGCCTCTGATTTGAAGTCCCTGGGAATCACCGAGCTCTCGAGCACTTCGAAGAGCGAGGCCCAAGGAAACCTCAGAAAAATCGACGATGCGATGGACATCTTGAACCGAAACCGAGCAAGTCTCGGCGCGCTTCAAAACCGGCTCGCCTCCACGATCAACAACTTGCACATCTACTCTGAGAACCTGTCATCTGCGAATAGCCGTATTCGCGATACCGACATGGCCGAAGAGAGCAGCGAGCTGACCAAATCGAATATTCTGACCCAGGCAACGGTCTCAGTGCTGACCCAAGCCAATCAGAATCCGCAGCTCGCCCTCAAACTTATCGGCTAAGCACTTACCAGTTCAGCCGCCAGTAGACCGTTTTAGCAGTGGACTGGCCACGCCCCATCCTCACGCCATGGGATCATCTCCCGCAGCTTGAGGATGCTGGTAAGGATCGCCGGGATCGGCCGGTCGGTAGTTGGAACACGGGAGGGGGGTGTCCGTAAAACACCTCCCTCCTTCCCCGGAAGCAAACGAGCTGTTATGCGTTTGCACCGTGAAGACCCCGACCGGACTCAGTATTCAGCATCCCGACTATCGCTACGCCCCTTCGCGCAACCCCTACTCTGAGAAACTCAAGCAGGGGCCAGGCCTGGTGTATAGCGATAATGAAACCGAAACGAAGCGAGGCGTTTGGAAGCAAACACCGGAAGAGAAGCTTCATGTTGAGATCGGCTGTAATGCCGGTCATGTGGTGGTGGAATGGGCCGCGAGAACCCCTCACGACCGTTTCATCGGTATCGACTGGAAGTTCAAAGCGATCTACCGGGCCTTCGAAAAGGCACTCAAGAGGAACTTGAAGAACATTCATTTCCTCCGCGGGCATGCCGACCGATTGGCCTACATGTTCGCGCCAGGCGAAATCGATCATCTCTACCTGTTTTTTCCGGATCCTTGGGCCAAGAAATCGCAACTCAAGAATCGCTTCATCACGGAAACGAAACTCAGAACGATCCATGAACTGCTAGCGCCGGGCGGATCGTTTCAGATCAAGACCGATCATGCAGGCTACTTCGCTTGGATGGAGGAGGCGATCGCAAAAACTCAAGACCTCTGGGAAATCACTTTCCGGAGCGCCAACCTGCATGCGAACAATCCGCAAGCCGGTTCGTTGTCGTTTCCGGAGGTCACCTGTTTCGAAAAGCTTTTCATCAAAGATGGAATTGCGATCCACCGAATCGATCTCACGAAACGCTAAGGCATGTAGCGAAAACTCACGAAAACTTTTTTTCCCGCTGCCACTTGAATGGTTTTTGCGGGCAAGTTGCTGGCCCCGATCGGCCTGAGCTGCAAGTCATGAGTTCCGGGCTCGACTGCGATTCGAAAGATTTGAAAATCTCTAGGAAGCAGACTCCACGACCGAGTGTCAGCCTGATCGCTTAAAACTAAAACCAGCTCTGTCAGTGCCCCCAGTACCTCATTATTGGTGCGGCGCCGAACTTGATCGGCAACCACCGCTTTGGCCACCCGACCTGCCAAACGCTTGGCGATGATTGCCGCTTTTTTCTGATCTAAATTGGCAATCGCGGTGGCTTCAACATCATGAAGCACTTGAGTCTTGCCGACTTGCCGCCCATCGAGAAACACCTCAGCTTCGCTCACTGGGTTAAAGCGCGCTACAAATCGAGGAATGGACGGATAAAACGGATCAGGTCGTTTCTCGGGTGCCAAGCCGTTTTGAAAGATCACAATCACTTCGCCTAGGCCCGAGCGGCGACTCAAAGGACCATTCTGCTTTCGATCAATATCGGGACCTTGAAGAGAATACTCTGCCTTCCAGCGCTCCATCTCATCCGGCATTCCAAGAATCCCGGCCACTCGCCAAAGGTCTCGTCCTACAAAAGAACGTTGCGGAAGGAGCTCACGCGTTTTTTTGTAATCGACGTAAGCATCGTTCCACTCGCCCTCGGCCTCATACAAAACAGCCGACAAATAGCGGGCAAAGGCATTCTGCTGTAGCAAAGGCTCGCCCTCGGCCCGGATTTCTTCGAGTCGTCGGTGAACCAACCGGGCCTCGACCAAAGCCGACTCGATCTTACCCATCACAGCATCATTCAGCGCCTTATAAACGTGAATCAACACCTTTTCGAAAAGCTCACCGCGATAAACCTTCGTGTTTTCGCCCGTCAGAAGCGTTCCGACTTCTTCTGAAACACTCGTGTAATCGTTCAGCCCTGCGTGCTTCTCAGCCAAGGCAAAGTAAGCATTACTGGCCTCGTACTCTCCTGCTTGATGAAGTGCTAGCCCCGCATCAAGCAGGTATAAAAGCTCATCTTCAGAGCCTGGCGAACCAGGCCCTGAGGCACCGATCTGTGCCTTCAGGTACTCTGAAGCCTCATGGTATTTCGACTCACGAAATAGTTGATCAATTTTGCGGTCGCTCATTCGCGCCGAAACGCAGCCCTGAAGACCAAAACCCAGCACGCCAATCACAAGCACCCAGAACCGCCCAGAAAATACTCGATCGGTACTCTTGTGACGCGCTAAAGGGTTTACCCAACTCCTCAGCTGGGCACGAAACTCAAAGCCCGACACTGCGCTTACGATACTTCTTGCGGATCTCGCGCTCTTCTGTGCAGTCGATTTCAGAAGACTCGACGTGAGTGAGGTTCATGGTGAGTTTGTAATAGATCAACTTATCGTTGCCCACCTGCTGCACGTTCGTAGCAAGCGATCCGCCTAAGAGATAATCGACTCCCGTCTGCTTCCCTCGCTTCTTCGCCGTTGCCGCAGCGACGTTGCCGCCTTCGCCATACTGGTACTCTTCCTCGATGGCCGAACGTCCCGCCTTGTCAACGAAGCGCACCTTCTTTGACTTGATCAACGCTGTACGAATCTTGTCGGTAAGCGAGCTGGTATCGATATGCTCCTCGGTACGATTCGCCACTTTTTCAACTGCCACAACCGGACGCTGTGCCGCCGTTGCGACCGAATCACACTGAATCATGGCCTGCACGATCGTATCAGCCATCTGCTGCATGTCGGCTTCATTGAACTTATCATCGAGAAGCGCGACCCGCTGAGGGTCGTCATACTCGCCTTTGGTAAACGCCTTGGGTCCGCAAGAGATCAACCCCGACGATAAGACTGCCAAAAAAGCCCAGAGCACCAATGATCGTTGAAGAGACATAAGGCTTAGTTTTCTTGAGAACTCTCCGAATTGCAAGCCCACCAAAAGATTGAAAGCCCCAGGGGAATGTGATCTCTAGACAGCTGGACAGTTCAAATGACCCCTACTTCCAGACCCCGAACCTCACAGATTCTCGCTCGCCCCATCCTCTTTGTGAGCGGCAAGGGAGGTGTCGGAAAGACCTCCGTTTCGCAAGCCATTGCGCGAGCGCATGCAAATGCCGGCAAAAAAACCCTGTGGGTCGGCTTCGAAGACCCCACTCGACCGGCAGGCGAACTGAAGCGAATCGACCGCAACCTGTTTGAGCTCAACTGCTCAGCCGAACTCGCTTTCGAAGAATACATCGGTCTGAAGTTACCGCTCCCTGGAATTTCGAAGCTCTTCACCAGAAATCCGTTGGTTCGTTTTCTCGCTCAGGCGGGCCCCGGGGTTCACGAACTCGTCTTGTTGGGTAAACTCTGGCATGAGCGCACCGAGTACGACCACATCGTCGCCGATATGCCATCGACTGGTTTTGGCTTGGCGATGTTCCAAAGCATCGAGAATTGGTCGAAGCTGTTTCGAGGCGGCCCTCTTCATAAAGACGCCAAAGACATGCTCGACACGTTTTCTTCGCCTGAAGTTTGCGGCCAATTGATCGTCGCGCTTCCTGAAGAAATGCCCCTTCGTGAATCTCTTGAGCTTGAGGAATTCCTCCTTCGACTTTTTCCAAAAAACCCTCCTGCGTTCCTCGTGAATCGGCTTTTTCCTGATCTGCGCGGCCTCGCTCGCGACCGAGGATTGAGCATGAACCCCGAAGAGTGGGCGACGCCACTAGCAGAGTCGATCCAAGACTTCGCGCTTCGTCGCAGTCTTCTCGAGCATCACAACTTAATGACTTGGACCAAGGCGGGAATCGAAATTGAGGGTCTCTCGTGGCACCCCGTGCGTCCCGACACTGAGACTTCAGAATTCTCGCAGGTCGTTCGTGCACTCGAAAAACAAATCGCTGAAATGCCTCTGAAGCCGGCAGAAAGAGCCCGAACGTGAGAGCCCTCATCGATCGACGAAAAATCATCATTACTGCGGGAACCGGCGGAGTTGGAAAAACCACTCTCAGCGCATCGATGGGAATTCGCGCTGCTTTAGAGGGTAAACGGGTTTGTGTCATCACGATTGATCCCGCAAAGCGCTTGGCCACTTCGCTCGGAGTCAGCACGCTGGGCAATGAACCCACCAACCTCACCGAACCGCTGCAACGCGCGCTTGCCGATCAAGGTCTCACGCTTCCAGCAAGCGCTTCTTTTTCAGCGCTGATGCCCGATACTAAAACCACTTTCGAGGGCTTTTTCAGAGGACTCACCACTCATGAAGAGCTCGCGCAACGGTTGCTTCAAAACCCCCTCTTTCAGATTTTTGCCCGAGAGTTCTCGGGCACCAACGAGTACATGGCGCTTCAGAAGCTTCAGTCGATTCACGAATCCGGAAAATATGACTGCATCATCCTCGATACGCCCCCCAGCCGAAGCACCTTAGAATTTCTCGACGCCCCCAAACTCCTCTCTCAGCTTTTTGATGCGAATCTCGTTCAGTGGCTCATGACTCCAGCCAATAGGATCGCTTCGGCTACCATGAAAAAAGTGATGGGGCTTCTCGAGAAGCTGACCGGCGCGAGCTTTATGGGTCATTTGATGGACTTCGTGACCGCGCTTTTTGAAGTGAGAGTGGGGTTCTCCGATCACCTTCGGCGGATGATCCAGCTCATGGAAAGCGAAGCTGTCGGCGTCGTGCTTGTCACGGGAGCGCACTCCGATTTCACTGAAGAGCTCGCTCATTTTCGAGATCACTTAAGCAAGCACCAGATTCGCTTGGATGCCATGATCGTGAACCGCACGATTGGCGCTTATGCTGATGTTCCCCAAAGTGCAGCCGAGACCGAGCAGCCCGCGTTTCGATCGGCAATGGAGCTCCTTCGCAGTCTGAAGGGGCGAGAAGAGCGCGGCCTGACGAAGCTCAAAAAATCGGTGGCTGGGGGCAGCGTTACCCCTCGCTTAATGCCCGAGCTTGCCCGCGACGTGCATGATCTGAAAGACCTGGTTCAGATTGCCCGGAGGCTGGAAGCATGACCCCAATTCACTCGCGTCGAGACCGACGCCTTGCCGGCGGTCCGAAGCCGCTCAGCAAGAACCTTCTGGCTCTCACGCTGGCCGCACTCCTTGCCATGAACCTGCTGGCAAAGCCAACGCGAGGCCAGAGCCCAGAAGAAGAGGCGCAAATCCTCTGGAATCGCGCCCAGGACCAGCTGCGACAGGATAAAATTCCTGAAGCCGCTCATACCCTCAGACAATTAGTGAATCGAACGCCCACTCATTCTCGCACCATTGAGGCCCAACACCTGCTCGGTGAAGTTGAGATGGAGCTCGGCAACGCGAGCGCTGCCCTAGAAATCTTAAAAATCGCCGAAGCCCAAACCCATGGCCATGGCTCGACAGCCCAAGAAATCCAACGACTTCGAGCTCGAGCCTACCTTGCCTTGAGCAAGCCCACTGAGGCCCTGCTTTTAAGCGAGAAGCTTCTGAAACACGCCGAACAAGGTCAAATCTCTTGGATGATCGATGCGCAGATCCTGAAAACTCGGGCTCTTTTTCAGCTCAAACAAGAGCGCCGCGCCCAAGATAGCTTGGCGGCCGCCCGAAAGCTCAGTTCCGAATCTTCAGCAAGTCCGGCCCTTGCTGAGCTCTGGCTTCAGGTGCTTGCACTTCGTGCCACCGAGGCGCGCTGCCTGGCGCTTCCATCATCACGACACCTTGAAGAAGATCAAGCGATTCACCAGGTGCAACGGCTAGCAGAGTGCTTCAAAGAAGCAGAGACGATGCTTTTGAAAGTGCAATCGCTGCGGGTACCTCCAAAATACGAAGCCTCGTCGCTCGTTTCGAGAGTCGCTACCACAGCGGTCCTTCAGACGCCTGAGAAGAACCGTGAAGCCCAAGAGGCGCGGCAGGACGCACAGGCCTCGCTTCGCAGAATTCAAAATCACCTCGTCAAAACTTGCGAGACCCCTCCGATTCCCCCAGGAAAAAGAACAAAATCAGAACTCAAGCAGTATCTTCGTGAGCTCAAGGCGGCGCTAGAACCCCAGTGCCAACCTCTGCGCTCGAAAGTGACTCACCCGTGAAGAAATCCAGCGAACTTGCCTTTGAGTGGAAGAGAGACCTCGCCCATCGCATCGAAAAAAATCGACGTGCTCTTTGGGACTGGCAGTCTAGCCTTTCTCGAGAGTTTCCTCCTCCCTTTTATTGTTCGGTCGACCTGCGTGATTCGGGCTATAAAATCGTTCCTGTTGACAGCAATCTGTATCCAGCCGGCTTTAATAATATCTGCCCCGATGATCTTCGAACCGCGCCCGCAGTGATTCGCTCTCAAATCGCAGCCATGGCTTCACGTCGAGGACAAGACCTCCCTCAGAAGGTTCTGATTCTTCCGGAATCTCACACTTCGAATTCGTATTACCTCGAGAACCTCTACTACCTCTTGCTTTTAATGCGGGAAGCAGGGTTTGAGACCGAGATCGGCTGGTATGGTCCCGTTCCTGAGGGCATGACCGCCCCGCTTCAATTGCGCTCGGCCACCGAGAAAGAGCTCATCGCCACTCCGATCGAGATTTCTACCGACGGCATTTTAAAGGCTGGCGCTTTCACTCCTGACTGGATCCTTTTAAATAATGATTTTTCAGCGGGGTACCCAAGGGCGCTTGATGGCCTACGACAGCCCATTATTCCTAGCCATGTCTTGGGTTGGCACTCACGCAAGAAAAGCGAGCATTTCAAGCATTATAACGAATTCGCCGGACAATTTGCTGCCATTGTCGGAATTGATCCTTGGGCGATTCAGATTGAAACAACCGAAATCGCGCCAGTCGACTTTAACGAAGGTCTGGGAATTGACCGAGTGGCTGACGTCACTGAATCGCTACTGACCCGCATGTCTTCAGAGTTTCAGTCGCGCGGAATTTCTCGAAAGCCCGTGGTGTTCATCAAGAATAACGCCGGAACTTACGGCATGGGAGTGATGGTCGCACATTCTGCAGACGAGATTCGCGGAATGAATCGTCGAACCAAAAACAAGATGAGTGTGGGTAAGAACCGCATGCAGATTCAAAGCGTCGTGGTTCAAGAAGGGATTCCCACGGCCACATTAGTGCATCGCTTGGCCGCTGAGCCTGTGATTTACTTGGTGGGCGCTGAATTAATCGGGGGCTTTTTACGCACGAACTCAGAGCGAGGAGTCGAGGATAACTTGAACTCGCAGGGCATGGTCTTCAAGAAACTGTGCATGTCGGACTTGCGTCGCCCCGATTTGCTGACTGAGCTGTCAGATCTAGCCGATCAGCGCGATTCTGAAGCCCCCCCTGCCGCTGACGAAGAACCCATTCTCGAGATCGTCTATGGTTCGATTGCTCGCCTCTCGGCGCTCGCTACGGGCAAGGAACTTGCCGAGCATCTCCGTACAGGTTAAATCGTGAACATGACTGCTTCGAACATTTTGCAGACGATCGGCAACACCCCCATCGTCCAGCTGAACCGTATTGCAAAAGACGTTGAAAATGAAACGGGCGCCAAGCTTTTCGCCAAGCTGGAGTTCTTCAACCCCGGCGGATCGATCAAAGATCGGATCGGGTGGTACCTGATTGAAGACGCCGAAAAGAAGGGCTTAATCCAGCCCGGAGGCACGATCGTCGAGTGCACGAGTGGAAATACCGGCATCGGTTTAGCCATGGCGTGCATCATCAAGGGCTATCGCGCGATTTTCGTGATGCCCGACAAGATGTCGAAAGAAAAAATCGACACCATGAAAGCTTTCGGAGCTGAAGTCGTCATCACGCCTACCAACGTCGACGCCGACGACCCTCGAAGCTACTACTCGGTGGCCCGGCGAATCGCCAAAGAAACGCCTAATTCAGTTCACCTGAACCAATACGACAACCTCGCCAATCGTGAATGCCATTACCTTTACACGGGTCCCGAAATTTTGCGCCAAATGCCGCAAATCGATGCCTTCGTTGCAGGCATCGGAACCGGCGGTACGGTTTGTGGCACGGGCAAGTTCCTCAAAGAAAAACGCCCAGGGGTTCAAATTATTGCCGTCGATCCGATCGGGTCGATCGTCTACGACACCTTTAAAACCGGCTCTGCAGTATCGGCGCCGAAAACCTATAAGATTGAAGGCATCGGCGAAGACTTCATCCCAAAGAACTACGACTTCTCGATCCTGGATGACATCGTTCAAGTCGAAGACAAAGAAAGCTTTTTGATGACTCGTGAGATCTTACGACAAGAGGGCATTTACTGCGGAATCTCTTGCGGCTCGGCAGTCGTCGGCGCTCTGCGCTGGATGCGGTCACAGGGAAGAAAAATCGAAGGAAAAAACATTCTAGTCGTCCTCCCAGACAGCGGAAACCGCTACCTCTCGAAGGTCTTTAACGACGACTGGATGAAAAGCGCCGGTTTTCTTTAACCCAGAGCTTGCTGAAGATCGCCGAGAAGATCGGGGAGATCCTCGATGCCC
>JBDLQW010000196.1:0-8324 GCA_039800365.1 Pseudomonadota bacterium
CTTGATGGCCATCGAATCGATATTGAGTTTTCCTTCTTTCAACGGATAGGCGGCGTAACGTGCCAGGAGCACCCGCTGATACGCGACTCCGTCAAGAACCACCGACTCACGATCGGTGAGACGCTGGCCGAGAATCGGCAACTCGAGATCCTCCCGCAAAAAGCCGTCCAAAACAGGGTATTTGTCGACCTGAATCTGATGAACTTGGGCTCGCTGATACAGGTAGTAGCTCACGACCACCTGTTGTCCCTTATAGACTTTTGACTGATCGACTTCAGCCCGAACGAAAAACGGCAGATTCGCTCCTGAAGGACGCTTAGCTGCGCCCCGAAGCCCAGCGCCTCCGCCTCCGTAGCGTGGGGGAGGTGGGGTTCCACTGCCTGAAGCCGAAACGGTCACGGTAATCGCAGGGCGCTCCAGCACCTTAGAGCCCACCCTTAACCGAATTCCCGAAATTCTGAGCGCTCCCTGGCGTGAAGGCCGCAACACTTTGGTGATCTTGCGGTTATTGCGCACTCCGAAACGGCCATTCTCATAAAACGATTCGACAAAAACGCTAGAATACTGGTTCACCACATCGAAATCCGGCGCCTCAAAGCTCGGCTCCTCGACGCCATTCATTTCTGAAGTGACGACACGAAACTTCAGCGCCACCGACTCATCGAGCCCGATTTCCTGCCGGTCTACCGATACTTCAAACAGCGGCTCATCAGCCCCTTGGGCCGCGAAAGTACTCAGTACCCCTAGGATCAGCGTGAAAATAAAAACGCCGAAAACGTCTCGAAACCGTCGCCAATCATGGAGCGTCGCTATCGTGCTCACAGCTCATCACCAATCCTTGTCATTCGTGGCCTGACGAGCGCCACGCTGCTTTTTTAACTTGGCCTGCAAAGCTTTCTCGCGGGCTGAGATCTCAGCCATCACTCTTTCAGAATCTTCCTGGCTCATTTTATCTGATTTGAAAGGACGTTTTCGACTCACCGAAGGGTCTTCGAACCGCTGTGGGCGGTTCTGATCTTCCGGCTTCTGTTTTTGCTGCCCTGATTGTTGATCCTTCTTCGAATCAGAACCCTGATTTTCTTTTTGGTCCTGCTTGCCTTTTCCCGACTGTGACTGCTGCTGCTCCTGAAGCTTTTGAATTCGCTTTCGGGCCTCGAGCGCTAGCGCCTCGTCTTTTCCAATTTCAGCCATTCGAGCTGCACGGGCAAAACTTCGAAGGGCTTCGCCCTGCTGTTGCTCGGCCTCATAGGCTGCACCGAGATTATACAGCGAGCGCGCGCTCATCCGTGCATCGCCTGCCATGGCTGATTCACGCGCCGAAGACTCGAAAGTATCTACTGCTGCTTTGGCATCGCCCTTTTTAAGCTGAACCACGCCCAAATTATAAGCTGGCTCAAGCGAATCACGATCTGCCGACTTTGCATCGCCAAACCTTGTCGCCGCAGAATTCCAGTTTTCTTGAGAAAACAGTCGAACTCCCTGACGATTCTTCCAATAACTCCCCACTGGGGTGGCACGAGCATCTGACGATCCCAACCCCAAGGCCACGGTCAGCATCAGCCCCCCAAGACTAGTCCGTCGACCCGAAGTCGAAAGAGCCGCCAATGGCAATGCAAGCTCGGCTAAAAAAAGCAAAATCGAAATCCCCAGGGGCCACTGAAAACGATCGATCAAGAGACGCACTCGGCGTTGCTCCTGTTGCTGACTCGAAGCAAGCGCCCCTAGAGCAGAAGCGATGTCGTCGATCTCCGCTTCCGAGTCGCTCATATTCCAGTACCGTCCATTTCCCTTCGCTGCGATCGACTCGAGGCTCTTCGAGTCAAAGCGGCTCAAGACGGGCGATCCGCCGACCTTCTTGTACCCATCCAGCTGCCCTGCCTCATTTCGAACGGGAATCGGCCCGCCTCTATCGGTACCCACCCCTAAAACAAAAAGCTTGGCATGGCTCTTCTCGAGCCGACCCAAGGCCTTGGCCACGGCCTCTTCATGATCTTCACCATCACTGATCAAGATCACGGCCTTTGACGAAAGATCAGCCTCACCCTCGGACCCCGAAGCAGCCTCTGCGCCTCGCTCTAAGGCTGCAACCGCAGTCTCCAGGCCCAGGCCAATGTCCGTACCTTGGTTCACGACAGCCTCAGGCCCTAAAATCTCAATCGACTCGAGCAAGTAATCGAGGTCGGTCGTCAGCGGGCAAGCCACATAACTGCTCGCCGCGAAGGCCACCACGCCCACTCGGCTTCCGCCAAGTCGATCGATCAGCGAGCGAATCCAATGCTTGGCCTTCTTCATTCGAGAAGGCACAACGTCCTCAACGTCCATGCTGCGAGAAACATCTAAAAGCAGCATGACATCGGCACCACGAGCCTGAATCAGTTCTTCGCGAACGCCCCACTGGGGACGCGCCCAAGCTAAAATTGCAAAGGCTAGGGCTAACGAAAACAGCGCTGCCTTACGTGTTCGTGCTCGGGGCTGAAGCCCAGGAATCAGCTTCGACCAAAACGATGGCGACACCCAATTGCCCAATAATTGCTGTTGCCGACGAAGATCAGCTCGAAGCCCCACGTAAATCAGAACGGGAATTAATAGCCCCCATAAAAGATGAGGCGCTGCGAAGTTTACCACGCGAACCTCCAGAGGGTTCGAGACAGTAGAAGCTCCATAAACAAGATCAAAAGCCCCAGCAGCAGTGGACTCTGAAAATGCTCTTCATACCTCACGTCATTTTTTGATTCGATCTTCGTTCGCTCTAGCCCATCGATCTCTTTGAAAACCGAATCTAAAGCACCCCCATCGGTAACGCGATAGAACTTGCCCTTAGTCAGCTCGGCGATCTTCATCAAGATCTCGGGATTCAACGCATTATCGAAGTACTGATACGTGGTGACCGTATTCCCAAAAACTCCCTGAGTGCGGATGGGAAGCCGCACACGTCCCTCGCGACCAATGGCGATGGTGTACACTCGAATGCCATAGCCCGCGGCAAGTTCACCTGCTGTCGCCGGGTCGACCTGCCCGACATTATTGTCACCGTCAGTGAGCAAGATCACCACGCGGCTCTTGGCTTTTGAATTGCGCAAGCGATTTACCGCAAGCGACAGACCGTCGCCGATTCCCGTGCCTTCCTTCAGGACTCCAATTTTGGCATCGTGAAGGGCCTTGAGCACCAACCCATAATCCAAAGTGGGTGGCGCCAGAGTGAGAGGCTCACCCGAGAAGATCAAGAAACCGATTCGATCGTTGTTCCTTCCCTTGATGAACGACTCCATCGTCTCTTTGGCGAGATCCAAGCGCGGACGGTCGCTGAGGTCTTCGATGTTCATGCTGGCTGAAACATCCATCACCATCATGATATCGATGCCTTCGGTTGTTCGATGCGTTCTCGTGTAGCTCGACTGAGGCCTAGCAAGAGCAACCAGCAGAAGAATCAGCCCTACACTTCGAAGGGCCACCAACCACCGCTGTGGGCTCGCAGCTCCTGCGGCAGTCGAAAGGGGCAAAGAAAATCTCAGCGCCGCTGGGGTATTTCTAGCGACCCAAGTTCGAAACAGTAAAAGCAGCGGAATCACCCCCAACAACAGGGGCCAAGACTCAAACCGCATGCGAGCTCCCGCCAGAGGCTCGCGCGGCCTGCACCCAGGAGCGCGCGTCATTCAAAACCGAGACCGCTTCGTCTTCGCTAGGAACAAAATCGGTGAACTTCACTCGGTCTAATCGCTCGAAAAGCTCGGTGAGCGCCATGAGGTGCGATGAAGCCACGCCTCGATCGCTCAAAGCTCGTAAGAGCTCACGGGTCGTCGACTCAGCGGCATCAAATTCAAACCGGCGCTCGATATACTTTTTCAAGATCTCAGAAACGCCAAAGTAATGAGGCTTAAATCGGCCCCCCTTCCAAAAAGCTTCCCGCTCGAGCCTCGCCAAGCGCTCAATCGCCTCTTCATCACTTGATAGCTTTCGAACGAAGGCTTCAGTAGCAGCAACGGGAGCGACACCCTTTCGTTTGCGCCAAACCTTCCAGTACATGCGGGCAATAAGCGCACCGATGACAGCGATCACCAAAAGCCATCCCAGCACCCATTTCCACGGAAATGACATTTCTAATGGCGGCAAAAAGTCGGCGGGCTTCTTTTTCATTTCCTCGGCACTAGCAACCGCTTCCACCTCGATGCCCAGCGCTTGGGTGACTCCCAGAACCTTTCCATCCGCGTCTCTCACTTCAAGAATCGGAAGCTCCACTTTTCCTGGCCGAAGCGGAATCATCGAGAAAGCAATGGTGGGATCATCTTTGGGCTGAGAATACACTTCCCAGCCTGCCTGGTTCAGCGACTTCACCGGCTCTGAGTTTGCCGTCGAACTGCCAGTGCCCGAGGGTGAATGAATTGCGACTTCGACAGCCGAGGCCGGGGGTTTCGGCTCGCCCACCCAACGAAACTTGAGAATATCGCCAACCCGGGGTGGCAGGTCCTGTTTTTGCGACTGCGGCACACTATAGTACCGCTCGAGCATAAAAACGGGAAGCGCCCCAGACTCCGCAGCGAATAGCGATGGCGAAGACAGGAGCCCAACACAGGCTGCCACCCAAGCGATCAGCCGACTGACGAATTTGCTCTTCATAGGTTGAACCTGAGCGCCTGGTCTCATCGCCGCCTCCGTGCACGAGCACCGAAAAACTTCACGAGAAGATCGGCTGGATCGTCCGAAGTGCCCACTTGCAGCGATTCGACCTTTCCAGATTTCAGCGCAGTCTCGGTATCGGTCGCGTGCGAACTCCGGTACTCTTCCAGCCACTTCTGAAAAGAATACGATCCCGTCGAAACCGTCTGAGCTTGACCGGTCTCGGCATTCACCAGAGGAACCCACCCGATATTTGGAAAGCCACGTTCCAGGCGATCAGAGACCTGAATCGCCACGACATCATGCTTCCTAGCCAAGCGGCGAATCGACACGTCATATTGTTCATCCGGCCCGGCGCCCGACCCCTGAGGCGCTTGGCCGTGAATGAAATCACTGACGAGAATCACGATGCCCCGATGCTTCATGATTCGCGACGAAGCCTCAAGCGCTCGAGTAATCGAAGTCCCCTTCCCAATCGGCCGATGCTCCATAATCTCTCGAAGCAATCGCGATACGTGAGCTTTCCCCTTCTTAGGTGGAAGCACTTTCTCGACTTCGTTGGTGAAAAGCACCAGACCCACTTTGTCGCCCGACATTGCCGCTGCGTAGGCTAGCATTCCGGCCATCTCGGCGGCCGAGTCCAACTTCAAACGAGATTCGCTTCCAAAATAAAGGCTGGCAGAACAGTCCATCACGACTAGCACCGAGAGCTCTCGCTCTTCTTCGTACTTTTTGACCAACGGATCCCGGGTGCGAGCGCTGACTTTCCAATCAATATGCCGGATATCATCGCCAGGCACATAAACTCGGTGCTCTGAGAACTGTACTCCTTGCCCTTTAAACGAGCTTCGATATCCCCCCGACATCATGTCGTCGAGCAAGCGCCTAGTCGTGAGTTCGATCGAACGAATCTTCCGCAGCTGATCACTGGAAAGCATGGTTCCTCCCGATCCTCAAGGCACCTCAACCCGCTCGAGGATTTTTCGAATCACTTGCTCACTATCGACCCCGTCGGCCTCGGCCTCAAAAGTCACCAAGATGCGATGCCGAAGAACGTCATAAGCGATTGCCTTCACGTCTTCTGGAGTCACGAACCCACGATGCTCAATGAAAGCATGCGCCCGGGCAGCACGAGCAAGCGCGATGGTTGCGCGCGGAGACGCTCCCACTTGAATCATGGACTTGAGCTGTGGAAGCCCTGCTTTATCGGGGAAACGGCTCGCAAAAATAATCCCGAGGATATAGTCCTTAATCTTCTCATCCATGTAGATTCTCGAGGCGACTTCCCTTGCCTCAATGATCTGCTCGGGGCGGCACACCTTCGCAGCGCGCGGCGCCTCGACTCCGCTCATTCGATTCAAAATGCTGCGCTCCTCAGAAATCGAGGGGTATCCCACTTTTACCTTGAACAAGAATCGATCGAGCTGCGCCTCCGGAAGCGGATAGGTTCCCTCTTGCTCGATCGGATTTTGAGTCGCCAAAACAATGAACGGATTCATCATCCGATACGTCGTCTCACCGATCGTTACCTGATGCTCTCCCATCGCTTCCAGCAAAGCACTTTGAACTTTGGCGGGCGCGCGATTGATTTCATCAGCCAACACCAGCTGAGTGAAGATCGGGCCTTTTTTTGGAGTAAACTCTCCGGTCTTCGGATTGAAGATCATGGTGCCGATCAAATCGGCTGGCAAAAGATCCGGCGTGAACTGAATGCGCTGAAACTGCGCGTGAATCACGTCGGCCAGCGTCTTGATCGTCAGCGTCTTTGCTAAGCCAGGAAGTCCTTCGAGAAGAACGTGGCCGTCGCAAAGCAAGGCCAACAGAAGCCTTTCAAGAAGCACACGTTGTCCGACGACCACTTTCGAGGTCTCAGCCAACAACTCATCGACGAACTGACTGCGTTGTCGAATTTCTTCAGTGAGGGTACGCACATCGGTCATCATTTGGGACATGAGTCCCATCTTCCGGCCCTTGGCGGATCGCCGTCAAGCACCCTCAGCGAGGATCCGGAAGCGAGCGCCGAAACAAGCGCAAGAGTTCCTTGAGCTCTCCGTTGCTCGAGCTCCTGCCCAGAGCCGTTAGAAGCCTACGAACCCCTTCGGGATCGCGAGCAATCCAGAGCGCGTATTCATGAAACTCGCCCGAACTGAGCCGAGCGGCAAAATATTGACGAAGTTCTCGGCTCGCGATCTGGCCCGAAGACTCTTGCTCAGAAAAATAACGCCAGGCTCGGTCGATGATCTCTTGTGCTCCCAGACGCGCGTACTCGGGCTGATCACCCAGGCGGCGCCAGCGACGACCGAACTCCTCCAAAAACGCCTGTGGTCGCTCACGCGATGCAACGTCTGCCAACCGAATCAAATCAACACTCAAGGGTTGATCATCAATCAGCGCGCGAAGGGCTTGGTCTAGAACCGCATCAAAGTCTCGGCGCTCGCGTTCTTCTTCCGGAGACTGTGCCGACCATCGCTCTAGCGCCCCAAGAACCGATGCCACATCCGAAGAGCCTAATAATCCTGCAAAAGAGGGAAGCGCACGAAGCAGCTCAGCACGGTAATTCGAGAAAAGCAGCTTTGAATTTTCCACCACACCCCGAGAAATCACCGGATCTTCCAGCAAGCTCACGCCGTAGATCAGAGAGCTTCGAATCGCAGTCACCACCTCGGAACGGGAAGCCAAGTCGTACGAGAAATCATAAACGCTATAAAAGAATCGATTCGCGGGATCATTCCTGAACAGCGCATTCAAAGCATCAGGCGCCCGGGGCTGCTCTGCAGCACGAACTAGCCCCTCGATCACTCGATCCAAGGTCCTTGCCCCCTCACGAGAACCCTGATTTTCAGGCAAGAGCGCGAGCCGAGTTCCTCGCGAGAGCTGCCTAAAGAACCCGAGTTTCGAGAGCTTAACGGCAACAGCCAAATTATTCTTCCAGCCGTCATTCGAATCTCGATCACCGCCAGGGGTACTCGACCAGAGTTGATAGAGCACGTTGCGAAGCATTCGCATCCCACCGCGATACGGCCCCGAACTATCCGGCAGGTTGCGCTCAATGACCGGAATGATCTGCTTCAGATTGAAAACCCGGGCTTTAACGTCGAGTGGCGCTAGCGAAATACCGTGCTGGCCAGTCTTACCCCGCGGACAATCCGGGAGATCAGGAAATCCAATCAAAAGCTCGGCGAGCTTCTGCATGTCCTGAATCTCTTTGAAGGCTTCACGCAAAGTCGGAGGACGACCGCGTCCGTACATTCTCTGAATATCTGCAGGCCAAAGATGCCGTGGCTCGTCTCCCCAGGCTCTTGCCACCAAGCTCAAGAACTTGAGCGCGTAGTTCTGAGGCAGAACAAAACTAAAATCAGCATTGATGGCAAGCAGCTCAATCAAATCGAGGCTGCTAGCCATTTTGAGCCGAGGATTCTCCTCACCTGGATAAAAGTAAGGAACCACCTGCCAATCGTTCGCGCGCAGGGCAAGCCAATCTCGAAACTCCGACCAATGATAGAGGCGTCCCTGAGCAGGAGTCTCCCCGGGACGTAGCGCCATCATCCGCATGAAGTCGACGAGGCGCTCGGCAACAGGTCCCTGACCCGGGTCAGAAAACTTCTTCACGAGATCCGAAAGCTCGGCGCGAAGCACGTCTTTTTTCCACTCCCGGCGAACTTGCCGCGAACCATCCAAGTTCCACGCCGTGACCGCAGAGCGATAATCTT
>JBDLQW010000197.1:0-8364 GCA_039800365.1 Pseudomonadota bacterium
GTATCATCAGAAGAAGCTCAAGCTTTCGATCGAGATTGTAGATGGCTTGCTTCGAGAGAATCCGAAGAATCTTTCGGCTTGGGAGCTCAAAGCGCTGAACATGAAAGAGCTCGGTCAGGAAAAAGAGCGTATTCCTGTTTTAAGGAAGGTGCTCGAGCTGAAGGCCCCGGAAGAGCGCGGGCCGATTTTCTTTGAGTTGGGAGTGCTGCATCAGAAGCTCGAAAAATTCGATATCGCGATTAGGAATTTTCAGGCCTCTGCGCGTTTGGGTTTTAATCTCGTGCCATCGCATCTTCTTGCTGGAATGCTTGCCTTTAATCAGGGCGACATGGCAGTGGCCGAGTTTCATATGCGTGAGGTGCGCCGACGGGGCAGCACTGAAATGGAGATGGCCGGTGCCTATTACTTGGGCCTGATCAACATGAAGCGCGGAAATGGGGTTCTGGGCGCCTCCTATCTGCTGGAGGCTCGTGATCTGGCTCGAAGCAATCCTGATCTTCAGATGTCAAAAGATTTGAAAGCGCCCATTGAGCAAGTGCTCGAGCCATTTTCAAAATCGCAATTCTACGCAAACGTATCGATTTTGGCGCAGTACGATTCCAATATTCTGCAGCTTCCGACGAGCGCTTCGGTACAGCAGGGATCGAATCAGGCGACACCCAAGACGACGCTTTTGGCGGGATTCGGGTACCTCAGTGCGCCGCTGGCGACATTTCAATGGGTTCCCAGTTATCGTTTTAACGCGAACAAGAACTTTGCCTCGGGTTTAGGTTCCTACGAATATGCGAGCAACACGGTAGCCATGGCCCTGAATTGGCGGCCGCTTTCTCGCCTGTCGGCAGGTTTGAAGAGCGAGCTCACGCACTCTTTTAAAAACGTCGATGGCAGCTATCGTTCTTACACTGCGGCTTCTGACCTTGGGCCATTCTTGCGATGGACTTACAGCGAAGATCTTCAAGTGACCCTTGAGGCGTCGCTGCGTCCCTTGGTCAATTTTTCTCAATCCGATTACGGTGGGACCGGCTCGGGCTTTCGCTTGATGTATCGTCGTGATGGAACCACTCGATACTTTAATCCGATTGCTCTGCTGAGCGTCGATAGTACGGGAACCAAAAACACCACCTATCGAGCAACGGCAACGACCGCATCGCTTTCCAATCTGATGCGGTTGCCCGGAGACCATCAACTCACTCCGGCGGTCGACTATATTCAAACGCATTACGCTCTGGCCGACCCCGTGCGAACGGATCGTACCTGGGTGGTTCGAGCGAGTTATGCCCGCCCCGTTTCGGCTCGTTGGACCTACTTGGGAGATCTTTCGTTCACTGCCAATCGCTCGAATCTTTCAGGGAGCTATTCGTTTGATCGCTGGGTGGTGGGCGTGGGTTTGAGTTATACGAGATAGCCTTGAGTTCATGCTGACTCGCTCAAGAACGCTTCGTCTCGTCGTTCTGAATGAGGATCATGGCCGCTCCGGTTCCTTCCACGCTCAGGGTGCCTGAACTGAGACTAGTCCCGTCACCATCCTGCAGGGGCCGCTCATTCCATTTCAATGTTCCGGTAGAAATTCCGTAGCCAATTTTC
This sequence comes from Pseudomonadota bacterium, assembly GCA_039800365.1. Lineage (GTDB taxonomy): Bacteria > Bdellovibrionota > UBA1018 > UBA1018 > UBA1018 > CAIOHW01. The sequence continues at coordinate 1,585 of JBDLQW010000197.1, forward strand.
GAACGCGGAATCGAAATCTCAAAACGCTGATTTTCGAATCGAGCCACGTAAACCCATAGCTCTTGTCGAATTGGAAGGGGCGCGCCTTCAGGAGCCGCCACGAGTTGAAATCCCCCAGAGGCGATGGCTGTCTGAGTGACGAGCGGAGCTCCTCCTTGAGAGTCAGGCTGAATCCAAATCTGAAAGAGCCTCAGGGTCTCGGAGGATAAATTCCCCTCTGAGTGAAAAATTCCTTCGCGCGCACTCATGAGCTGCAAGTGATGGCGTTCCACCCACTGGTCACTGCTTTTGCTGTCTCGATGGTGCAGCTTTCCTTGAATCACCCAAGTGAGAATCTCCATGTCTTGATGAGGATGGTCCGGAAAACGCGATTGAGGCGCCAGTTCGGCATCTGCCAAAACCAAGAGTCGTCCCAGGGGAGTGCCCTGGCCTGCATGATTTCCCACCGTTGCTACGAAATGATCTTTGATTTTTAGCCAGCTCAGATTCGTTTGGGGTAATTGAGCTGCCGGCCTAACCGTCAGCGAGCTGGGTGCTGTGAAATCGAGATTCAAGCTCATCATCGTTACTCCTAAACTCAGGATCGCAAGAAGGCGAACCTTCGGGCGAATCTCTTGGGGTTGGTTCATTTCTGATGAGGAGCGTATCAAGAGCGTTTTTTTTAGGAAGTAGGGGTTATTTGGATTTTAGTTTCCAGAAGTAAAGTAATGGCGCGAATCGTGAGCAGGAGCTCAGCCCCAGGGGGCATGAAGACGGTGACCTGAACCGTGATCTCAGTGGTGCTCGAAATGGTGCTCTTAAATAACGACGACCTCGAAGAGGGTTTCTTCGAGGTCGTCGAGTTTTTCACAGGGCGAGAGGTTTTTACCTCAGGGCCCGAGTTGGTCTTAAAGCGCAATTCCTGCTTGCTTGAGGAAGTCCTCAGCGCTGAGCGGGGTTGCTTCCGTGAGCTTGTCGCAATAATCAGCAGCAAAAACCGAGGCGGTGATTGAGCCGATTTCTGAAATCAAGCACTCCGCCGCCGCTTCTTTGATCTCTTCGGCTCGGTTCCCTCGCTGGGTGCGGAAGTAGCGAATGGCGCGAAAAATTTTCTCAACCCGTTGAATTTTCGCATTTGCTTCGCCAATCACGCAGAAATACGGAGCAAGCTCGCTGCCGCTACCGGCCGAAGTACGCACATGGCCGCGAGGGTCTCCGGTGACCGTGTAGTAAAAGTGATTGCCGCTCCAGCGCGTTTGATCAGCCACGTGGTAGCGCTGGTGAAGCTGTAAGGCTACTCCGCCCGAGTGAAAAAGCCCCGCGGCATCGGCCATGACGAGCTCTTGAGCATAGGGTAAGCGTGCTCCTTGGCTTTCGCAAACGGCGCGAGCCACTTGGGGTTCTACGGCGCTCAGGCGATGGCCTGGAGCGGGAAGGAGCCAGCTCAGTTTTTTCTGAGGATTTTTCCACGAACCGTACTGATTGGTTTGAAAGTAAGTGAACACTTCTTTGGCAAGTTTGGCTGCAACAACGCCGATTTCATCGGTGGCCGAAAAGCTGACGGATTCGCCCGTGCTGAGCTTCACCAGCGTGAGGTCGAGCCGCAAGAGTGAACCACCCAGACTGGTGTAGACGCCGTAGCCCACGAGATCAACTTCGGGAAGCTGCGGTGAAAGCCGAGCCGAGGAGCGTTGGTTGATCGCTCGAATGATTTCATTCATGTCCACAAGGTTCACGAAACGCACTTTTTGTGTGGCCACGCGTTCTTCGTAGTAGCGGCGGTCCAAGGCGCTTCGAAACTGGATTTCAAGTGACTCAGGCAGCCCTTGCCGGGCGTAGTCACGATGCACTTCGTAAAGCTTGTCAAAAGTTAAAAGCGCATCGGTTACCACTTGCACCGTTTGGGCTGAGGGAGTGTTTGAGCCTTTAACGGCTTTCATCATCGAGGTGAAATCGCGAACCAGTTGCCCGCGAACATCAGAACGGTTCTGTGAATAGACTTCCGAATATTCGGCGAAATCAGCACCAGCAATAAAGGGAATGGCTCCCCAGAGGCGAAATTGCTCCTCGGCCGAGCCTCGGAAATCACCTGCTTGAGCGGAGAAAACACTCCCGCTACAAGCGGCTACGGCCAGGCAAAGCAGGCTCACGCGACGAAACCAGACTTGAAAAAGCGTCATAAGAAATCCTTTGGTTGAGACCCTTTAATGCGGCGAGTTACTAGCTAAAGACCCGTGGATAGGCAAGCACGAATCGAGATGGGTTTGCCCACGGGCGCCGGGGGGCAGCGGGGGCGGGGGTCAAGCGCTGTCATAGCGCCATTCGAGAGAGGGAGGTCGATTGAGGGAACCCCTTTCACGTTTTAAGCCCCGATCCGTGTCGAGCCCCAGTGTCATTGAGGACACATTTTGACGCCAGGTTTCAATTCCCTCAGGATCAAGAGAAGGCTCAAAGCAGGGGGTGCTTTGAGCCACTGTCGAGAAGCTTTATTGGGGGATCACAAATGAGTACTCTGACGGTCATCCGCTCTCACTTCAAACAGCTCAGGGCCCAATCAGGCTCCGCCGGCTTTTCGTCTTCTATGAAGAGTGCTCTTCGTCTTGGATTCTTCGGCACGCTCGCGATGGGGCTCGGTTTTCAGGATTCGGCGCAGGCCCAGGGGGCGGGACCGGCACCGGTCGCTCCTGCGGGAACCTACGAGCGTTACGATAACCAAGCACGGCCCACTGGGGCCTCGGATGATGACTGCGAGTACTCGACCACCGTTGATGGCAAGTGGTCTTGTAGCGGTACCAAAACGATGATTACGGGCGCTCAAGTGGCCAATCAAGTCTCGCAAATCGGGGGCGCTGCCGCGGTTCAGGTCATGGGCCAACAGCAAACGGCTCAGGCATCTCAGAGTGGAAGGCAATCCGACGCTTATAGTGCTGGCGCCAAAATGGCGAGTCAAACGGCCACGATTGAAATGGCAACAGGCGCCGCCAATCTGGCGCTAGGTATCTACAACTTCACCAAGGGAATGGCGCATAACAAAAACGCAAAAGAAGCGAAGAAAATCGGATCAGCGAAAGTTACGGTAGGCCTAGATGGCACGGCGACTGCCAGCACGGAACAAGCCCAACAAGCCATGACGAATTTTCAGCTTTCAGAAGATGCTCAATACGGAAAGCTCAATCTCACAGGTGACCAAGCTAAAGACCAAGCAGCCCTGAGGTCAAAAGAAAGGCATATGCAGATGCTGCTCAGCGATGTTGCGAGACGCTCGGGGGGCGAGCAATCGAAAATCGCAAGCGAAGCGAAGGCTCAAGGAATGATGTCGGCAGTAACGGGTGCAGGCCAATTGATGAACGGCTATGCCCACAAGAAAATGGCAGAAGCCATGAGAAATTCCGCCGATCAACTGAAAGACTTCGAAGCTCAAAATCCGATCATGCCCCGGCCGATCTTAGGTCCAGGAAATGGAACGATGAATCCTTACAACGGAGGCATGGCGCCACCTGTAATCGTGAGTAAAGAGCCGAATCCCGAGGGAACGCCCACCTCGTCTCCTGTAGAAGTGGGAAAGTCAGAAGATCGCGAAGATCCGCTGCCTGTGGGTCTTAAAGATCAGAACTTTGCGGGTCTTCCGACACCAGGACCTCAAGCCATGAATAGCGCTGGCGGGTCTGGCGGTGGAGCCGGCCCCGTTTCAGGCGCTGGAATTTCAGGAGGCGGCGGTGGAGGACCACAAGGTGAGGGTGCGGCTCCGGCGATGCCTAATGAGCGCGATCCTCGATACAATTCAGGCGAGGGCGGCGCGGGGTACTCTGCTGCGGCAGGCGCTGCCGGAGGAGAGTCTGGAGGTCCGGATCTATCAGGTCTTCTTGAAAAAATGACCGAAGGTCAGAAACAAGAGTTCGCAGGTCAGGCGGGAATCGAAGAATTTGGTCGAAATCCTGCCGGAGAGCCTTATTCTTTCCTCGATAAGAGCGTGAATATTTTTCAAAGGGTGCACCAAGCATATCAGTCGAAGGCCAAAGCAGGTCGAGTGGCTCTTTTTTAATTGGGGTGTTCGGGGGAAGCGATCATGAAGAAGAGTCGAGCCAATCAGCAGTCTTGCCCGTTTTCACAGGCCCTCGTGGTCGTGGTTTTTGCGGTTCATGGCGTCGGTGCGCTCAGTGCAGCGACTTCACGCGAGGCGAGCGCTCAAGAGAGCTCCGAGACGCAAGTCTTTCCTGGGCGAAAAAGTCGTGGCGATGAAAACAGAAGCGTTGGCGGGCTGGTGCGTTCTGCTGCTTCTGCGACCGTGAAAGACCCAGGAAATGCCCCTTCTGAGAAATCAGGCTCAGAAAGTGGCGGTGCTGGAAAGGTCCTTCAAGTGGCTGGAAATCCGTGTCAGCAGCAAGATGGCATGACTAAAAAGTCGCTTCAAATGTCAGGCGAGTATTGCGCCGCTGCGGATGCCGCTGACAAAGCAGCCCAGAGCCAGCAGCTTTTGATGGGAGTTCATGCGGGCGTGGCCGCCCTGTGTTTGGTTCCTTGTATCAACAATGCCTATTTTATGATGGGCGAAATCACGATGGGACAGGTCTGCTCAGGTGCAGCGCTTGCTGCTGGAGTGACCGATATCATCACCACTAAAAAATTTACCGGTGCAGCCTCGGTGTTGATGGCGGGCTATGGCCTCTATCAGACGTGGGGGACGGGTAAGGCGATTGCTGACGCGTCGAAATTTATCGGGCCAACGACGCCAGAGGCTGCCGCGAACAGTGAGGCTACTAAAGCCAAAAAAGAAGGCCAGAAAATGTCTTGTTTTACAGCCGCTGTTGAAACGCTGATGTCGGTAACCAATGCGATGGGAGCCAAGGATTCGAAAAAAACTGCTGAAGAAAATCGAAAGTTAGCGGCACAGGTCATTGAAAGCACCTTGAATCCCGATGGGGCTGCTGCGGGGGTGAGTAATTCTCCCTCGGGGCTTTCTGCGCAAGGGGCCACAATCGCCGGAGATAGCAAGACTTCAGCGCGAGTGGGAACATCTCGGGCGTCTTTAAGTTCAAACGCATTGCTCTCGGGTACTGAGTCTTGTGGCTCCGGCTTCTCCGGTCAGCTCAAGTGCGCTTCGGCTCGCGGACTGCCAGTTCCAGAAATCGCCAAGCATCCTGAATTTATTTCGTCGCTCGAGAAACTCAGTGGCGTTCCGATTGATCAGTTGATGGCTTCGGGTGATTCGAAAAGCATTATTGGCAATGCCTTGGGATCAAGTCTCGGAGGCGAGGGTAGTCAGAAAATGAAAGACTTGATCGCTCAGGCCGAAGAGAAATTACTCGAAGACTCAGCGGTTACTTCGAATGCGGTTTACGCCGGCGGGGGAGGCGGACCTGCGGGGTCAGGTGATTCAGGCGCTCCTGATTTTGGCAAAATGCTGGGAGATCTGATGCAGGGAATGAATCCTGGTGCCGATGCTCAGAAGCCTGAACAAGCAGGGGCGCTGAGCTTGGGCGCTCGAAATCCGGCTTCGAGTGTTTCATCGGAAGGAATTAGTGAAGATCGACGTGCGAGCTTATTTGATCGGGTCAGTCGCCGGTACGTGGCGACTCGAGACCGTTTAGCTGCGCTTGCTTATGGCTCGGCCGAGAATAAAGCGCTCTCGCGATGAAAAAGGGTGCTGCTTGTTCGGCTGGCTAAGTGTGGATCGATTTGTGTCAGGATCTTTGTTTCGCAACGGGCTCGAACTACGTACAAGGACACGGCGATAACGAACAAAGTGATATTCTGGATGGTTGGCCAAGAGGCTACTAGCGCTCCTTCGCATAAGACATAGCCTGTATAGATGGGATGATCCAAATATCGGTAGGGGCCCGTTCTAACAACAGCTCCACGATTTGCTGGAGTTATTCCAAAGCGGTTTCCCAGCGTGGCGATACCCCAGGTAGATAAAAACGTTCCAAAAATGACCGTTAAGTTACCGAGGGTGAATGTATTACTCGTTAGCAGGGCAGGTTGCGCAGCGTCTGAGCTGTAAGCGAAAGGAAGCGCAACCGAGATTGCAACAATCCAACTCGGCATTGAGTTTGAAATCGCTATTGCTGGCACTCTTCGGAGGTAGCTGACAGCGGTCAACAAAGCTCGAGTGGCAAGAAGAATTGTAAAGGCCTGAGTAGTGTCAAATGCTACTACGATCCAAAAGACGCCGTTTATGGCGAATAAAATTCCTAATGATTGATCTTTGTTGGGCACTTTTTAACCACTTTATTAAATCACGGTGCAGGGTCACCACCTCCGGCAAGGGTCATTACTGGGGAATTAAAAGTAGGGACCTTAATTCCACTCTGAAAAACTGCTGCCAAGGCAGACACGATAGCAACCGTAAACAAGGCAAACCGAACGAAATTTCTCATGCTGCGTGGCGTTAGCAGTTTTGCAGCTCACCTGTCAATGCATTCTCTACCGCTCGCTGATTCTCTATCCAGGGAAAATGTCCGGCATTCGAGATGATTACTCTTTTTGTCTCTAAACGGTTGAGAAGTGGGTTCTGATCAAAGACCTGAGGCGGAGTAATTGAATCAAATTCGCCGTTGATCAATAGAACACTTAAGGAATCGGGAACGCCTCTGGTCTTAAATTCGTCACGAAAAAGCTTTCCCTGATGAAGGAAAGGCTCAGGGACCAACTCTAGTCCTGCGAGATAAGTGCGAGCTTGGCTCTCTCGTTCCCTACTAAAGTAGTAGGGCCACCACGCTTGAAAAAGCTTTGAGAAATTTGCAGGAGTGGGCTCACGCCTAAAAAGCTCTTCATTGACTACTATTTCATTCGAACAAAAAG
>JBDLQW010000198.1:0-21359 GCA_039800365.1 Pseudomonadota bacterium
CGAGTTACGACCCCCATGCCTTCCACAACGCTCACAAGTAGGATTCATTTGCTCGGATAGAGCAAAATCGAAACCCAAATCGACACTTAGCGTTTTTCGGTCATAATGGGCGGGCCCAGTTTAAAAGAGACCGCTCTCGATGCCGCCGCGAAGAAAAAGCACCACTCCCAAAATCGCGACTCCGATGCCGGTCAAAACATCCCCAAAATGCTCAAAAATCGGATGATCCAGCTTAATCGCTCCCGCCGAAACCACTAGACTCGAACCCACCAACGCGGCACTCACGCCGGCCGAAAACGCGAGACTCGTCAGCAACCAGCCCGTCCAGCCATAGGGCATCGATGCCACGAAAATCGGAAAAACAGCGACACAAGGAGAAAGCCCTACTGAAAACAAAAAAACCAAGGTGCGCTTGAAGGTTCGATCTTTTTCTGGAGGCTGAGGACCATGATGAGTATGTCCATGGCACCGCGAATGACGACGGTAACTCCAGAAGGCATAGCCTACCCCAAACAAGCCGAGACCTAAACCTGCATAAGCTTCGATCACATGCTCGTACTGGTGCAAGAACGTCAACCCGAGCGCCAGTGCCGCGGAGATCAGCAAGAGCGACAGAAAGATATGTCCTGATGCAGTCACTAACGACGCCGCCGCAGCGGTTCCGGGGCTCCACCGTCGCCCTTTTGCTAAAAGCACTACGGGCAACCAATGACCTGGCGCCAAAGAATGCATAAATCCCACGAATGCGGCGGAAGACATCAAAATCAACATGACTGCTCGCTGGTTCTCATGACGTTTCTCATAAAAATTCTCATGCGCATTTTCCTCAGAATGACTCGCTTAAATTCCCACTCTAGTGACGAAACACGCAACCAGCTCGGGTCAAGTCATTGGGCGCCAGAGCCTCCTTGATTTCCAGCACGCTCGCCGAAGCGGCAATACTGGGCGAATACGACGGAGAGCGAATTCTCAGCGTTGGATACATCACCGCTTTCACGTAGGGGTGATCTGAGACCAGCCCCGCACAACCCCGAAAAGTTCCTGAGGCTCGGTCGAGCTGGCAGCTATGATCTAGCCCTACCGAATGCCCCAGCTCATGTAAAAAAACGCTTCGCATTTGCTGCTGGTGAATCAAGGCAGGGTTCACCAAAACGGCTTGCTTGACGACTCGATCCCCCCGGTGGCACCGCAGTGTTACCGCAGGGGTACTAATCGCAAAACCCATCGTTTTCCACTGAATCGACTCGGTGACTCGATAGATCGAGAACGTCGAGGCCGATCCTTCCGGTAACTCACATCCCTGAAGCGCAGAGTTCGAGCTGTCTAAATCCTGAACATCTGTGAAGGATAAATCAAAAGCCGACTCCCCCATCCAGTGTTGCGCCGGCTCGTTCCAGTCGATGACCGCTCGCTGAAGCGCTTCGCGCTCGGCTTCGGACCACGAAGTATCTCCACGAACTTTCAACGGAAACTCAATCGCTTTTGCCATGAAAGACCCCTTCTGATCTGGGGCAACAGGGCACTCATGCGCAGCACCGCAAGCGCTCATCAGCGCTGCCAACAGAAGAGTAAACCCTCCTTGAATCAAGGACTTCGCTCGCCCGACGCTATGCTTCATCAGGCGGCGCTTTAACCACGAACTTGGATCTCGGTCAACCGCTCTTCGCCCCACGTCATTCCACTCCGCTTCTCAGCTATCTGCCCAAAAATACTCGTGATTCAAACTGCCAGGACCGCTACGATCAAGAAGTGGGAAACTCCCGCTTATTGCTCATCACCCCGCAAGTTCGATCACGTGAAAGCTACCTGCTGCAATTACTGAGCGAGCTCGTGCCGGTATCCGTCATGAGCCTTCGACCAGCGCATCGCCCTGTTGAAATTCCAGGCCTTTTTCCAGCCAAACAAGAGCAAGTTCGCTCGTGGCCCTGGCTCTGGCCTGTCGAACAATGGATTGGAGACTGGACATCGGCGGTTCCCGGAAGCTGCTCATGGAACCTGATTAAAACCCTGCGAACCCTTCAAAGTCGCGACTCTCCTCCGCGATGGATTTGGTTCTCGGGAGCCAGCATGGCGGGAGTCGTGAGCGAAGCTCGACGCCTGGGCTACCGCGTGATCGTGGATCACGATCGAATGCCCAGCGCGCAAGTTTTGCGAGATGCCTCGACTCACTGGAGTCATTGGGTTCGCCTGCCCGAGGCCTGGCGCGACTTGTACTACGAACGCCGAAGGTGCGAACGGGCTCACGCCGTGGTGACGTCGTCGCCGCTTTATGCTGCCCGAGCCAGAAAGCTTGCTCCTGAAACACCGGTTTACGTCATTGGACCCTCGGTACAGTGGCAGCAGTTTCAAGACGATCGCGAGCCTTGCGGCTCGAGCCTCAGCTTTTGTGGCGATCTTGAAGATCCTGCCCAAGTACAGGGAGTTCGTTGGTTTGCTGAGGAAGTCTTACCTCGGCTTCGAGCAGCGCTCAAAGAAAAAGCGCCTCCGGTGCTTGTGGCCGGTCCCGAGGCATCGCCAGTGTTACTTGATTTTTTAAAGCATCACGCGATTTCAGCGCTAACCTGGAAAAAGCACGACGCCCTAGCGGCGCGAGAAAATACTCTCAAATGCCTCAAGCAAAGCATGATTGCTTTTATTCCCTTGCAGCAAAAAACCTCAGGCGCGCAATTCTTGCTGAACGCGATGGCCATGAGGCGCCCCGTGGTTACTACGAGCAAAGGGGCGGAGGGGCTTCAACTCAACCCGGGAAGAGAAATTTGGCTTGGGGATCAACCCGATACTTTCACCAGCGCGCTGATTCGATTGATTCGCGAGCCCGAGCTTCGAGCCGAAACATCGCGCCACGCCCATCTTCGCCTCACTGAGGACTTCGATCTCGAAAAAACTCGGCGAACGCTTCAGGGCCTCTTACATCAACTCTGACACCAACTCTGATTTGCGCCCCGATACGGCTTACGGCATTTCAAGAGGCAGTCCAGCGTCTTTCCAACCGCGAATACCGCCATCCATAGAGATCACTCGGGTGTAACCCATTTGCTGCAACGACTCAGCGGCAATGGCTGAGCGAAAGCCGCCTCCGCAATACAAGATGATCTCAGCAGCATGATCTGGAATGGTCTCTTCGATATCACGCTCAATCACACCCTTTCCGAGATGAAGCGCCCCGGGAATATGACCTGAGCGCCACTCGTCATCTTCGCGAGTGTCGACCAAGCAAAGCTTTTCGCCCGCCTTCAATCGAGCTGCGACTTCAGCTACCGTGGTCTCACGAATGGTTGCCTTTGCTGCATTTACCCGAGCTAAAAAACCAGTAGTGTGTGCCATGCCTTTGAGAATGCCGAGGTCTTGGGTTTTGAACAAGATGGTTTTTTAAAAAGATCAAGACCCGCCACTGCAGCAACCCTGAGGCAGATCGAGCTCTTTTACGCTATTTTGCCGTAATAAAATCCCAAGTGCGCTGCCACGCAAGCGCTGCTGAAGATGCGTCATAAACTTCAGGCCGCCTCTCGTTAGCAAAAGCGTGCGCCGCCTCATACCGATGAATTTGTGCCTTGACGTGTCCCCGCTCAAAATCTCGAGCCAATTCATCTACTGTGCCTGGAGTGCACCAATCATCCTGATTCGCAAAATGCGCGAGCACGGGAATGCGAATCTTTGCAAGATCTCCTGCTGCCTTGGGAGGAATGCCATAGAAACAAACAGCCCTGGAAAACTCTGGAGCACTGAGCGCCGTTAATAGCGTGAGGGCTCCTCCCATGCAAAAGCCAAGCACCGTTAAATCTGTGATCGATTCGTGCTTTTGCAAATGACGTCCAGCCGAACGAATTTCTGCAACGGACTTCGAGAAATCGAGCTGACTCATCAGGTGATTCGCCTGATCGGCAGTCTTGGCAATGGTACCATGATAGAGGTCCGGAGCAAGCGCTGTAAAGCCTGCTGCGCTAATACGAGCGCAAACCTCTTGGATGTTCTCATTCAAGCCCCACCACTCATGAACGACCACAACGGCGCTTGTTCCCGGTGCGCGGCTGAGAATTCCTGAAGCTTTTTGACCCGACTCGACATCAAACAAAATCGATTGCATGGTCGTCACGCTAGACGGGTCGCTTCTGACATTCAACGACGAATCTCAAGTGGCACATCTCAAGAGCTAAGCGCAGCAACGAATCGACAGACGAATCGGCAATCGAGCTTAAACTCTTCCAAAATCATCGCTACACTAGGGTTATGTCCAGCTTCGCAAACCGCATCCTCTGCTCCAAGCAGTTTCCTGCTCGATCTCAACTCAAGTGGCATCACGTTGGTTCAGTCGCGCTGATTTCTATGACTCTCACCCTAGGAAGCCTCGTCAACTCGAACGGGGCAAATGCCGAACCTCTACTGCAACCTGCGTCTTTGCCAACAGCGCCCCCCAATCAGGATCCGGCACCGGCCGCACCGGCATCAACTCGCTCAACCGAATTCAACACGTTTCGTGATCAAGTCAGCGGTATTTCGCCTTCCAACACCAAGCCTGGAGCTCATCAAGTCACGTTTGTTCAACGCAACTGGAGCTATCAAGTCGACTCGCAAAATACGACGCTCATGCTTTGCCTCATGCGTTCGGTAAAACTACTCAAGGATGCTGAAATTCAAATCGATCCCGAAACTCGAGCCGTTACCGGCTGTAAGTTAACACGGTAGATGATCTCGACTTACGCTCGCCCCAAACTCCAATAAAATCAATCTGTGTCCAAAAAAACACACTCATTTTCAGCTTTTTTAAGCCTTTTACTCGATTGCTTTTTCAAAACCCTCCAGTACCTTGAAGAGATGGCTCTTCGTTTTTCTCGGGGTGAAAAGGGTGCGACCAGCCTGCTTTTTGTTTCAGCAGTACTGGGGGCTTCTGTGTTTGTCGGTTCGCAGATGATGCGGTACGTGCCGCTTCTGGCCAAACAGCGCGCCAAGCAGCAAAGCGCGATCGATCACCAGATCGCTTTGACGAGCGCGATTAACTACACCAAATACGCAATCAAAAATCATTGGTGCATGACCGACGCTTGGCTTCAGGACGGCAGCTGCTCGACGTTTCAAACCATTTACACTCATAATAGAAGTTTTGATCGTCTGATTCTCAACCAGCAGTCAGCTCGAGCCATTCAAGAAGAGAAGCTTTTAAATCCGATGCCATCGCCTCTGGCACTTCAGAGTATTTCCACCGAGCTGAACTGGAAAGCCATTACCGAAAATCACCCTCTTTACACCGCGCTCATCCCGATCCAAAGCAGCGTGAAGGGCGTGAAGATTGACGTGAAACGTGTCACCGATGTGAACCTTCCGACGACAGGCCAAGAGGTCATCGTACAAATTCGAGTCGAGGAATTCGGCGCATCTCTGACCGAAGAGAATCACGCGATGACCGAGCTTTTTGCACTCTACCCTCAAGAGTTGGGAAGCTATGCGCTGATTGCCCAAGGTAACCTCATCCTCAATGGTGATGCCCCATCGAACTACGGAGGCTCTGATTTAGGGCATTTGTCATTTACCCAGCCAGTGATTCGCTCAAACTGGAAGGGAAAAGGCCTCACGTTCAATAGCCCTGTTTTTACCAACGGAAATATCATTCTTCCCAATTCCGATACTCCGGGCCAGGAGCCACGCTACACTCCGGTAGCTTTTAATGACCTCGTGGTGCTCGGTAAGGGAACCGTTTTCAAGGACGGTAAGCCCTTCACTCCGCTTGCTGAGGCAGGGCTAGAATCACTGCTCAATACTTATAATCCGTCTTTCGGGGGTCTTCGAGGCGGAGTTCGAATGCAGAGCACGATGGATCGTGGATTAGCCTACCTCTTTCAGACGCAAACCCTAGACCAAGCGGCCATCGAAGCCGCTACCTCGAATATGAAAGCGTGTATCACCCGAAATGAGATTCTCGGTGATCCTTTTGCTACCGCTGAGTCTCGCTTTGTCTTAAAAGGACCCGGCCCAGCGCTCGACTCGGACGGCACCAGTGTGGCGAGCTACACTCTGGGCTTATCGAAAGGAAATGAGTTTCGAGAAGCAACAGAGCTTTCGTCAAAAGTGGAGACTCAGACCAGTACCGAGTCAGCCACTTCGCCTCTGATTGGCACTGCTTCGGTGAGCAATCCGAGTCAAAAAGCCGTGATGAAAGTAGCCGTGAAAATTGGCAATCATGCCACCGTTGTGGCGTCCTTGGGCAGAAGCTCAACCCTGGAGATTCCTTTTCAAAAACTCCTCACCGCTTCAGATTATAGCTCTCTTCAAAAGAAGTACGACGAACTGTTGAGCGCGCTTCAAACGAAACAAAATGAGCTCAACAATAAAAGTGGCGCGTTCACTACGGCCGAAACAGCACTTCAATCAGCCCAGAACGTCCAAAATCAACGAAGTGCTGATTTGATAGCCAAACAGGCCCAGCTCACCGCTCTGACTCCACCTGTTTCGGTGGATCCTCAATTGGCAAAAGAGATTTCAACTCTTGAAGCGGAAATCAAAGCCCTCGAAACGACACTTCAAGGGTTAAAAGCCTCTGAGGCTCAGGCTCAATATGACAGTGCAAAAAAAGCCTACGACGCGGCTCAATCCACTCTCGCAACAAGCTCCGAAAAAACAAAACTAGACCTAGCTCAAGCCACGCTGGATACGGCGAGGGCGAATCTGGCAGCCGCCAATAAAAAAGTAGCCCGGTATGTGGAACTTTTAGGCAAAAAAGAAATAGACCGGAAAAATGAAAACACTGAAAATGAATTTCTCTCTCTTAAGTCTCAATACTTTGAAACCCTAAGTCGGTCAGCCTCTACGCCCGGCTCGGTCAAGTATTTTCAGCCCCAACAAACCAAAGCACAAACCGATCTCACCAGCGCCCAAGCTGCCTATGACGCGAAGAAGGCCTCATTAGCGTTAGAAGCGAAACTCGCTACCATGAACGCCGCTCAGGTAACCCTGAGCCAAGCCCAGGCCTTGCAAACCAGCACCCAAAATACTTTGGTCCAAAAGCAACAGGCTCTTAGTGAAAAAATAAAACAACTGCCTCAACCCGCTGTGCTTTCTGATGAGGCCAAAAACTTACAAAGTACCATTGACACTTTAGCGAAGCAGATTGCTCAGCAGAACCCAGTGCCCGGCGCCCAATCCACCATTAATGCTGCAAGCACTGAAAAAACGGCCGCGCAAACGGCTTACGATGCCGCCAAAAGTGCTTTCGATATTGTGGCAGCAAATAAAACGCTGATCGACACTTCTATGAAGCCCAAGCTCACGCTTGAAGTTCAACCGGTCAATCCTGGCGCCACCCAGCTTCAAGTGACTTTAAAAGTCTCTCAAGCCAAGTCGCTTTTCTATCCGCCTTCGATTCAATTTTGGGCCTGTGACTTTGGTACCCATCCCGGGACGTGCCTCGACGAACGCCAAGCTCAAGAAGAGAACTACAAAGAGCAAACTGGAAAAACAAAAAGCAACCCGGGCCCGAACTACCGATTATTTCCTGACTTTGGCTCACTGGCCGCCGTCGATAGCAAGAAGAGCTCGGTGGTTTATTCGGTAGCGCCAGTGACGCTTCCTGACTGGAGCAAGCCGGTGACGTTTTCGCAGGACCTGAAGGGCCCCTCGTTTGCTGATGCCTCGTATAAGTTAAACGGAGAAAACCGGGGCGCCAAGTTTCCCGCTCTGCCAAACGAAGCTGAAATCAACCCCAGTCAAAACCTAGCCGGCACCACCAACTGCGATCAACCGAAGCTAGGCGGTGATGCAACGATTCCGGCCGCTTTTGGTGCCACCAACGGCTACGACTACGCCGATACCTCAAAAATTTCTTGGGGATTTGCACCCCTTTCAGCCGGGGTGAACACCCTGGTCTTCGATGCAAGCACGTCGAGCGAAGAGCAACCAAAACCCGCCGAGGACAATGACTTTCGAGTGACGTCGATTGCACCGATCTGCCAAATTGAAAGTACAGCAATGCTCGTAACGGGCTTTTATACGTGTCAGGAACTCAAAATTCTGAAACGCTCAAAACCTTTGCGAATTATCGGAAGCTTTATCGTTGGCAAACTGAGCATCGACCCCAGCGCTTTCGAGCAGGGAATTAGCTGGAGCAGCATCTACGAAGCCAACGCGATTTACTCGCTTCGAGCAGCAAAAATCCTAAACACTCGTGCCGGTCGCTCGTGCGATAGCCCAACGACTCCTTTTTGGAATCCTAAACCGCCTCTTTCGGTTTTTTCGGATATCTACCGATGTACCCCCCTTTCGCTTCGCTACCTCGCCGACCCGTTTACCTGGTCGGAAGTCACCCCGCTCTGTGGACTACAACAAAAAACCGACAGCACTGGAAAAAAGACCTGGGCGAGCGCAACCACCTGTAATCTGCGAAACTACCCGACTCGCATGACTGACGTCACTTATTCGAGGGTTTACCGATGAAGCCAACTCAGTTGAATCACGGTTTTTCGATGATCGAAGCCATCATCGGCATGCTCTTGTTGGGGGTGGCTGGCGTGGGCACGTTTCAAGTGGTCAACCAACTCTCTTCGCAGATCACTCACAATGTCGACCAGAGCGATAAAAGCAAAGTCGTCAACCAGTTGATCGAGACCATTCAAGAAAATCTCATGCGCTTTAAAGTCAACTACACCCCCAGTGATGATGCCACCAGCGCCGCCGCTCTCGATTCATCGCAACTGCCCTTTGGATTTGCCAATGGCGCCATTATCGACGGAAAAGATTGTGGAACCCAATGCGTTGGAAAATTTGGGATCGTGATCAATCCCAAAAGCGGGTACCGCGGCCTTTACGTGGTGCGAGTTCGCGTGAAACTCGAAAATATCCCAAACCCTTTTGACTATCAGCTTTTGGTAACGGACCGCTGAATGAAGACTCAAAACCAAGCGAACCATAATCGGAATTTCTCTGACTCACGCGCTGGCCTCAGCCTTTTAGAGCTGACCTTAGCTGCAGGGATCATTTCAGTTACCCTCTTGGCTTCGGCCATGGTCAGCCTGAATTTTTACAAGAGCTCTCAGAAAATGGAGACGCTCCTGAATGAGTCATCGCATGCCGCCATTGCCGAACGCGCTCTGTATTGGGATATCTCGAATGCTGAAATCTCGTATCAACTACTGACCACGGCCACGACGTCGGATCCGAAAAGCTTTTTCGACTATTCGCCCGAGCTCACTTGTTTGCCTCAAGATCCCTCTTGTCTACGCACTTTTTCAATCACCGCTGAAAAGCCAGATACTTATTTTTACTTGTTTATCGATGATCGCAAAGTATCACCCCCACTGCCGTACCATCCCACGATGGCCTATACGATTGGCGAGCCCACTCAGCTTGGTGGCGGAGCAAAACTGACGTATGAAGGCATCAATCAAAACGATGCGGTAAATCAAATTGCAAAAAAAATCGACCCCACCCTCAAAGACATTTGGACATTAAACAGTAAGCGCCTTTTTTTACTCAACACTCCTCTTTATTTACAACCTCTGAATTTCAAGGGTTTTCCCGACTCCAGCAAATTTCCCCGCCAGCACTGCTTTTTAGGTCAGGTGACCTCAAAAGACCTAACAGGGATTAGCGATAAGTCTCTGACCTTCGTGGCTCCGTTTTCAAGAATCACCAAAGCCCCACTCAGTGGCTCGTGGATTTCGTCGGCAGACCTTTTCTTTAGGACCCTTCCGAGCGCCGCAGGAGTGTCGCCCACCGTATTTATTCGACCCGTGAAACTCATTCGCTACGAGATCACTCGAGATACCCCGAACGGAAAGACGGCTGCAGGAAGTTTGATTCGAACCGTTTATGATGTCAGCACCAACAAGTTCGAACTCGAACGTCTGGTTCTTGCCAAAAATATTCAAAATCTCAGCTTCAATCGCTCGGTAGATTCGACGGCGATGAAAATCGCGATTCAGCGCCTGTCGGTTTACAACCGTTAAGACAAATTTTTTTGAGGAGGCTCTCGAATGAAACTCGGCACTGCAACTCAGACTCCTTTCAGGCAATTTTATCGGATCCCATGGGCTCGTATCCGATGGGGCAAACTGGGCTTGATTCTCGGCATGGTATCAACCCTTCAAAGCCCTTCAGCACAAGCAGATGCCCCCATGACCGTGATTCCGACAGCGGGGGCAAACCTCAGTGGCATTGTGGTTTCAGGCTTTATGCCCCAATCACGAAGCTATTCGAAAAAAGTAGCCATCAACTGGCGCGCCTCCTGTTTTGGAGCCAACGTCAGAGCAGTTGATAACCCTTTATCGCCCCGATCCGACCTCGTCATGCACCTCGAGTTTGGGACAAAGAAATTCGACGTCATCTGTCCAGCCGCCATGACTTCAAATTCGAAAGCCTCGAAGAATACGACCTACGATTGTAAGACCGATGGCCCTGATAAAGCGCTGGTAAAGGCTATTTTTAACGAAGGCCAGAACACCGAAATTCAACTCGAGTTAACTTCGACTGAGGCAATTAACACCGATGGAACTTATAGTGTCGAGAAGCAAAGCCTTGGCACCAAAGTCAAAGCGTGGTTTGAGCAACGAATCACCACAGCGTCTGCCGCAGACACGTCACGCGCTTACCCCCCAAAAAATGGGATCCTGGGCAGCGTTCAGCAAATTGATGTTCCACCAGATGGCGAAACCATTAAGATTTCAAGTACCTTTGCGGGAATGGGAGGCTCGTGCCCTCAAGCGGGCTGTGGCAACCAAGCTTTCGTCGGGTCGTTCTGCGGAAGCTACTACTCACCCCTGATGCTCTTTTTTGACGAGAAGCGACCCCACTTTACCGGAAAAAGTCGTTTCCCTCTTGAGCCTGGAAAAGCGTTTTATTGGGTAGAGCGCGATGCCCCCGGGTACTTTCTTGCCATCGATCGCCACCACAACGGCAAGATCACTCAAGCCGATCAGCTTTTTGGCGATAACGGGCGTTCGGTAAACGGCTTTGAAGCGCTCAAGGCTATCGATTCAAGTGGTGATCAAAAAATCGATCGCCGCGATCGAATCTGGAAAGACCTCGTGCTTTGGCGCGATCGCAACGGCGACGGAGTCTCGCAGAAGGGCGAAGTGCACCCCCTTTCAGCGTTGGGGGTCTCTCAGATCGATCTGCGATATCAAGGAGGCATCCCCTACCACTGGGGAGACCGAGCAGCCGAATTTGGCCATTCTACTTTTTTGTTTCGAAGCCGTAGCGGCCCTTCGAAGCAGGGAATCATCAGTGATATTTGGTTTACCGAAGCGGAGGAATAATCAGCCGTAATCAGGCACCCGAGCCAATCGAAGCATCGCCTGACCCCATCACAGCCAATCCGAATTTGACAAACCGCACCATCTCCCGTAAGTCGGCAGACCTTAGACGGGAGATCATCATGCGCGTTTCGAAGCCGATTCAGTTTTTGGGGTGGTCGTTTTGCTTGAGTGTGTTGGTCGCAACCTCCACCTTCGCGCGACCTCTGAGCTGGAATGAGAAACGCAACGATTTGGACCAGATTTTTGCCATGATCGAATCGGGCTATGGCCCTCTCGAGTTCAAAGCCAGCCGATTAGGCGTCACGACCACGGGCCTTCGAAAAAAATACGAACCCCTCGTTCTTTCGACCTCCTCGAATCGCGACTTCTACTACTCCATCGTGCAGTTGATTGCCGAGTTTCAAGATGGTCATTTCAGCGCTTCAGTGCCCTCGCAACTGAGCGCATCGCTTCCACTTGTAGCCGACTGGATTGAAGGCAAAGTTTTGATTGATCAAATTGATCTCAGTAAATTTCCGGCAGGCACTCCAGAGCTGAAAAAAGGCGATGAAATTGTCGCCATCGATGGCAAACCCGCCTTAGAGGTCGTCAAGTCGCTCGAGCCTTATATCGCGATGGCCAATCCCCAATCGAAGACGCGAATTGCTACCATGGCGCTATTCAGTCGCTCGGGGGCAAGGCTTCCTGTACCCGCTCCTGGCAAAGTCTCTATTCAAGTACAGAAAGCTGCTACAGGAGAGACCGTCTTGGTCGAGCTTACCTGGAAAATTTCGGGAGAAGCGATTGATGAGAACGCCTTGCTGCCCAGCTTCGATGCCTCTTCCTCGAAGGCGTCCTCGAGCGCGGCAGCTCTCGAGCTCTCTTCTCGGGATATTCTCGAAGGTTATCTTCCCAAGAAGGCCCTAGAGCGCTCGTTTCGCTGTTCGGGCAAAACCCGAATTGCACCTCCCGATGATGCCACAGTGCTCATGACCGATCCCTTCGTGGCGTATTTCTTCCCCACCCCTAAAGGAAATCTGGGATACCTTCGCATCCCTCATTACTCGCCTCAAGATCCAGTCACCGGCGCTACGCTTTTTCGCGAGACATTTGCCCAATATCAATGGGCCGTTCGCGAGCTTGAGAAAAACACGGTCGGTCTGATCATCGACCAGGACCATAACTGCGGCGGCTCGGTCGACTATATGGAAAGCCTCGTGGGTCTTTTTGTGGATCGCCCCTACGCTGGCCTCGAGTTTCAGTTTCGAGCATCGAAGCCCGAATACTTGGCTTTTAGGGGTTATGCGCTCAGCTCCACCCCAAATACCATTGAGCAAGAAACCTTGTTTCAAGTGGCATCGATCATTCGAAAGGCCTGGGACTCGGGACAATTCCTGACTGAAAAAACCACGTTTAATGCTGGACACCTTCTCAGCCCCAATGCCGAAGTTCGTTACACAAAGCCCATCGTCATCCTGATTGACGAAATGTCGGGTTCGGGAGGCGATGCCTTCCCCGCCCTCATGCAAGGCTATGGCCGAGCGAAACTCATTGGTTCGGCCACGATGGGCTTGGGTGGCCATGTGCAAGAGCAGCCGGCACTTGGATCGTCAGGCATTCGTATTCGCATGACCCGCTCGCTGTTCTTCCGACCTGATGGCGTTCCGGTCGAAAATAACGGAGCCGTTCCTGATTATCCTTACACGATTACCCGTGAGGACTTTACCAACGGGTACCAAGGCTACTTGACGTTTGCGATCTCCAAGCTGTTCGAAAGCTTGCCTTAGTTTTACCGAAACCCTCAAGACCCACCAGACTCTGGGGTCGCTCTTGAGGAAGGCTTTTGAGATGCAAAAGGCATCGTGATGCAAACCGTAGTGATCGGAATGTCGGGAGGGGTCGATTCATCGGTGGCGGCGCTTTTACTGAAGCGCCAAGGCTACCGAGTGATCGGCCTTTTCATGAAAAACTGGGAAGAGACGGGTCCTGACGGCGTTTGCACTTCGGCTCAAGACTACGAAGATGTGGCGCGAGTTTGCGATCACCTCGACATCCCCTATTACGCCATCGAATTCGTTCAGGAGTATTGGGATCACGTTTTTGCTGAATTTCTTCGGGCCTACCAAGCAGGCTACACGCCCAATCCTGACATTCTTTGCAACCGTGAAATCAAATTTAATCTCTTCTTTAAGAAGGCTCTTGAGATGGGCGCCGATTACTTGGCCACGGGACATTACTGTCGAGTCGGCCAGAACCCCCAAGGACACTACGAGCTTTTAAAAGCGATCGACCCGAATAAAGACCAAACGTATTTCGTCTACACCATCCAGGCTTCGATCCTCTCGCAAGTCCTCTTTCCGATCGGTCACCTCACCAAGCCCGAGCTTCGCGCCCTTGCCGAAAAAGAAGGCCTTGCAACCGCCAGAAAAAAAGACAGCACAGGAATTTGCTTTATCGGTGAACGCAATTTTCGAAAATTTCTCGCTCAGTATGTTCCCTCGCAACCGGGCGAAATTCTTTCGCTCTCAGGAGAGAAGCTCGGCACTCATCCGGGAGTGGCCTACTTCACGCTCGGACAACGAAAGGGCCTGGGCCTGGGAGGCGAAGGCGAAGCCTGGTTCGTGGTGGCAAAAGATGCGGCGAGAAACCGGCTTTATGTCGCGCGCGGAAACTCCCATCCTGCTCTTTTCTCACAAGAGTTATGGGCTCACGAATTATCTTGGGTTTCAGGGCAAGCCCCCGTGGCACCCGGATCCTCTTTCGAATGCACGGCCAAAGCCCGGTACCGACAAAGTGAACAGGCCTGCACTCTGACCTGGGACGACTCTCCCGCTCAACGGGGTCAGACGCCGCTACTGCGGGTACGCTTTCAAGATCCTCAAAGGGCCCTGACTCCCGGTCAATCGGTCGTATTCTACGATGGCGAGCGCTGCCTCGGAGGCGGAGTCATTCACGAGGTCGGACCCAGTGCCCATGAAGGGGCAATGCCCACCCGCTACTTTCAGGAATCGTGATGCGCTTGAAGCCACTCGAGCGCTTTCTTGGCTACAGCAAGCGAATACCCTCGCCGAATCAGCGCCCCTAAAGCCCGACGCTGCTCCTGAAAAAAAGCCTCTCTGGCAGCCGAAGCTCTCCGCTGAGCTCGAGACTGAAAGCCCCATCGAGACGAATGGCCTGACTCCTCCACGTCTTCTTCTTGCCCCTCTTGCGCTAAACTCTTGGAGTCATTGAGGGCGCTAGTGTCGCGATTTCGCAGGCCAGGGTACCGCTTGATCACCCACTGAGCGGCAATAACCACTTCGCCACTCTCGTGCGACTCGAATCGTGGAGAGTCTTCTCCGGCGTGAACGGGGCGCAGCTCATGGGATGCCCCCGAAACCCAAAGCTGCTGCACGCGCTCTAGAGTAAAACCCGAAACCCGACGTTTTCTAAGCTTCGCCCAGGCCGATCGGGGTCCCCGAGACTGGGCCCGCTGCTCGCGAATCAACGCTTCGCCCATCCGCTCATCATCAATATAGCGTTGAGAGACTAAGCGCTGGAGCACTCGGTCTAATGAATCGGCGCCCATGTCACGAGAGTCTTTCAAGACGCGCTCTTCTAAAAAGGCTCTCATTTCACCCAGTGAGCACTCTCGACGCGCAAGCTTAGCGACCGCTTTTTCATAGAGGCGCTCATCGGGTGAAGCCCCCGACCCCTGCCCTGAACTCATAACACCATCACCAGGTCTTGAAGGCCCTGAGACGCCTGCAAAAGGTCAATCACCTCGTCAGCGTTTTGAGCAGATAAAATCCAAGTGATCGACACATGAGCCTGCGAAGCGCTAGCGCGCACCGACTCTCGCCGCAAAAGAGGAAAGCGCTTTTCAAGGGCTGCGGCGGAATCCAAAAAGAGCGCCGTGTTTTTTCCAATCGCCTTATGAATGTACTCAAAAGGAAAGGTCTCTTGCGCCTGCAACATTTCTTTAATTTTCGCGTAGGAGTTCGAGTCAGCCGCCATAAACCTGTGTGGCTAGCGCGGTTTTTTTCATGGCGCAAGTCTTCCAACTATGAAACAAGCCCCGGCATGACATCTACTGCACGTGTAATTTCCTTTCACTACACCCTACGCAATACAGAAGGTCAGGTTCTGGATAGCTCTTCAGGTTCTGATCCCCTGACGTACCTCGAGGGGTCGGGCCAAATCATTCCTGGACTTGAAAAGGCCATCGCCCTGTTGGGAGTTGGCGATAAGCGCACGGTGACGATCGAAGCCGCTCAAGCTTACGGCGAGCGCGACGACGAGCAAGTTCTGGAAGTGCCTCGTGATCGGCTTCCTAAGTCTGAGGGATTAAGTGTAGGCGATCAATTCGCAGGACGAAGCCCTGACGGCAGCGAAGGCGCCATTTTCACTGTCATCAATCTCTCTGAGACTTCGGTGACTTTAGATGCCAACCATCCCCTTGCTGGGCAAGATCTGACTTTTGACGTGGAAATCACGGAAATGCGACAGGCCACATCGGATGAAGTGGCGCATGGTCATGCCCATGGCCCAGGCGGTCACCATGATCATGGTGATGGGCATCTGCACTAAGACCTCGCATTGGCGATAAGCTTGCAGCCCCCGATTGGCGATGCCAACTCGGGGGCTTTTTTTTTCCAAATCTCAACATTCACGGCTCGGCGCTGGCTCGGCGCTGCTTTCATTACTGCGGCTCTTTCTGCCGCTAGTGCTCACTTTTGAGACACTGGGCTTGATTGGCTCAAACCGAACCGCTCATGCCCAAATGCCCGGTCTGGGCATGGGATGGTTTCTCAATCCCGAGGGCTCGCGCCTTTTTCCTCAGTCGGTGATTTATCCTCGCCATCCAGGAAAGCCCGATCCCCGCTGGAAAGCTTTTGATTGGCATTACGTCGACCGCTCGGTCGAGCGGAGCGCCTACCGCCTGTATTTTTACGATGTCTCCGAGTCTTTGCACGACACCCAACCTTACTGGACGGGCGAATTCGCCGCTCCCATCATCGAGCTTCAGATCCGACAACTGGCACAAGACTTTCAATTCTGGCCGCAACAGCGCTTTGATTACCTGCTCTTCAGCTCCTACCGCGAATTCCAACAAGCAAACCTGTTTTTCATCGAGGAAGGCGTTCAGGGGGTCACTTCGACTCAAGAACCCACGATGGCGATTCCGTACTGGGGCGAACGTGAAACTTTCCGTCATATCAGCCATCACGAGCTGACCCATCAATTTCAGGTTCAAAAAATCCTCGAACTTGGAAAAAGCCGGATGACGCCAGCGCAGGCGTGGATTCCGCTCTGGTTTATCGAGGGCATGGCGGAATACTACAGCCGTCGAGGAATCGACGCGGAAGCCCGAGCACTGCTTCGGGACCTTTGGTTCTCGTCAGAAAGCTCTGAAGATCGTGACGACTTGCTCGATTTTTTTCAACCAGGCCCCTTAGACTTTCAACACGTCTACAAGCTGGGGCAGCTCAAAAATGCCTTTCTTGAAGAGCAGTACGGCAAGAGCACCATCCAGAAGGTTCTCGACCAAGCTAGTAAACGCATCGGAGAGGCTGACCTACCGGATTTTGCTGCCGTGGTCCTTCAGATCACTGGAGTGACTCGAGAAGATCTCCAGAAACAATGGAGGCAGTTCTTTTCAGCGCAAATCACGCAAAATTTTGAAATCGCTCAAGACCTCGAAGCCTTCAAAGCTCTGACTCAGAAGTCAGAACACATCGACCACTATGCGGTCTCTCCTCAGGGACGCTGGCTCTTGACTCGCGAAGTGGATGTGCTCACCGGAGCGGTGGCGATTTATCTCTCCTCTCTAAAGTCGGCGACCAAAAAGGCCGAGGCTCGTACGTCGTCGCGCACCGAAATCCTTCATGACCGCCAGAGTTCGGCTGCAAGTCTCTACTTTTTTCAAGCGCCAAACCTCGCGATCACTGAAAGCCAACTTGCGATCTTAGTGCTGAGTTCTGAAGGGCCTGAAATCGAGTTACGCACCCTCTCGAAGCGCGGGGACACGGGCACTCCCTCACGCATCAAGCTTCAAGGCTACGGGCTGGTTCAAGCTCACTCACCGGCTTTTAGTCCTGATGGAAAGAGCCTTGTATTTATCGGCGTTTCTCGCAAGGGTTGGCAGAACTTGTACGTTCTCGATCAGAATGCGCAGGTTCGGCGCCTGACCCGTGGCGCTTCGTCATGGAGACGACCTCAGTGGACTGAAGAGGGTATTCTTGTCTGCAGCGACCGCGACTCGGGCACCGACGAATACCGCGTCTCGTTGGTCGATCCGAAAACGGGAGCATTTCGCGTCTTGCTGGAACCTGAATGGGGCCACGAGCGCTTTGAACAAGCCGTGGCAAGTCGTCCTTCAAAAGAAATCTTCCTGCAAAGCACGAATGGCGACGGACAACAGCTCTACCGCTGGACCCCCAACACAGGTCTTCGTCTTCTCACTCGCGTTCGAACGCTCATGACTCAACCCACAGTCGTAGAAGGCGAAGCTCCGGGCCAGAGACTCCTCGCTTTAGGACTAAAGGCTGGAAACTACCGCCTTTACGAACTCGACCCCAGGCAGTGGCTTGAAGTCACTCGAAGCCAGGTGCTTGAAACGAACTCTGAAATCCCTTCCGCGACTCCGAATTCTCGGGCCCTTCCCCGAGAATGGACCTCGGCTCCAGGTACCAATGTCAGGCCGTTCGCAGCAAAAGATGTTCAGCGCTATCGCAGCTTTCGCGGTACGGGCACGAGAGTCGAAGATCTCTCGGCATTTTTTAGCTCGGGTTCAGCTTTTGGCTTTGGCGGCACCGTGAGTGACCTCATGCGAGATCAGATTCTTTCGGGTGAATTCGTCAGACTCAGCTCAGCCGGAGTCACCCACGCCAGTCTCTTTCTTACCAATGAGAAGGGGCGATCAACGTGGACCGTGGGCGCCTACACGACCCAGCAATCACGTCTTGACGCGCTTTTTGATGGCTCAAGCACCCGACTATACGACTACCGCGAAGCGGGAATCCTAGGTGGAATTCAGTACCCCACTGGTACCACGAGCTATTGGGGCGGGGTCCTTCGCTTCGGCTCAGCGAAACGCGAAAACTTCAGCGACGCGAGTCGCAGCGCAGACTGGAACGCGCTCAATCCCGGACGCGAATGGGTGATCGCACCATCGATCAACTATGGGTTCGATCAAATTCAATACGAACTTTATTCGGGGCCCCTACGAGGATTTGGCTTCTTAATCGATGCTCAGACCGATTATTTTCCCAAGCGAGGCTATGCCTCGGAACGCCTGCGCCTGGATGTCGCGCACTATCAGCAGCTCTGGGGGCGATCTCTACTCGCGCTCCAAGGACTTGCAGGATTCTCCTTCAACTGGACAGAGGGCCCCGACTTTAGAAATCCATTTTTTGTTTCTAGCGATGACATCTTTCGCGCCTACTCGTTTGGCGATGATCGACTTCGAGGAAACTACCTTCTGGGCGCGAAGGCGGAGCTCCGATTTCCCCTCGGGGCCGTTTTTGGTTTCGAGCCTCTTCGAGGGCTGGGAGCCATCGACTATGGCAGCATCTGGCGCGAATTTCCAAAAGTGGCCTCCGGGATCAGCGCGTCGAGTTCGCTGGGTTTCGCGCTCAATCTACCGCCGATTTCGTTTAGTTTCTTAGCCTCGAGGCCCTTGCGAATCGCGGAAGGGATCCAAGAGTCGAGCGTCATTCACTTCACGTTGCGATACTTGTATCTCTAAGCCGAATTTTATTTTAAGCCACTTCGGTTTTATTACCCATCGCCCTAAGGCTGTTTTCGAAGGCCACTTGCGAGTTCTCACCCCAAATCAGCTGCGATACGCGGGTAGCGAAAAGCTCGAGCGTTCGTAAATCGCCATGGTCAAAAAAACCCACCCGTTGAGTGTGAACTGACAGCACTCCAGCCACTCGTCCCTGCGCATTGAAGAGCGTCGACCCTAAGTAAGAGCGCAGACGATGCTCCGTGCACCAAACTCCGCCGCGAAAAAGCGGATGAGCACACAGGTCCTGCACGACAAATCGCTCTGAGGATTCAAGCACCATGAGATCAGGCGAGCTCCACTCAGAGAGCAAGACGCCGGGCAGAACGCCCGACTGAGGCCCCTCGCCAATCACTAGCTCAAGTCGAAGCCCATCGGAGCTGAGCGTGCTTACCGTGGCGAGATCAACAGCGAGCATCCGGCGCAATCGGATCAGCTGCTCGCCCACCGTGCTCATGAGTTCGCCGAGGGGCTCTGAGTTTTTTGGGGCGAGAGCTCTTTCGTCTTGGACACGAGGCAACCCCACTAACGGGGCTTCAAGTTGAGGAGAAACACGCGCCGAGTTCTCTTGCGGACAGTGAACCAAAGAACTAACGGCTGAAAGAAACGCCTCGGAATGACAGGGCCGTTGCACTACTGCATCTGCCCCCAGGTCAAGCGCCTGATGAAGCACCGATGGCAGACGCGAAACCGCCAATACGCGGGGCCCTGGTGAGAAGCGACTCTGCGATGATTTTTTTTCCTGAGCTCGATGACTCAGAAACCCCAGGCCATCCATCACTGGAAGCACCATCTCCAAAATCATGAGCTCGGGCTGAAGCACCTCTAATAGCGTTAAGGCTTCCAGCGCATCACGAGCCCATATGACACGATAACCCTCTTCTAGAAGCATCGCATGGACGCGATCGCTCCAATGAGGATCATCATGAATCACTAGAATCAACGGAGGGCGAGATCGGTTGCTCGTATCCATCACTTCAGGAGATTTGCAGAGGGCCTGCCAAGTCACTCTTGAGGCAAACAAACCGAGAGGATCCATCCCGAAAATCGAAAAACTTGGGCTTCCCAGCCAGGAAAATGACGAAAACCCAGCCGAAAATGGCCCGAAATCGAAGTCTCTAAGCCCAGCATCTGCGTTTCGTACTGTTCAAGCGGAGCAACAAGACCCGTTCCCAGAGCCTTTGCCAAACTTTCTTTGGCGCACCAGAAAACCAACTCAAGCCCGACCTGATCTCGCTCTGACCCGTGCAAAATTCGCGATACGATCCGCTCTCGACCAGTCCGAGAAAAACTCCGTCCCTCGTGCTCGAGGTCAACTCCCACGGGCCCGTCTGCGAGTGCGGCGGCCGAAAAAATTCTGACGCCATCACCTTCTTCCGATTTCATACTAGAATGCGAGAACGAGCAGCCTCGCCACCCTTCGACGTGAGGCACTCGACGCAAGATCTCTTCACGAGCCAGGCGGGCCAAAAGACTCTCAGACCGACGCTGAGGGCTCGCCACTCGAGCTCGAATCGCTTCACTGACGCCGGGCTCTTGAATGAGCCTGGCTAAAACCTCAGGATCAGGCCTTCCCTGACTCTCAGCCAATGCCAAGGCCACCCGGCCCCGAAGAGGCAACGGCAATTCTGGAAAGTGAAATCGAAGGAATGCAGCATTTTTCGACACAGAACCCCAGCATCTCTCACCTTTAGACACACTCTTCAACGGCGGAGTCACAGTCTTGCGCGCTCTCGCCCTGAGCTTTACTCTAGTAAGACGATGAATCACGAGGAACGGGCTTTCTGGGAATCGCAATTTGAGAACAAGATCCTCAGCGCCGACCTTGGCGATGACCCGGCTCACGATCTTGCGCACTTTCGCCGGGTGGTCGCCACTGCTAAACACCTTTGCCGAGAGGAAAACGCCTGCTGGGAAGTCGTGGTTCCGGCCGCTTGGCTTCATGACTTGGTGAATGTGCCCAAAAATGACCCTCGGAGGTCACAAGCCTCGAAGCTTTCGGCCGAGGCCTCGATCGCCTTCCTCTCTCAGGCAGGATACCCCTCGCAGTATTTCGAAGGCATTTCTCACGCCATTGAAGCGCATAGTTTTTCGGCCCAAATCGAATGTCGTTCGATTGAAGCGGGTATCGTGCAAGATGCCGACCGACTTGATGGACTCGGAGCCATCGGCGTGGCTCGCTGCTTTGCCGTGGCGGGTCTCTTGAAACGTAAGCTTTACGAGCCGTCAGATCCTTTTGGCGTTCATCGCGAACTAGACGATCTCAAATACACGATTGATCACTTTTTCGTGAAACTCTTCAAAGTCGTCGACAGCTTAAGAACCGAATCTGGAAAAATCGAGGGTCAAAAGCGCGCTCATTTTATGAGGGA
>JBDLQW010000199.1:0-5986 GCA_039800365.1 Pseudomonadota bacterium
GCCCGTATGCTTGAGCATCTCATAGTGCAGCGACTCTTCCTGAATCTTTCCTCGTTGATACATGGTCTCCATGGCGCCCAGCACTCCCCCTCGTTCCGTGATTCGATCAAACTCCTGAAGCACGGCTTGCTCAACGAGATCGGTAAGCTCCTCAATAATGAAAGCGCCTTGAACTGGATTCTGATTCTTAGCCAATCCGAGCTCTTGGTTAATGATGAGCTGAATGGCCATTGCCCTTCGAACCGAAGCCTCGGTAGGCGTCGTGATCGCTTCGTCATAGGCATTTGTATGAAGCGAATTGCAATTATCAAAGATCGCGTACAGCGCCTGCAGCGTAGTGCGAATGTCGTTAAAGTCGATCTCCTGGGCGTGCAGCGATCTTCCCGAAGTTTGAATGTGATACTTCAACATCTGGGCCCGAGAGTCAGCGCCATAGCGATGCTTCAACGCCTTGGCCCAGATTCGCCGCGCAACACGACCAATAACGGCATACTCGGGATCGACCCCGTTTGAGAAAAAGAACGAGAGGTTTGGCGCGAAGAGGTTAATATCCATGCCCCGCGACAGGTAATACTCGATAAACGTAAAACCATTGGCCAAGGTAAACGCCAATTGCGTGATCGGATTCGCACCGGCCTCTGCGATATGATAGCCGGAGATCGATACTGAGTAGAAATTCTTCACTCGATTTTGAATGAAGTACTCCTGAATATCGCCCATCATCCGAAGGGCAAACTCGGTCGAAAAAATGCAGGTGTTTTGAGCCTGATCCTCTTTCAAGATATCCGCTTGCACCGTGCCGCGAACCTGACTCAGGGTTTCGGCCTTAATCCGCGCGTAAACATCAGCCGGCAGCACCTGATCACCTGTCACACCCAGCAACAAAAGGCCCAGGCCATCGTTTCCAGAAGGCAGTTCACCCTGATATCGAGGGCGAGGTGAGTTTTTTGCCCGATAAATCGCTTCGATCTTAGACTCGACCTGATCGACCAACCCCTCTTTTCGAATGTAGAGCTCGCACTGCTGATCAATCGCAGCATTCATGAAAAACCCGACCAGCATCGGAGCTGGCCCGTTAATCGTCATCGACACTGAGGTTCGAGGATCGCAGAGATTAAATCCAGAATAGAGCTTCTTGGCGTCGTCTAGACAACAAATCGAAACACCCGAATTGCCGATTTTTCCGTAGATATCCGGCCGAACGGCCGGGTCAAATCCATACAGAGTCACTGAATCAAAAGCAGTCGACAGTCGATTAGCCGGCATCGCCCGTGACACGTAATGAAATCGGCGATTGGTTCGTTCTGGTCCCCCTTCACCCGCAAACATGCGAGTGGGGTCTTCTTTTTCTCTCTTGAAAGGAAAGACTCCCGCAGTAAACGGAAACTCTCCAGGCACGTTCTCTTGAAGATTCCACCGCAGCACATCGGCCCAAGCGCGATAGCGAGGCAGCGCCACTTTTGGAATCGAAAGCTGAGACAAAGACCGAGTATGAGTTTCGACGCGAACCTCTTGCCCTCGAACCCGATAAGAAAACGTCGCCTCACGATAGGCCCTGACCTTCTCGGGCCACTTTTCTAAGATCAGCGCATTTTCGCCATCGAGTTGAGAGCGAAGCCGAGCTGATTGCTCGACCAGAACCTTACGAGCCACCGACGTCTCGTCGCTTAACCCCTGACCCACTGGCTCTGCCAGGCCTTCAAGTGCCCGCTGGGTCGCCTCGAGTTTTCCAGCGATCTCCGACTGCCGCTCGGTCCAGTCGTCATAGCGACGAATCGCCTCGGTGATTTCTGAAAGGTACCGGGTCCTCTCGGGGGGAATAATATGAATCTTTCTTGATTCTTCTCGAGTCAACGCCATCGAAGACGAAAAACTGGCACCCGTCTTCGACGAGATCGTATCCATGAGCACCCGATACAACCGATTCATCCCCGGGTCGTTGAACTGCGAGGCAATAGTCCCGAAAACTGGAATAGCCTCATCCTCGCCATCAAATTTTTTATGATTTCTGCGGTACTGCTTTCGAACGTCCCGAAGCGCATCGAGCCCGCCCCGCTTGTCGAACTTATTCAGGGCAATCACATCAGCGAAATCGAGCATATCGATTTTCTCGAGCTGTGTTGCAGCACCATACTCCGGCGTCATGACGTACAAAGAAACATCAGAGTGCTCGGTAATTTCGGTATCGCTTTGACCGATGCCCGAGGTTTCAAGAATAATGAGGTCAAAACCAGCTGCCTGAACTGTATCGAGGGCGTCTCGCACGTGCTTCGAAAGCGCGAGATTCGCTTGCCGGGTCGCTAAAGACCGCATGTAGACTCTGGGGTGATCGACCGAGTTCATTCGAATTCGATCTCCCAGTAAGGCCCCCCCAGTCTTTCGCTTCGAAGGGTCGACTGAAATCACTGCAATCGAACGCTCGGGGAAATCAGAAATGAATCGCCGAACCAGTTCATCGATCAAAGAAGACTTTCCAGCCCCTCCGGTGCCTGTAATTCCCAAAACAGGTGCCCTTTGAGCACGCTGATTCGCGAGATCTCGAATCACCGATAAAAGTCTCGAATTTTCCTGAGGGGCATTTTCAGCCGCTGAAATGACC
Organism: Pseudomonadota bacterium; assembly: GCA_039800365.1. Lineage (GTDB taxonomy): Bacteria > Bdellovibrionota > UBA1018 > UBA1018 > UBA1018 > CAIOHW01. Next base: position 2,600 of record JBDLQW010000199.1, read on the forward strand.
TGAGCGATGGCCTTGAAATTTCGAGCCCGCAGACTCGAACAAAACTCAGCAAGATCCTTGCCTTCTTGGGGCAGCCCCGTTCCGGTTGAAAAATCGCTCTTCTCAAGAAGATCGTTGATCATGCCCTGCAAGCCCAGCGCGCGACCGTCATCAGGAGAGTAAATGCGCGTGACACCTGCCCGGTGAAGCTCTTCGATTTCCTGCGGAAGAATGACGCCCCCTCCGCCGCCAAAAATGCGCACGTGCGAACAGCCTTTTTCAGCAAGCAACTGCACCATGTACTTGAAATACTCGAGGTGCCCCCCCTGATAAGACGTCAAAGCAATGGCCTGAGCATCTTCCTGAATAGCGCAATCAACGACTTCTGAAACCGATCGATTGTGACCGAGATGAATGACCTCAGCTCCGGAGGCCTGTAAAATCCTTCGCATGATATTGATGGCAGCATCGTGCCCATCAAATAGGGCGGCTGCGGTGACAATGCGGATCTTGTTTTTTGGCGAATATGCTGCGAGGTCTGGATGCTGAGACATGACTAACGACGTACCAGAGAATCGATCGGCGAAAAACGCTGAAAAGGCCCCAAGGCCGCTCTTCGCTCAGCTTCATGAGGAAGCCTGCTTGCACGGAGCGCACACGTATATCGACCCGTCCTCTGGATACACAGTGATCACTCGAATCGGACACGAATCGCGAGGCTATTGTTGCGGCAATGCCTGCCGGCATTGTCCCTGGAATCACCAAGCGGTTGCCGTTCGAAGCAACTCCCCCGAGGAACCGACGTGAATGCCCCCTCGGATGCACGGCCCGTTACCGACATGCTGGGCCGAACCCTGCTGGTTCCCCAGGTGCCTCAACGGGTCATTTCGCTGTGTCCCTCTCAAACCGAGACGCTTCTAGAGTTAGGCCTCGACCGAAGGCTGGTTGGAAGAACTCGGTACTGCATCCACCCCGGCGAACAAGTGAAACCCATTACCGAAGTGGGTGGAACTAAGCGGGTTGACTTGAACGTGATCGCCCAGCTGCAGCCTGATTTGATTATTGCGGAAAAAGAAGAAAACCCTCGAGAAATGGTGGAATCGCTCTCTCAAATCGCCCCCGTTTTCGTGACTGACGTCGTGGACGTAGCTTCAGCCTATGAGATGATTTCGCGACTTGCCGAGCTCATCGGAAAACCCGAACAGGGAATGTCTCTTCAGCGGGAGATTCAAAATGAATGGAGCCACATGATTGCTGATGCGCCGTCAAAACGAGTGGCTTACCTGATTTGGCGAAAGCCTTGGATGGCAGCTGGCCCCCAGACTTATATCAACTCGCTCCTCAAGACCGCCGGCTGGATCAATGTCTGTGCTGATCCTCACGCCCCTTCTGCCTCTCGCTATCCCGAAATTTCACTCGAACTTTTAGCAGAAAAGAAAGTGGATTACGTGCTGCTTTCTTCCGAGCCCTACCCATTCCAAGAAAAACACCTGAGCGAGGTCAAGTCTGCCCTACCCCAAGCTCGCGTTCTGCTGACCGACGGCGAACCGTGGTCCTGGTATGGCAGCCGAATGAGGCGATTTCCTGCGCTTCTGAAGAGTCTTCATGAGAGCCTCGCGAACCGTGCCTGATACTCATCGGTCTGTCATCGCTCATCTGGGCCGCTCGAAACGGCAGACCCTCTAGAATCCAAGGCACAGCGAAGCACCTCAGCAAGATTTCGACGAGTCGTGTTCTGAAGAGGACCAAAGTGCTGATACGCTCGAACATTGAAGAACGGAGTAACGCAGCGATCTTCCGGTCGCTTCAGGACCCCGGAAGAGCCTCGATTTTCAAGAGGGGTTCGCTGCGGAGAGCTCGTATTCACCTGAACGAAAAAAGTTTGGGCAATCTTATTCACTCCGCAAAAGGCATTGAACTCCTGATCGGCGGCCCCCAAGAGCCGAATCATGTCAGCCTCAGGCGCCTCTAAAGGAAGCGAAGATCCTAAGTCCTGCCCGACCCACTGATTCCAGTTTCGAAGACAAGCCTGAACGTTACCCCGACTTGCCGGCGAAAATTGATAAAGTCCAATATTCAAGCGGCTCTCGGGGTGAACCTGTTTTGAATCGAGATAAAACTTCACTCCTGGTGGCTTCGAGTAATCTGATGGTGCGACTTCCTTCGCAACCGCTTCTGAGGTCTTTGTATCGGCAGTCGATAAGGACTCGGAATAGGCCAAGCATCCCATCAGTCGAGCCATAAGACCTGAGGCTGCACGCCTTCCATCACTTCGAGCCAGGGCCATCTGATCAGCAAAGGCCTGAGCCAGCTGGACGATTTCAGCTGGAGGCTCATGCCCTAGAGATTCCCGAAGCGACTCAGCGCTCTGCTTACAGACGGGATGACTCCAAAGCCCCACAGGCACCACAGCTTCGCCTGAACCCACTTGAAAGCGAGAGTCGTTTCCCCCCATGCTCACCCGCTGGGGTAACTCATTTGCCTCAATCGCTTTCCAAATGGCTTGAGCGAAACTATAGCCTCGCAGGGAGGACTTGGCTCTGGGCTTTAAAAGCTCACTACGCCCCTGAGTTCGCTCAACTTGTAAGAACTCAGGAGGAACAAGCGCAGTACCAGCGTCGGGGGCACTTCGAGAGTCTTGAGCGGGCAAGGGGGTGCTCAAAACCGTCGAAGGTGTAGCCCTCCCACACTGAACGAGCGCCACACCCAAACTCACGAAAAAAATGCCAGAAACTAAAGCATGATGACGGAACGGTTTCATCAGCGTCGCTCCTCTTGACCTCCGCCTAGAGCAAAGCGCATGCCTTAGGGAAGTAAGAGACCTCGCCTCAACAGAGGCCGGCTCGCGAATCAAAAAACTCGAGAAACGGACGTAGAGGCGACATCTGTCTAGAAAATCGACAGCGCAGGGCGCAGCTTACTTTCGAACCAAGAAAAGCGCGAGATCCGGCCAAAACGTGACCACAGCAAGCCCCAGCAATAGAACACCAATCAGTGGAATCACCGATCGAATCACGGTTCCGATCGGCTCACGAAACACACTCGAGCCGACAAAAAGATTCACCCCCACTGGAGGCGTTAAATACCCAATCTCGAGATTCACGATCATGATCACACCAAAATGAATGACGTTTACCCCGTAATGAGTCGCCAAAGGAACCAGCAAGGGTGCCAAGACCAGGATCGCGCTCAATGCATCCATGAACGCTCCGGCAAGCAACAGCAACAGATTCACCCCGATCAAGAACGTCGTTTGATCGTGAATCGCGCCTGAAAGACTGGTTACCAGTGCTTGAGGGATCTGTTCGAAGGTCAAAAACTTATTCAGGCTAACCGCAAGCACCAGAATCAGGAAAAGCGATCCCAAGAGCTGGGCCGTCTCGGCTAAGACCTCAGGCAAACGCCCCA